>NZ_QYRR01000004.1:0-313486 GCF_003591215.1 Actinomyces sp. 2119
GCCCCCTCCTCCCACGTCTGCCCCACACGTTTTGGGAGTCCTCACCGACTGGGTCCATGTTGCGGCACCCGCCGCTGGCCGACACGCGCCCCACGCGCCCTCAGCACCCGATGGGAAGTCCTCGCTCTGACCGCCTCGGTGGCAGGCCTGGCCTGGCTGACGTCAGCACGCATCCTCGTGGCCACGACCTCCCGGTCGATACCCCTGGCCTCCAGATCACGTGCAGTACTGGCACGACGCTCGGCACTGTCATGCCGTGTCCACACGGAGCCGAGCGAGCACAGCCACAATGCCGAACAGCACCCGCCCCCCGCTCCGCCTCCCAGGCCCCAGGACGCTACTCACAAGTACCCACACACGCACAGATGCTCGTCATCGACTCACTCCTGGCCCGTCGTTGCCAGGCCCTCGGTGGCTCTGCCCTGGCACATGCGCGGTGGTGCGTGCCTGCGGTGTGCCTGGCGGGCTGCTCTGGGGTTGTCGCACAGCCTGGGAGGCACTCGTGGGGAACGACAGCCGGGCGCGCTCTGCGACGCGCCAGGCGGCGTCTCGCGCACCCTGCGGGGTCGCCTTGCTGACGATCTGATCGAGCATCTCACGCAGCGGAGCGAAGTCCCGCTGCTCAGACGCGGCTCGGCTGGCCTGGTCATTGGTCGCGCCGTGCACGGTGCGCCAGTCGAGCTGCCACCCGGCGTCGCGGGCGACACGGCTCCAGAACACCCGTTGCGCCCTACCGTTCCCCTCTCGGAACGGGTGCACGTAGTTGAACTGGTCGTAGTGGTACGCCAGGCGGTCGATAAACTGCTCGCGGCTCATGCCGCGCAGCTCGTTGTCGGCCCGCAGCTCCTCCGCGCAATATGCGGCGGCACGACCGATCATCGGCACCGGAAGAAAGAACTGCGCTCCCTCCATATTCTTGCGAATGTCGACAGTGCGCAGCTCTCCCGCCCAGTCGTAGACGTCCTGGAACAGATGGCGGTGGATCGCGCGCAGCTCGTCGAGGTCACCGGTCGGCCTCACTGGGCGATCCATGAGCTGCACCAGGCGGGTGAACACCAGAGCGCCCTCGGCCTTGTCGAGGGCGCTCTGTGTCGTCGCGCCGACCTTGTTGCTCAGCAGACCCGTCTCAGGATCAAGATACGGGTCGACGAGCTCAGCCGAGGCCATAACGCGCGCGAGCGCGGGCCACCAGCTCGTCAGAGTCGATGCGCCCGGCGACATACTCGTCGGCGTCCGCACGCGTCGCAGCATCGACGCGCATACCCTCCATCTCGCCGCTGTGGATCGCCTCGGCCACGCGCAGCCCGCGCTCGGCCGCAGTCGTCGCGGTGCCTGCTGTACCAGTGGCCACGACGGTACCCCTCTCGCTCGACAACAATCGACTCTAGCCGATTTCCCGAAAACGATCTAGGGGCAGTCTTGGGTCGCGAGGGTTTGGGTCCGGCTTGCCAACTTCCGTCTCCCCTCGGCCACCGTCGGCCCGTAAACGGTCGTGGGGAGAGGCTGCAATCTTGCTGCCGCGCCCCCTCCTCCCACGTCTGCCCCACACGTTTTGGGAGTCCTCACCGACTGGGTCCATGTTGCGGCACCCGCCGCTGGCCGACACGCGCCCCACGCGCCCTCAGCACCCGATGGGAAGTCCTCGCTCTGACCGCCTCGGTGGCAGGCCTGGCCTGGCTGACGTCAGCACGCATCCTCGTGGCCACGACCTCCCGGTCGATACCCCTGGCCTCCAGATCACGTGCAGTACTGGCACGACGCTCGGCACTGTCATAGAGGGTACGCCCGTCCTCACGAGCCCTGTCGGCTGCCACCTCACGCTGCTCGGCCTCGGCCACCGCTCGGGCACGCTCCCCAGGGTCCGGCTCGTGCTCAGCCGCCACGGCTGTCTCCCCAGCCCGCTGGTCCTCCCGGTCCGCCTGAGCCAGGAGCCGCTGCGCCTCGGCACGGTCCCAGGCCGACCTGACTCCTTCCGCCCCAGCATCGGCGTACTCGTACCTGGCGCGGTCCTGCATGAGGCGGGCGCCCAGGCTCCCCGCCTCCCGGGCAGCACCGGCATTGTCAGCCTCAACACCGTAACCGTAGCGGGACCGCAACTCTCCCGGCTCCTGCCCACTGCGCGCACCTGCCCGGCGCAACGCCTCCTCCCGCTCTCGGGCGAGGCGCTCCCCTACCTGGACGGCGGCGCTCACGAGCATCCTCAACTGGCCCTCCAGAGCCTCCTCAATACCGTCACTCTCTTCAGCCATACCGGCCTCCTTCTCTCTCCTGCCCTTCTACCCGGGCCGACGGACGGTCATACGTCTCCGGCTAGAAAATTATGACTCCCAGGTGTCGAATTCAGCCATAAGGCACCAGATGGAGGTCCATGTCAGTCTGAGCTGTACGACTACGCTCAGCAGCCCGACGTACACGACACATATCCTCCTCGCGATCAATCGCACCGCGAGCCAGACCGGTTAAGTACTCCACGTCCTCACGGTTGTGCCCCAGCCCTCGTGCCAGTCGGCCGCAAGTGACTGCACCACGGCACGGCGCTGGGTCGCGTCGAGCTGCTCGAACAGCTCAGGCCAGCGCTCCTCAACATCGAGTCTCTCCATAACGATCCTCTCGCAATAGGCGGTACGTCTGCTCTGTCCAAGTCATCCTGCTGGCCGAGAGCAACCCAGGAGCCCACCCGCACGCCAGACCGGCCGCCCCGTCAACTCAGTGGCCCTAGGTCCTCGGCTCACAGCAGCCCGGCGGCCAGGTCGAGGGGCGTGCCGAAGCGGTGCGCAGTGACCGATACCGACTGCTCGCGCAGGAAGGGCAGCAGCTCGGTGTGAGGGCAAGCGGTCACATCCCCGGTGTACAGCGCGACGTCCGGGCTGCCGCCGGTGGCGTGGCAGCCCTCCTGCCAGCGCTCCTGGGCGGGCTGCTCCCGCGGTCCCAGCAGCCGCACGCGCACCCCCAGCGCCCCGGAGCCGGCAAGGTCGCCCAACCGCCGGGTCCATGCCCGGGAGTCCTCCTGGACCACCGTGGCACCACGGTCCCGCAGCACCGTCGCCAGCGTCTCGGGCAGCGCCTCGGCCACCGACAGGCTCAGCCCGGCACCAGCCAGGCAGCCCGCCGCCATGACTCGCACCAGGTCCGCCAGCGCCGTGCCTGCCTCAGCCCGCACAAGGACCTCTGCGGGACGGTAGCGCAGCACGTTACGCTCACAAGCCAGGCCGGTGACGTCCACAGCCTGCCCGTAGGCGCTGCGCCACGCCTGGGCGTCGCGGGCCAGAGCCGTGCGCAGGAGCAGCAGGTCCTGGTCGGCGAGCTCGGATCGCACGCAGCGGTACAGGTCGTCCAGGTCACCCAGGTCACCCAGAGGCTCAGCCTCATCGCCCTCGCCGAGGACGTCCGCCTGCTGCGGGGTGTCCTCCACGGCACCGTCTGAGCGCACGACCTCCCCCAGGCCCAGCAGGTAGCTGGGACCACCCGCCTTCGTGGTGGAGCCGATGGCCGAGCGCTTCCACCCGCCAAAGGGCTGGCGCCTCACGATGGCGCCGGTGATCCCCCGGTTGACGTAGAGGTTGCCCGCCTGGACCGTCTCCAGCCACTGGGCCAGCTCCTCGGAGTCCAGGGTCTGCAGGCCCGAGGTGAGGCCGTAGTCAACCGCGTTGACCACCTCGACGGCCTCCTCCAGGGTGTCCACCCGCATGACGCCGAGCACCGGGGCGAAGTACTCCGTGAGGTGGAACTCGCTTCCGGGCCTCACCCCGGCGCGGATGCCCGGGCGCCACAGACCGGAGCCCAGGTGCCTGGGCCGCAGCACCCAGTGCTCCCCCTCCCCCAGAGCCGTCAGTCCCCGCACGGCCTTGGCGTCGTCAGGCACCACCACGGGTCCCACCTGGGAGTCCAGGTGGTCGGGTGCAGCCACCACCAGGGAGGCGGTGGCGTCCACCAGCTGGCGGGCGATCCTCTCCGAGCGCCCGGCTGAGCCGACCAGGACCAGCAGGGAGGCGGCCGAGCACTTCTGGCCCGCGTGGGCGAAGGCCGAGGCGACGGTGTCTCGCACGGCCAGATCCGGGTCGGCCGAGGGCGTGACGATGATGGCGTTCTTGCCACTGGTCTCCCCCAGCAGGCGCATGTCCGGCCTCCAGGAGCGGAACATGCGAGCGGTGTCGTAGGAGCCGGTGAGGATGACCCGGTCCACGCCGTCGTGGGTGACCAGGTGCCGGGAGACCTCACCGTCCTCCACCGGAGCCAGCATGAGGACGTCGGTGGGGACCCCGGCGTCGTGGAAGGCGCTGACCAGCTCCGCGGCACAGCGCCTGGCCGGAGGGGCCGGCTTGAGGACGACGGTGCTGCCCGTGGCCAGGGCCGCAGCCACGCCACCGGTGGGGATGGCCAGGGGGAAGTTCCACGGAGAGGCGACCACAGTCACTCTGCTGGGGACAAAGCTGCCTCCACCCAGGTAGCCGGGATCCTCCAGCGCCAGGGCGTTGCGGGCGTAAAGGTTGCAGAAGTCGATCGCCTCGCTGACCTCGGGGTCGGACTGGTCGATCGTCTTGCCGGTCTCGCTGGCGGCGACCTCGATCAGAGCGCCCCGCCGCTGCTCAAGAAGCTGTCCGGCCCGCCGGATGATCTCCGAGCGGATGCTGGCCCCCAGTTCCGCCCAGCCGGGTGCGGCCGCCTGGAGGACCTCCACGACAGCATCCACGTCCTCCTTGATGGCGAACCGGGCGGCGCCGGCCGTCACGGCCTCGACTCCCAGCCGGGAGGTGGGCACAGCCTGGGCGATCTGACGAGCCCACTGCCGGTTGCCGCCCAGGGAGGGGTCAGAGTCTGGGGTGGAGACAAAGGCCTCCTCCTGCACCGGGGCCGGTGCCGGGGCACCAGTGGGCCGCCCCTCCAGGCGGTCCTGGGTCCGCCGGGGCCCGGGCACGGGCGCCTGAGGGTCGAGGTCGGCTAGGGACGCCAGGAAGCGGTCACGCTCCCGGGTGAAGACACGGCTGTCAGAGGCGATGTCGAACACCCCGGACATAAAGTTCTGCGGTGCGGCGTTTTCCTCCAGGCGACGCACCAGGTAGGCGATGGCGACGTCGAACTCCCGGGGAGCGACCACTGGCACGTACAGCAGCAGGTGACCCACGTCGCGCCGTACGACCTCCGCCAGGGTGGTGGCCATCCCCGACAGCATCTCGAACTCGACGGCGTCAGTGCCCTCCAGCCCACGGGCCGCCCGCAGCTCGTAGGCCATGGCGATGTCAAAGATGTTCTGTCCCGCCACGCCCAGGCGCACGGCCCGGGTGCGCTGCGGCGTCATGGCCCAGTGGAGGACACGCTTGTAGCAGGTGTCGGTCTCCTGCTTGGTGGGCCATGTGGTCATCTCCCACCCGTGGATACCGGCGTCCACAGCCTCCATGGCGAGGTTGGCCCCCTTAACCACTCGCACCTTGACCGGGGCGCCTCCCCGGGCCACCCGCGCCGAAGCCCAGTCCTGGAGCCGCTGCATGGCCCCCAGGGAGTCAGGCAGGTAGGCCTGCAGAACGACCCCGGCCTCGTAGCCACGCAACTCCTCCTGGTCCAGAAGGGCGGTGAACACGGCCAGGGTCAGGTCCAGGTCCTTGTAGTCCTCCATGTCCAGGTTAAGGAAGGTGCCATGGTCACGCGCCAGCCGGTACAGAGGGGTCAGCACCTCCACCCCGTGGGCGACTACCTCGTCAAAGCCCCAGGGGTTGTGCGGACCGGTCACGGCAGACACCTTCACCGAGACGTAGTCCACGTCCGGCCTGGAGACTAGTCTGGAGACCTCCGCCAGACGCCGGGCAGCCTCCTGGTCACCCAGGACCGCCTCACCCAGGAGGTTGATGTTGAGCCGGTTGCCGTCCCGGCGC
The DNA here is from genome assembly GCF_003591215.1 of Actinomyces sp. 2119. NCBI lineage: Bacteria > Bacillati > Actinomycetota > Actinomycetes > Actinomycetales > Actinomycetaceae > Actinomyces > Actinomyces sp. 2119. Next base: position 5,868 of record NZ_QYRR01000004.1, read on the forward strand.
AGACGCCGCAGCGCTGGTCCCAGGCTGTGGTCGGTTGCATCGACGACCAGGTCGCCCACGATCTGGCGGAAGGTGCGCCGAGCAGCGGCAGCCACCACGGCCGGCGCGAGCCGTGAGGTCGCCCCGCCCAGACTGGTGGCTGCGGCCAGGGCGGGCGGGAGAAAATCCGTGCGCCCTGCGGCCAGGCGGCGCAGGGCACGCCCCGCCACCTCCAGGTCAGCCGGGCGCACGACGTCGTCGACAAAGCGGGTGGTGAAGGCCAGCCCGTCGGGGTCAGCCAGGATCCGGGAGAGCAGGGCCGCCGCCCGGGGCACGGGAAGCCGGGCCGAGGCCTCCACCCAGCCCCGCGCACGCTCCACGGCACGCAGCCCCAGCTCCCACGTCTCCTGCGGGCAGGGACTGTCCGGGGGCCTCGTCGGGACCGGGTCGGTCAAGGAGGTTGACAAGGAGGTCGAGGAGCCTGGAAGAACAGGGCAGGGCGAGGAGGCATCTGCGGTGCCCAGGGGCTCGGAGGGGGTGGACGTCATCATCCTGGTGGTCTCCTGTTCCAGTACGCACTGGTCTGGTGGCCGGTAGCGGGCAGAGTGCCCACCTCCCAGTGTGCGCTATCAGGAGCCTGCGCGCAGTCACAGCAGCAGAGGAAACAGTCCCCAGTAGGCCAGGAACATCAGCTGGACAAGGGTGCCCCCCAGGGCGGTGAGCAAAACGGCCCCCGCCGGACGGGTCAACCAGCGTCCTCCCCCGTCCCGGCGGACGTGCCCACGCATGAGCCAGGCCCTGCCGACCAGCTTGACCAGGAGCACCACCGTCATCAGCGCCGCCCCCTGCGCCACTACCCACCCCCCGTAGGAGATCCACAGGTTGGAGGTGCGGTTCAGGGCGAGCTGGGCCACGGTCAGGACGTAGGCCAGGTACAGCACCCAGGAGGCCGTCACGGACAGGCCCAACGACACTGCCCACCGCCCGAGAGGTGCCGGCAGGTCCAGGCCGTGCCCGCCTCTCAGCCTCGGGAGCTGGCCAGCCCCCCACAGCACGGCAGACAGGCCGAGCAGCCCCAGGCCCAGGAGGGCAGTCACCAGCATGAGGTCCCCGCTGGCGTACCACCGAGTCCGCTCCGGCACCTGCGCCCAGTAGACCTGCGTGGACGCCGCCCCGGCCACACGGGGCTCAGCACCGCCGGTCTCCGGCAGTCCCGTCACCCATCGGGCCAGGTCCCGCGTCACCCCAGGCACCAGAGGTCCCTCGGTACTGGTACCCAGCTTGAGGCCGTGGTTGGCCCCGGCGTAGTAGCGCACCGTGAGCTGGTCGTTGCCCGCCTCCTGCATCGACTCCCAGACCGTCTTGGGCCCCTGGAGCACAGGCATGGAGGAGTCCTCCGTACCGTAGAGCATGAGGACCGGCACCCTCAGATGCCGCTCGTAGGCGGAGACGTCAAAGTCGGCATACTTGAACCATCCGCCGGGCAGCTCCTGGGAACCCAGGATCCGGGGGATGATGTCCAGCAGGGGGTCGGGGACCCCCACCTCGCGCAGGTAGGAGTCCATGGCGAAGGCAGCCTGCTGGCGTATGGGAACCACCGGCGCCGAGGCCAGCACCAGGAAAGCGATACGGGAGTCCTGGGCAGCCAGCACCACGCCGGGGTAGCCGCCCTCCGACTCGGCGTACAGCCCCACCCTCAGCTCGTCCACCTCCTCCAGGGAGCGCAGGAACTCCACGGAGCCGGCGTAGTCCGCCGCCATGGACACGTAGTCACGCTCGGTGAGGGTGTAGTCCTTCATCGGCTTGTCCGGCACTATGGTGGTTGCCCCGGCCGAGGCCAGCGCCTCGGCCTGCTCGGCAAAGCCCTCGATCGTCTGGGTCCCGGCGCCGTGGAGGAAGACGACGCCCGCAGTGGGGGTGGGTGCCCCCACCGGCTGGCGCAGGAGCGCGGGCACCTCCTGGCCGTCGGCCTGGGGCACGCTCACCTGGATGGTCCTGACCTCGTAGGTGCCTACCGGGACGGTCTCGACCTGGCCGCCGATGCTGGTGTCACGGGTGGTCGGGGCCAACGGCGCGGTGAAGACCGCGGGCGACCAGCGCGGACCCGCCAGGGTCCCCACGAGGCTGAGCCCCAGCACTAGGACGATGCTGCCCCCCATGACGCGGTGGTCGTAGGAGACCGCCAGGACCAGCGCCCCCAGCGCAAGGGTGAGGACGATCTGCCAGATCTCGGTCAGTCCCGCCCCGAGGAGCAGCAGGAGAAGGACCAGGGCGGGGACCCCCAGGAGCAGCCTAGCCAGGCGACGGCGTCCGGCACGGCACACCTCGACAACCAGCCCGACGGCCCTGCGGGGAAAGGCGCGCGCCCAGGCCCACCCGGAGGTGATCTCGGCCTGGGATGGTCTCAGGGGCTCTGGCCGGGAGCGGGTCCGACGCGGCAGGAGGCGGGCATGACGGTGAGGGTGCATAGCAGGACAGGTCCTGCTCAGAACCCGAGCCGGGCCAGGGCCTTCGGGTCGGACTGCCAGTCCCTGGCGGTACGCACGTGCAGGTCAAGGTAGACCTTGCGTCCCAGCAGCTCCTCAATGCCCTTGCGTGCCTTGACCCCGACCTCCTTCAACCGGGCGCCGTTGCGCCCGATGACGATCCCCTTCTGGGAGTCGCGCTCCACCACCAGGCTCACCCGCACCTGGAGGCGGCGACCTGCTCCCTTGAGGTACCCCGGGTCGCGGTCCTCCTGACGCGCCCGCTCAGGGTCGATGACCTCGTCGACGACGACGGCCAGGGAGTGCGGCAGCTCCTCGCGCACCCCCTCCAGCGCGGCCTCACGGACCAGCTCGGCGATCATGGTGGTCTCGGACTCGTCAGTGACCTCGCTGGAGGGGTAGAGGGGCGGGCTGGCAGGCAGGTAGGAGACCAGGACCTCCTCCAGGACGTCAACCTGCTCCCCGCGCCTGGCCGAGACCGGGACGATCTCGGCCCAGTCCCCCAGGGAGTCCACGGCCAGGAGCCGGGCAGCCAGGTCCTGGCGCGAGACGGTGTCCGCCTTGGTAACCGCTGCCACCACGGGAGTGCGCAGCCCGGCCAGCTCCCGGGCGATGAGGCGGTCGCCCGGGCCGGTCCTCTCGTTGGCAGGCAGGCAGAAGACCACGACGTCCACCTCGGCCAGGGTGGTGCGTACCAGGTCGTTGAGGCGCCGACCCAGCAGCGTCCTGGGCCGGTGGAAGCCAGGGGTGTCCACCAGCACCAGCTGGGCGTCGGCACGGTGAACCACGGCTCTCACGTTGTGCCGGGTCGTCTGCGGCTTCCCGGAGGTAATGGCGACCTTAGTGCCGACCATCGCGTTGGTCAGGGTGGACTTGCCCGCGTTGGGACGCCCTACCACGCAGGCGAACCCGGCGCGGAAGCCCTCGGGGACCTGCGGCACTGCGACCTCGACACGCGCACCGTCCGCCCCGGCCCGCCCCGGGCCGGAGTCGTCCAGGGCAGGAAGCAGGACAGGAAAGCCGTCGCCGTCACGCACAGGCACAGCCTGGCCCTCACGCGAGCTGCTGGAGCCGCTGAAGTCAGGGGACTGGGGCATCAGAGTCCTTCCGCTCAGGCTGGTCAGGGACCTCGGGCACCCTGGTGGCAGTCAGGGTCGCCAGCTGGCGACGGCGCCCTGCCACGTCCTGCGCCACCAGACGCAGCCCCTGGACGTCCCCGCTCGCCCCGGGGAGGGGAACACGTCCGACAGCCTTGGTGAGCAGCCCCCCGGCGGTGTCAACGTCGTCGTCGTCGATCTCCAGGCCGAAGAGGCCGCCCAGCTCGTCCAGCCCGAGCCGGGCGGGGATACGGTAGGTACCAGGAGCGACCTCCTGGGGCTCGGGCAGCCGGGGGTCGTGCTCGTCGGTGAGCTCACCGACCACCTCCTCCAGCAGGTCCTCCATGGTGACCAGGCCCGCAGTGCCCCCGTACTCGTCCACTGCCAGGGCCATGTGGAAGTGGCCGGTCTGCATCTCTCGCAGCAGGTCGTCAGCCAGCTTGGTCTCCGGGACGTACTCGGCCTCGCGCACGAACCCGGACACGGCCAGGCCGTCCTGGTCGGGACGCTCCGACAGCCGACGCAGGAGGTCCTTGAGGTAGAGCACGCCGCGCACGTCGTCAGCGTCCTCCCCGATAACAGGCACCCGGGAGAACCCGGAGCGCACGAACAGCCGCATCGCGCTGGCGGCGCTCCTGTCCGACTCGATCGTCACCATGTCGGTGCGAGGCACCATGACCTCGCGCACCAGGGTCTGGCCCAGCTCGACGACGCTGCGCAGCATCTGGCGGTCCTCGTCCTCAATAGTGTCGGCCTCGCCGATCTCGTCGATCATCTCCCGCAGGTCCTCGTTGACGGCCTCCCGGGCCTGGGCGTGGGTCGGCTCGGCACGGCGGCGGGGGCCATGGGCTGCCAGCGCGCGCCACGGCGCCCCCAGGGCGGTGACCCAGGCCAGGAGCCCTCCCAGCACCAGGAGGGTTCCCCCCGGGTTGCGCTGGCCCACCGACCGTGGGGAGACGCCCACCAGCACCCCCAGGAGCACAATGTTGCCCAGGACGGCCAGGACCAGCACCAGCCACCACTCATCCACCAGGCCGGCGACCGCCAGGGTCACCAGGACTGCGGCGAGCATGTCCACCGCCACGCGTGCAGGCGCCACGGCGGCCAGTACCTGGTCGCGCCGCTGCGCCAGGTCACGCACCCGCACGGCCCCGCCCCGCCCGGCTTCGACCAGGTCCTCAGCGGCAGCACGGGTGAAGCGGGTCAGGGCCGCCTCCCCCGCCGACAGCGCAGCCCCCAGGCCCAGGACAAGGAGAGCGCCCAGGACGAGAAGGAGGACAGGTATCCCGCTCACGCGCCCCGCTCCGCCAGGAAGGTCAGCAGGAGCCTGCGCTGGAGCGCGAACATCTCCTTGCGCTCGTGCGGCTCGGCGTGGTCGTAGCCCAGGAGGTGCAGGATGCCGTGGGTCGTCAGCAGGAGCATCTCCTCCACCGCGGAGTGGCCGGCCTCCAGCGCCTGCTCAGCAGCCACCTGTGGGCACAGCACGATGTCACCCAGGGTCCCCGGGGGCGTGGGTGTCCCAGCCGTCCCCGGCCGCAGCTCGTCCATAGGAAAGCTCATGACGTCAGTGGGACCAGGCAGGTCCAGCCAGCGCTCGTGGAGCTCGGCCATCGGCTCGGGGTCGACGAACAGGATGGCGAGCTCGGCAGCGGGCGAGACGTGCATGGCCTGGAGCACGTGGTCAGCCAGGGCGGCGAACTCGGCCCCGTCAATCGGGACGGAGGTCTCGTTGCTGACCTCTGTCGTCACGTCTGCCTCCCCTCGTCGGCTCCGCTGGCCTCACCAGCCCTGCCAGCCCGACCAACTCTACCGGCTCCGACAGGACGCCCACGGCTGCGGGCACCGCCGGGCGCGGCACGACGACGCGGCGAACGACGCAGCGCAGGACCATGCTCGGTGGGGGCAGCCCCCGCCTGCAGGGCCGCGGCCTGGGCCTCGTAGCTGGCGTAGGCGTCAATGATGCGGCCCACGAGACGGTGGCGGACGACGTCGGCGCTACCCAGGTCGCAGAAGGCGATGCCTTCCACCCCCTCCAGGATGCTACGCACCACGACCAGGCCCGAGGGCCGCCCACCAGGCAGGTCCACCTGGGAGACGTCCCCGGTCACCACCATCGTGGAGCCGAAGCCCAGGCGGGTGAGGAACATCTTCATCTGCTCTGGGGTGGTGTTCTGGGCCTCGTCGAGGATGACGAAGGCGTCGTTGAGGGTACGTCCGCGCATGTAGGCCAGAGGGGCGACCTCGACGGTTCCCGCTGCCATGAGCCGGGGCAGGACCTCGGGCTCCAGCATGTCGTGGAGGGCGTCGTAGAGGGGACGCAGGTAGGGGTCGATCTTGTCGGTCAGGCTCCCGGGCAGGAAGCCCAGGCTCTCCCCCGCCTCCACGGCAGGACGGGTCAGGACGATCCGGGAGACCTGCCTGCGGGCCAGGGCGTCCACAGCCTTGGCCATGGCCAGGTATGTCTTGCCGGTCCCGGCCGGACCGATCCCGAAGGTGATGGTCGAGTCCTCAATAGCGTCGGTGTAGGCCTTCTGCCCCAGGGACCGGGGGGTGATGGTCCGCCCGCGCGCGCTCAGCACGCTGTCGGTGAGAACCTCGGTCGGCCGGGCCGCCTCCTCCAGCAGACCGACGGCACGCTCCACAGAGTCGGCAGTCAGCGGCGTGCCAGCGCGGGCGACGTCAACCAGCTCGGAGACCAGCACGAGGGCCGTGTCGAGGCGGTCCTGGTTCTCCCGGGCAGCGGTGGCGGTGACAGTGGTGCCACGCACGTGGACGTCTACCTCCGGGAACCCCTTCTCCACCGCGCGCAGCACCTCGTCATGGGTGCCCAGGAGGACCACCGGATCCAGGTCAGTAGGCAGGGACATGGTGCGAGTGACGGTGGGTGTGCCAGCAGGGGCGGCCGTGCGTGCCAGGGAGCCGCCACCGCCGACGGTGGCGTCAGCGGCGCCACGACTGGCAGCGGCTGCCCCAGGTGCTGTACCAGGTTCACGGAAGGCGTCGGTCATCGTGCCCCGATCCTACATACTGGGCCCCGGCTCCCACCGAGCGCGGCCCGGCTAGCCTCGGCCCTCATGAGATACACCCACGGCCACGGGGCAGCCGTCCTGGCCAGCCACTCGCAGCGCTCGGCAGCAGACTGTGCCGCCTACCTCCTCCCTCACCTCCAGGCGGGGCAGGACCTGCTGGACGTCGGCTGCGGGCCGGCGACGATCACCGCCGACCTCGCCCAGGCTGTGGCTCCAGGGCGCGTCGTCGGGCTGGACCCCGCGCGCGCGGCCCTGGAGGCGGCACGCGCCACGCTGGCTGCACGCGCGGCGCCCCCAGCAGACGACCCCGGCACCAGCAGCGCCGCAGACGGCGCGGCACCGGCCGTGGAGCTCCTCGCAGGTGACGTGCTCAGCCTGCCCTTCAGCGACGCCTCCTTCGACGTGGTCCACGCTCACCAGGTGCTCCAGCACGTGGCAGACCCGGTCACAGCCCTGCGGGAGATGGCCCGTGTGACCCGCCCCGGCGGGATCATCGCGGCCCGCGACACCGTCTACCCGGCCATGGCCTGGTTCCCCCAGCCCGGCGCCCTGGAGGAGTGGCGGCGCGTGTACACCGCGACGGCGCAGCACAACGGTGGGCATCCGGACGCAGGCGCCCAGCTCCTGTCGTGGTGCCGGGAGGCCGGACTCACCGAGGTCACCTGCTCCGCCTCCACCTGGTGCTACGCCACGCAGCCGCAGCGCCGCTGGTGGGCAGGAACGTGGGCGCAGCGGTGCCTGTCCTCCTTCGGGCCGCAGGCTGTCGGGCTGGGCCTGACCACGCCGGAGGGACTGCAGGAGATGGCTGAGGCCTGGCACGCCTGGGCCGAGGCGGGCGACGGCTGGTTCGTCGTCGTCCACGGCGAGGTGCTGGCACGCCCCGCGTGAGACCAGGACTCGCGTCGCCATCGCCTCCAGGGCCGCTGCGACCTCGCCCGTGCGGCGAAGAGCCACAGACCCAGGCCACAGCCCCTGGGCCTGCCACGAGGACAGTCGCACCGCTCACCCGAGCATGGCCAGCGTCCCGGTGACCAGCAGGCCCAGACCCGCCAGGTAGCGTCGGGAGACGCGCTCGTGAAGGACCACGACGGAGAACACCACCGTGACCAGCACGCTGAGCTTGTCAACCGGTACCACGACACTCGCAGGACCATCCTGGAGCGCGCGGTAGTAGCACAGCCAGGACGCCCAGGTGGCCAGGCCGGAGAGTACGAGGGAGACCAGGCTACGAGCACCGACCTCCGACCTCCCCTAGCGTACGGTGAGAGCCGACGAGGAGGACCATGCCCCACGCCCCGGCCAGGACCACGACCGTCCTGATGGCTGTGGCCAGCGTGGGGTCCGTGGCGTGGGGTCCGTGGTGCGCACCCCCTGCTTGGCTAGGACCGCGGTCACTGCGGCGAAGAAGGCCGAGCCGCAGGCAAGGAGAAGCCACATGAGGTCAGGCTACCCTCGGTCCACGGGCGGGGCCTGTGCTGGCGGCAGTCGGTGAGAGTCGCCGCACACACGGCACCGTGGAAACGGCTGCTCACCGGGTCCGCCGAGGCACCGTCAGAGCGGCCAGGACCAGTGCCACCAGCCCGAAGCACAGCAGGTAGACAAGGTTGCGGGTGAGGTCCCCAGAGGGGTCAGCCACCGTCCTCAGCTCGTCAACGACGTCAATCCCCCAGCTCATGGGCAGCACACCCCCAACCACCTCCAGGGCGCGGGGGAGCTGGTCACGGGGTACCAGGAGCCCGCACAGGAACAGCTGGGGGATGATGACTACGGGCACGAACTGCACGGCCTGGAACTCGCTGCGGGCAAAAGCGGAGACGATCAGTCCCAGCGCTATCCCGACGAAGGCGTCAAGCAGCCCCACCAGGACCACCCACCCCCAGGCGGCCTCGACCTCCACGTCCAGGCCCCAGGCACCCACAGCGCACAGGACGAGGATCTGCACCACGGCAGTGGCGGAGAAGGCGGTGGCATAGCCGAACAGCAGGTCGGCCCGATAGGTAGGCGTGGTCCACAGCCTCTCCAGGGTGCCGCTGGTGCGCTCGCGCAGCATGGCGATACTGGTGACCAGGAACATCATCGTCATGGGCAGGATCGCCATCATGGACACGGCGACCCGGTTGAACAGGACGTCCCCACCGGCAGAGTCGACATAGACGAAGTACAGCAGGGTCAGCAGCACCGACGGGACTACGGAGATGAGCACCAGGGTGCGGCGGTCGGCACGCAGCTGGGTCAGGATCCGCGCGGTGGCGGCCAGGTAGGTACGTAGGCTCATCGCAGGTCCTCCTTGGCGCTCTCGGCACTGCGGGTGATGACGGCCAGGAAGGCCTCGTCGAGTGTCGTGGCCCCGGTATCCTCCAAGAGCTCGGACGCGGTGGTGGAGGTCAGGAGGCGCCCCTCACGCATAAGGAGTACCTGGTCGCAGCGGAAGGCCTCGTCCATGACGTGGCTGGAGACCAGCAGAGTGGTCCCCCCCTGAGCCATGGTCCGGAAGCTCTCCCACAGCTCCTCCCGGGTCAGTGGGTCCAAGCCCACGGTCGGCTCGTCCATGACAAGCAGGTCGGGACCAGCCACCAGCGCGCAGGCCAGGCTCACTCGGCCCGCCTCCCCGCCGGAGCAGCTGGACACGGGCCTGTCTGCCAGGGCAGTCAGGCCCACCAGGTCCAGGACCTCCTGGACGTCACGGGCGCGAGCACCCGCGACCCTGGCGAAGTACCTGAGGTTCTGGCGCGCAGTGAGGTCCTTGTAGACGACCAGCCCCTGGGTGACGTAGCCGACGCGCCCGCGCACCGCTGGCGTGCCGGGGCCATGACCCAGCACGCTGACCCGGCCCCGGTAGCGCTGGACGCCCACCAGGGTACGCATGAGCGTGGTCTTGCCACATCCTGAGGGGCCGAGCAGCCCGGTCACGGTGCCGGGCGCGAGGCTGAGCCCCAAGCCGTGGAGGATCTCCTTGCGCCCGCGGGAGACGTGCAGGTCGGCTACCTCCACCGCAGCCGTGTGGCCAAGCGCTGCGCTCGCGTTGACAGCAAGGTCCTGCGGCGTCGCGAGCGCTTCGGTTCTGCTTTTCATCATGTGATGAATATAGGGTGCGACAAACCCTGTGTCAAGGCAGATTACGGTTTGGTTGAGGGCTGCTTCCTCTTAGTCGTTGAGGTCGGCGTCCTCCTGGCTCGCCGCCTCCTCGGTCTCATCCTCAGCCAGCCGGCCAACGGCGTAGCGATGCACAGTGGGGCCCACCAGGGCGACCAGCTCCTCCACCTCAAGGGCGGCGAACGGCTCCGCGCGTACCACCCAACGAACCAGCCCCATGCCGATGAGCTGACTGGCGACGAGCTGGGTACGCAGCTGGGGCCGGTCCGGGGAGACCCGCTCCATCAGGGGGCCGAGGGTCCCACCGAAGACGAACTCGGCCACCGGGGCAAGGCTGTCCTGGCTGCCCGTCGCGGCCCGGAAGACGGCGGCGAACCGGTCCGCCCCGACCTCGTCCCACAGGGAGACGAAGGACCTCACCAGGTTGGCACCAATGTCTTGCTCAGGCAGCCGGGCTACCGCGGCCGCCCTGGCGCCCAGGTCCATCTGGACCCCTGCACTCAGCGAGATGACTGCGGCCGAGAACAGGGAGGCCCGGTCGGGGAAGTAGTGGTGGACCAGGGCCGGGTCCACACCTGCCTGGCGGGCGATCCCCCGCAGCGACGTCTGGTAGCCGTCACGGGCGAAGGCTGTTCGCGCGGCGGCCAGGATCGCCTCGCGGGCATCGGGGGACCCGGCCGGGCGCCGCCCTCGCGGGCTCACCTGGCCACCTCCGCCGGGAACGCGCCTGCTGGCTCCCACAGGCCCGCGTGCTGGGCCAGGACAGCCAGGGCGACCGGCCCAGCCGAGGCCGTGCGCATGACGTGAGGACCCAGGCGCACCGTCACCGCCCCCGCCTTCTCAAGGGTGGTGACCTCCTCCCCCTCGATACCACCCTCAGGGCCGACGATGACGGCCAGCACCGGCCGCTGCGAGGCAGTTAACACAGCCCCAGGCCCCGCAAGGGCAGGCAGCAGGGCCGACAGGGGCGCCCTCGCCTCCTCGTGGAGGAGACCCACCACTCCCCCGGCCTCCACGGTCGCACGTACCCACTGGGCCAGCTCGTCGGTGGAACGCACCTCCTCCACCCGGGGCACGACGGCACGGCGGGCCTGCTTGGCCGCCTCCCGGGCGGTGGCCTGCCAGCGTTCCTGCCCCCTGGAACGCCTGGCCCCCTGCCACACAGACACACACCGCCTGGCCTGCCAGGGCAGAAGTGTCTCCGCACCGACCTCGGTGGCGGTCTCTACCGCCTGCTCGTCACGCCCCCCCTTGGCCAGGGCCTGGACCAGGACGAGGCGCACCGGGGGCGCAGGCTCCACCACCCGCTCCACCACCCGCACCCCCAGCCGGTCCCTGGCGCCGCCCCCGGCGGAGGTCACCGTGCACACCAGCCGCAACCCTGCCCCGTCAACCAGGTCCACCCGCTCAGGCTCACGCAGGCGTCGCACGCTGACGGCGTGGTGGGCCTCAGGACCGGTCAGGACGATCTCGTCGCCGCTGTCAAGGCTGGAGAGCACCAGGCGAGTCCCAGAGCCGGGCTGAGAACCAGACGGGGAAGGGGCGGCAGATGCCTCCTGCCGGGCAGAGGAGCCAGCGGGCTCAGCCGTGCCAGGAGTGACGACAAAGACGGGCGCGCTCACGCGCCCAGGCTACGACCAGCGCAAGCCGCTTCGCAGTACCGTGTGCCGCACGGAACCGGTGTCGCATAGGTGTAGCGTCGTTGCCCATGACATCTTCTCCCGTACCCACCGGCGTCCCCGACGAGGCCGGTAACGGGACCGGCTCGGTACCCATCGGTGACAGCACCCTGGTAGGCGCTACCAGCTCCGTCGGCACCGATACCGCCGCGTCGGTGGAGAGCTTCCGCCGCAGGCTGGCCGCCGTACGTGCCCGCATCGACGCCGCTGCCCGCCGGGCTGGCCGCGACCCGGCGGCAATCCGCCTGCTACCCGTGTCCAAGACTGTCCCGGAGGAGCGGCTGAGGGCTGCCTACGCGGCGGGCGCCACCCAGATGGGTGAGAACAAGGTCCAGGAGGCACGGCGCAAGGCGGGCAGCCTGGCCGACCTGGGGATCGCCTGGGTCCTCATCGGCCACGTCCAGACCAACAAGGCCCGCGACGCGGCAGCCCTCGCCGCTGAGCTCCAGTCGCTGGACTCCCTGCGCCTGGCCCAGGCCCTGGACCGCCGCCTCCAGGCTGCCGGGCGCAGCCTGAACGTCTACGTCCAGGTCAACTCCTCCGGCGAGACCTCGAAGTTCGGCCTGGAGCCCGCTGAGGTCCCGGACTTCCTGGCACGGCTCCAGGCCTACCCTGCCCTGAGGGTCCAGGGCCTCATGACCCTGGCGGCCCACACCACGGACCAGGCGCGTGTGCGTGAGTGCTTCCGCCTGGTGCGCCAGCTGCGTGACGACGCAGCACAGGCGGGAACTGTGGGGCCGGGGCTGCTGTCCATGGGCATGAGCGGGGACCTTGAGACGGCCGTCGAGGAGGGCTCGACCTGTGTGCGTGTGGGGCAGGCGATCTTCGGTGCCCGCCCCACTCCGCCGCAGACAGGCACGGGTGGGGTCACCGCCCGGTGAAGCGCTCCTTGAGCTTGCCCATGACGGACTCCTCCCTGGGTGGGGCGACGTCGTCCTCCCCCCGCAGGCTGGCCAGCTCGGCAAGCAGCTGGCGCTGGCGCTCGTCAAGACCGGTCGGGGTCTCCACCACCACCGTCACGTGCAGGTCCCCCCTGCCCTTGCGGCGCAGCCTGCCCACGCCCAGGCCGTCAAGGACGATCTCGTCACCGGGCTGGCTTCCCGCCTTGACAGTGACCTGACGCTCTCCGTCCAGGGTCTGAAGGGGGAACCTCGCCCCCAGGGCTGCCGCTGTCATGGGCACGCGCAGCTCGGTGTAGAGGTCGTCGCCGTCACGCTCCAGGAAGTCGTGGCGCTTCTCGTGGATCTCCAGGTAGAGGTCGCCGTTGGGTCCGCCCGCGGGGCCAGCCTCCCCGCGACCCGACATGCGGATACGGGTCCCTGTGGACACTCCCGCTGGGATCGCCACCTCCAGGTCCTGGTGGGCGTGCTTGCGACCCTCCCCGGAGCAGTCCTTGCAGGGGGTGACGATGACCGTCCCATAACCCTGGCATCCCGGGCAGGGCGAGGAGGTCATGACCTGGCCCAGCAGCGTACGCGTCATGCGCTGGATAGTGCCCGTCCCGTTGCACTGGGAGCACGTCACCGGGTCCGTGCCCGGTGCGCAGCAGGAGCCCCCACAAGTGGTGCATACCACGTAGGTATCGACGGGGACGGTACGGGTGGCCCCGAAGGCGACGTCGGAGAGCTCGACCTCCACGGCTACCAGGGAGTCCTGACCGCGTCGGGCGCGTGAGGCAGGGCCGCGGGAGCCGGCACCACCCCCGAAGAAGGACTGGAAGATCCCTCCCAGGTCACCGAAGTCGGCACCGGCGAACCCGCCCGGACCGAACCCGCCCCCGTGCAGCGCCTCCTCGCCACCGAGGTCGTACATCTGACGCTTCTCGGGGTCGGAGAGGACCTCGTAGGCGGTGGAGACCGCCTTGAACTCCTCCTCGTGACCCGGTCCCGCGACGTCAGGGTGGAGCTGACGAGCCTTCCTGCGGTAGGCCTTCTTGATCTCCTCAGCGTCCGCCTCGCGGCTGACGCCCAGGACCTCGTAGTAGTTGCTCACGTCGTGCGCTTCCTTCGTGTCCGTCGTGGGATAGGTCCGTGGTCTTCGTCCCGGCAGGGCTGGCTACCAGCCCTCCTGGTCCTGCTCAGAGCGCTCCTCCCGGGGCGGGGAGAGGAAGCGGGAGAGGTAGTGGGCTACCGCCCGCACCGCAGCCATGGTGGCTGGGTAGTCCATGCGGGTGGGACCGATCACCCCCAGGTGCGCAATCGCGTCGCCCTGCGTCGGTCCGTATCCGGCGGTGACGACCGAGGCCTCGGCCAGGGCGTCGTCGTCGTTCTCCGAGCCGATCGAGACCCTCATCCCGCCCTGCTCACGACGAAGAGAGGACTCAGTGAACAGGCGCAGCAGGACCACCTGCTCCTCGACGGCGTCCAGAAGCGGGCCCAGGGAGGAGAAGTCGGGGACAGCACGGGCCAGGTTTGCGGTCCCGGCTACGGCTAGACGCTCCTCGGCATCCGGCCGTAGCGCCGAGACGAGCTCGTCAGTCACCGCCGTCAGGAGGAGCCGCTCCTCGGCAGAGACCTGCCGGGCCAGGGATGCCAGTACCGGAGCCACCTCGGCCGCCCGGCGTCCCACCAGCGCGGAGTTGAGCCGGGCACGCACCCGTTCCAAGACCGCCGGAGGCACCGGCTGTGACCGGGGCAGATCCGTGTGCTCCTCATGTGCGGGGGGTAGGGTGACGGTGCGCTGCTCCACACGGCCGGTGTCGGTGATGATGACCAGCAGGACGCGGCCGGGGGCCAGCGCCACGAGCTCCAGGTGCTGGAGGGTTGTCAGCCTCAGGCTGGGGTACTCCACCACCGCCAACTGTCCGGTCAACTGGGCCAGTGCGCGCACGGTGCGAGCCACGACCTCCTCCAGGTCCACCCCGCCCGTCAGGAGCGCGGCGATAGCGGCCCGCTCCGGCGGCGACAGCGGCTTGACACGTGCGACCTGGTCCACGAAGAGGCGGTAGCCCTTCTCCGTCGGCACCCGGCCGGCGGAGGTGTGAGGCTGGAGGATGTAGCCCTCATCCTCCAGGCTGGCCATGTCGTTGCGGATAGTGGCCGGGGAGACCCCCAGGTGATAACGCTCCGTCAGCGCCTTGGACCCGACGGGCTCACGGGTGCGCACGTAGTCGGTGACGATGGCAGACAGGACCTTGAGGCGGCGGTCGTCTGCCATGCGCCCGTCTCCTTCCTGTGGCTACTTCCCGTGGCAACACAGCCCTACGGGCCTACGGCGCGCCGCCGGGCGGCGTGCGCCCTAGGCTCCGCCCGGCCCTGACTGGCTCCGTCTGCCCGGCGTCGGCTCCGCGCTGGATGCGCCGCTGCCTGCGGCACATCTGGCACTCACCGGGTGTGAGTGCCATCCTACGCCGCCCGACGGCGGGTCCGCCGCCTGCAGGCCGTGAGGTTCCCCTACCGTGCCGAGGGTGAACACTCCCGCTCCCTACCGCCAGCCAGTCCCCGGCTCGACTGCGGCGCGGCGCGCCGCCCTGCGTGCACGTGCTCAGGCACGCACCACCCAGGTGCCAGGTGCGGGGACGAGCCGGACGACGGCAGCGGGCCAGGCTCCTCCGGATCCGCCCTCCCCTGCGCCGACCTCATCGGCGCAGGGTCCGCTGCGGCAGCCCTCCTCCACCGACCGTTACGGCAGCGACGTGCTGTCGGCCGACCCGCACCGGGTAGGTCCGGCAGCAGTGCGCCCGCAGTCAGCCCCCCTGCGGGTCTCGCGCGGTCTGGTGGTTGAGGACCGCCAGACCGGCTTCGTGGGAGCCGTGGTCGCGGTGGAGAAGTCGGGCGGCCAGCATCTGGTGGTCCTGGAGGACCGCCACGGAACCCGCCGCGCCTTCCCCCTGGGGCCGGGGTTCTGGGTGGAGGGCCGCCCCGTACTCCTGGAGCCGCCCGCACCTGCCAGGCGCAGACCCACCGGTCCGCGCAGCGCCTCGGGTCGCAGGCTGACCGCCTCGGGGTCCTACGCCGTAGAGGGGGAGGAGACCGGGGCAGCCAAGGTGGCACGCGCCTCACGGATCTGGGTGGAGGGCCGCCACGACGCCGAGCTGGTGGAGAAGGTCTGGGGGGACGACCTGCGCCACGAGGGGGTCGTGGTCCTCCTGCTGGAGGGCGTGGACAACCTGGCGCGGGTCATGGCTGAGTTCGCCCCCTCTCCCACCAGGCGCGCCGGGGTGCTCGTGGACCACTTGGTGGCCGGGTCCAAGGAGTCGCGCATCGCCCAGGAGGTCGCGGCAATGCCCGGGGGCGACAACATCCTCGTCCTGGGCCACCCCTACGTGGACGTGTGGCAGGCGGTCAGGCCCGAGCGCCTGGGTCTGAGGGCCTGGCCACAGGTGCCGCACGGCACCGACATCAAGCACGGGACGCTGGAGGCCCTAGGGTGGCCGCACGACTCCCAGGCGGACGTGGCCCACGCCTGGAAGCGGATCCTGGGGCGGGTCCACTCTTACAAGGACCTGGAGCCTAGCCTCCTGGGACGCATGGAGGAGCTGATCGACTTCGTCACGGCTCCCGGGACGCGCTGAGTCCGGCAACATACGGGCACGCACTCACCCCGGTCAACAGAAACGTCATAGGACAACACGAATTCGTGTTGTCCTATGACGTTTCTGTTGACCGGGCACGCCCACCTAAGCGCACCCGATGCGCCTACTCCTGCGGGTCAGCCAGATGCAGGCGCCGCGAGCGGGTCAGCAGCCTCACGTCACGGGCCAGGAGGGCCACGACCACCACGACCCCCAGGACCCGCCACCAGGCGCCCGGGGCGAGAAACAGCAGGACCATCGCGGTGATGACCGGAACCAGGTGCTGGAAGGAGCGCAGCATGTAGCCGCCGAAGGAGGGCATGTCCACACCGTCGGCGTCGGCCACGGACTTGACCATGAAGTTGGGGCCGTTACCGATGTAGGTGATCGCCCCGCACAGCACGGCTCCCAGGGAGATCGGCACCAGGTAGGCCTCAGGCACGCCCGCTACCGTCGCGCCGCCGGGATGGGCGACCTGCCCCGCCATCTCGAAGAAGGTCGCGTAGGTAGGGGCGTTGTCTAGCATGGAGGACAGTCCCCCGGTAAACACGAAGAAGGTCACCTCGTTGAGAGGCAGCTGCCCGGCAACCTCGTCCAGGTAGTGCAGGGCCGGGATCATGGTGAGGAAGATGCCGATGAACAGGGCCGCGACCTCGGCAATGGGTGCCCAGGTGAACTGGTTGTCGACAAAGCGGGTCTCACGGTCACCCAGCAGGAAAGAGGCGGCAGCGGCAGACAGCATGAGGATCTCACGCAGCGGAATCCACGACATCAGGGTGGCATGGCCGGACTCAACAGCCTCGACGTCCACCGAGGGCACGAAGGCAACCGCGGCGACGATCACGGCGAAGAACGCAAAGTTGAACGCCCCCTTGAGCCCCAGAGGCTCGATGTCGGTCTCGTCGGCAGCCACGGCAGCGGCAGGCTCGCGCGCATAGTAGTAGGAGTCCAGAGCGTAGTAGCTGATGAGCAGCATGCCGTTGACGAAGAGGTACTCCGGCAGGAGGCTGAAGGTCCAGGTGAAGGGCACACCACGCAGGAAGCCCAGGAACAAGGGCGGGTCTCCCAACGGGGTGAGCAGCCCGCCACAGTTGGCCACGATAAAGATCGTGTACAGCACGGTGTGGACCCGGTAGCGCCGCTCCCTGTTGGTGGCCAGCAGGGGACGGATCAGCAGCATGGCGGCACCGGTGGTCCCCACGAAGGAGGCGATGAGCCCGCCGACGGCCAGGAAGATGGCGTTGTTGCGCGGCGTGGCCCGGATGTCCCCCTTGAGGAAGATCCCCCCGGAGACCACGAAGAGGGACAGGAGCAAGGCGATGAACTGGGCATACTCCACCACGGAGGCGAAGACGACCTGCCAGCCCCCGGCCACCCACATCCAGGCGGCTACTGGCAGTCCCAGCCCCAGCGCCACGAGCAGCTGGCTAGAGCGTCTCTCCCACCAGTGGGAGGTGGCGGGGACCAGGGGCAGGACGGCGATGCTGGCCAGCATGGCCGCAAAGGGCAGGACAGACCACCACTCCAGGTGCACGGATCACTCCTTCGTCAGCGGCTACCAGCAGGTGCTGACAGCCTCGGAGTCCGCCACGTGGCGCCCGGCTCAGGATCCGGAACGGCACCCAGGCACGTTCCGACACGTGGGCACACGAGGGCAAACGCCTGCGACTGTACTCCTGCCTGGGCGCACCTGTCACGCGGGGTCGAGGCGGCGGGGGCGCTCAGGGCTCCGGGAAGCGCCCCCGGCGCAGGCCAGCACGATCGCCAGCCGCTGCCGACACTACGATCGGCAACCATGAGGCGCACGCGGCAACAGCGCACCGACCTGCTCCTGACCCTGGTGGCGGTGGCCTACCTAGGGCTGTACTCCTGGGAGGTCGTCGCGGATCTGCCACCGAGGATCCCGGAGGCAACCAGCCTCGCGGTGAGCGCGTGCTTCCTCGGTGACTACCTGGTGCGGCTGCGTGCCGCCACCCACCGGTGGCACTGGGTCACTCACCACCTGCTCGACCTGGTGGTCGTGGTACTGCCCGTGCTCCGGCCGCTGCGGCTGCTGCGCCTTGTGGTGGTGCTACGGGTGTTCCACGGCACAGTCGGCAGGGCGCTGCGCGGCAAGGTCATCGTCTACGCCGCCAGCGGGGCGGTTCTGCTCGCCTGGGTAGGGTCGCTGGCCGTCCTGGAGGCAGAGCGCTCAGTAGACGGAGCGACGATCACCAGCCTCGGTGACGCCCTGTGGTGGTCCCTGGTCACCATGACCACCGTGGGCTACGGCGACATCGCGCCGGTCACGACCACCGGGCGGCTAGTGGCCATGGTCTTCATGATCACCGGAGTTGCCCTCATCGGTGCAGTGACGGCAACACTGTCGTCCTGGATCGTGGAGCGAGCCACGGACCAGGAGCCGCAGGACCAGGTGCCCGGGGAAGGGTCGGCACCCCCGGTTCCCAGCACCCGTCCCAAGCCTCCTGCCCTCCAGCGCCCTGGGCCGCGCCGCCCCATGGTCCCCACGAACCGAGTCAGCGTGCGACGTCGTGGCCCTGGACCCGCACGTAGGCGTAGGCAGTCATGAGTGTGACAAGCGGGACGGTGACGACCCAGCCGACGACCGTGATGACACCAAGGACCAGCAGGCCGAACCCGGCCAGCGCGAAGGGGACCAGCCGTCCTGCGTTGCCAGCGAGGAGGCTCGTGGAGGCAGTTATGCCCTCAATGCCGTTCACCCCCTTGTCCGTGGTGACGTAGACGGCAAAGTACAGCAGGTAGGCAGCGATGATCCCACCGGCGCCAAGGAGGAAGAAGGTCAGGACCCCGGCCAGGACAACAGCCAGAGAGGTGAGGAGACCTGCGAGGAGTCCTCCGCCCAGGTTCGGGAAGGACACGAGGTCGCTCCAGGTCACCCGCTGCCCAGCGGCTGTCCTGAGCGCGACATTGGCCAGGGCGATGCTGCTGAGCAGACGGAGTACAAAGCTGAGCAGGCTACCCAGAAGACCCAGCCCAAGACCGTAGCTGTAGGTCTCACCGTTGACTGTCGTCTCCGCGTTGAAACCGATACTTGACAGGACCGTCCAGACGAGGATGCCGACGAAGAGCACAAGAGGGTTGGCCATGAGCCTTGACCAGGCCCAGGACAGGCCGTCACCTACCCCCATGGCGGGAATTGTCGGCGCACCGTAGCCGGGCACACCGTAGCCGGACTGGGCATAGCCCGGCTGGCCGTATCCCGGTGCCGCACCAGGCTGGCCTCCCCACTGGCCGTAGCCGGGCTGGGGCTGGGGCGCACCGGGGTACTGGTCGGAGGCACCAGGGTACTGGCTGGGGTACTGAGGGTTTGAAGGTGTTGTCATGGACCTATCATGGCGCACTTCCACGGCGCCCCCTGCCATCTGTGCCGTCGCCCTGTGTCCCCGCCCGAAAAGACCGCGACCAGGCACCTCTCTGTAGCACCTATTCCAGCACCTTGCGTCCGGCTGCCGGCACCGGACCCTGCTGCGACCGGGGCACAGGCTCTACGATGGTGCTGTGGCCGACGCTGGCAGACGAGACGACATCGAGCTGCTGCTGCGGGTCTCGCGCATGTACTACGAGGAGCAGCTCACTCAGGCTGAGATCGCCCGCAGGGTGGGATACTCGCGCGCCAGTGTCTCTCGTATGCTGACCCGGGCGAGGGAGACGGGAATCGTGACGATCTCCATCTCGCACCCGCTGGAGAGGATCCTGTCTGTCGAGCGGGGACTGCGCCAGGCGCTGCCCCTTCAGGTTGTCCGGGTCACGCCGACACACGACGACAATATCCTCGACGCCATCGGACGCAGCGCCGCCGAGCTCCTCACCGACACCGTCACGGACGGCCAGGTGGTGGCCGTGGGCAACGGGCGCTCGGTGGCCGCCACGGCGCGGCATCTGCGCCCGGTCCCCCGCACAGGGTGCACGATCGTCCAGCTGCTGGGGTCAGTTCCCGGCGGTCTGCCCGCCTGGGGCCGGGACGCTCCTACAGTGTGCAGCCGTATCGCCCAGAGACTGGGAGCCAAGACCGCGCGAATGGCGGTCCCTCTCATGGTGGACGATCCGGCCCTGCTCCAGCCGCTGATGCGCGAGGAGAAGGTAGCCACCGTCCTGGCCCTGGCTGCGAGGGCCGATGTGGCGCTGGTGGGGGTTGCCGGGATCGAGGCCCACGGGGCAGGAAACATCCTGGCGGAGTACCTCACGGCGGAAGTGAGGGAGGCGATCCGAGCAGGCGGTGCCACCGGTCACATTCTTGACCACCACTTCGACGCCCGCGGGCGGCACGTGCCCACGCCGCTGACGGCGCGCACTCTCGCCCTGCCGCTGCGCGACCTCAGGAAGATCCCCCTGGTCATCGGCGTGGCGGCGGGCAGCGACAAGGTGGAGGCCATCGTCAGCGCGGTACGCGGCGGCATCCTCAACGGCCTGGTCACCGACGACGAGACCGCCTCCTCGATCCTCCAGCACGTCCACGAGATCAGGACCAGGGGCCACGACATCAGGGCCGGGGCGGCTCCCGGCCGAGGTACGCCGACCAGGGGCTAGCGTCCCGCATCGTTTATTTTTGGAGAAGTCAGCCAGGTGAGAGACTGCTAGAGTCCCTAGGAGACGGCAGCACGGTCCTTACCTTCTTCCCCGACTTCCCCGACCGGGGCGAGCTGTACACAGACATCCTGTAAGGAAGATCCAGCACATGACGACCAGCCCTGACGATCACACCGAGCTCCTGTACAACGACGACCCCTATATGACCAGGGCGACAGCAACAGTCACCGAGGTCTCAGGAGAGGATGTCGTCCTGGACCGCACGCTGTTCTACCCCGAGGGCGGCGGACAGGCCGCCGACACCGGCCGCGTCGCAGGCCACCAGGTGGCAGGCCTGCGCCGCGAGCGGGTCCGCCTCGAGCAGGTGGGGACTGGCGCCGCCGTGCCCGTCGCGGCAGTGGTTATGCATACCCTGCCCGGCCACGACCTGGACGTCGGGGACGTGGTCGACCTCGAGCTGGACTGGCAGCGCCGCTACGACAACATGAGGACCCACACCCTGGCCCACCTGCTCTACATCGCTGTCAGCGAGCACCTCCAGAGCCGTGACCTGCCGGTGGTCACCAGGGGCTGCCAGATCGAGGGCGAGGCGGCGCGCTTCGACTTCAGCGCCGACATCGGCGCGCAGTCCCTCCCCGAGATCGAGACCAGGGTGAGGCAGCTACGAGACGCGGCCCTGGACGCCCATATCGAGAGGCAGGACAGCGGGCTACGGCTGTGGCGGGCGGCAGAGTTCTCAATCCCGTGCGGCGGCACCCACGTGACCTCCACCAGCGAGATCGGCGGCGACCTCCACGTCAGGCGCCGCCGCAAGGGGCGCGGGCTGACCCGCCTCTACGTCTCCCGCCACGCCTAGAACCCGGACGCGCCCCGCTCACTCCTGCCCGGTACGACCGCTACGAGCCGTCCTCCAGGCGAGGATGCCCTCGAAGATAAGCCTGCCGACCTCGGCCCCGCCGTCCAGGGCACCAACGCTGCGGTCGGCGGAGTAGGCCGCGCGTCCGTGGACGGCACGCATCTGCCGGGTTGCGGCCGAGCCCGCAGCCGCAGCCCGGGCTGCCCTGCCAAGGGCGGCAGTCACCAGATCTGCAGTCATTGGGTCTGCCGTTCGGGGCTGCCCCTCCCCCACCTCCACAGGCACCGTCTCCGCCAGCGCCCAAGGGTGCTCCTCACGCAGCAGAGGCTCTCCCGCCCGCTGCGTGTCCTCCGTGTCCTCCGCCGCCCGCGGCGGCGCCACCGCACCGACAGCCTCCTCCAGCGCCTGCACAGCGGGCAGCAGCGCGTCCAGGAGCGTCTTCTCCCCCGGGGCGCACTCCGCCCGGGCCATGATGGTCTGTGTCCCAGCCCGCAGCGCCTCCGTGGTGCGGGACAGGTCCGCCTCGGTCACTCCTCGCAGGGACCTGGCCATCCCCATGAGGCCGAAGCTGAGGATCGTCCCCAGGGAGGACGGCGCGGCCTCGTTGAGGACCCGCGCCGCCTGCCGGAAGGCCTGGCCCAGGTCCTTTGGCTCTCTGCTGCCAAGGTAGTCGGCTACCGCCGCGAACCCGTCGTCCATGGAGACGCCCAGGTCGCCGTCACCGCCCACCTGGTCCAGCCTGACAAGGTAGTCGCGGTTGCTCGTCATGACAGCACTGATGGAGGTGAGGACCTCGGAAAGAGTGTCCGTGGTAAGCACAGCGCGTCCTCCTACCTGGCACCCACGCTGGCGGCGGCGTAGAACGGAGAGACCGCCGGAGCCTCAAGCAGGCTGCGCAGCTGGTCATCCAGGCGCAGGACTGTCACCGACAGGCCCGCCATCTCCATGGAGGTGGCGTACTCCCCCACGTGGGGCATGACGATCCTGACCCCGCGGGCGCTCAGGAAGGAGTGCACGCTGCGGTAGACGATGAGCTGCTCCTCCAGCGGGGTAGCCCCCAGACCGTTGACCATGACGCAGACCTCCTCGCCCTCGGACAGGGGCATGTCCGCCTCAATGGTCTCCACCGCGAGCTGAGCCACCTCGTGGGCGCTCATCATGGGCCGAGTCTCGATACCCGCCTCGCCGTGGATGCCCATGCCGACCTCGATGTCGTCCTCGCCGACGCTGAAGGTGGGCTCACCGACCCGGGGCACGACACACGGGGACAGGGCGAACCCGATGGTACGGGTACGGTCCAGCGTGCGCTGTGCCACGGCAGCGACCTCCTCCAGGCCCAGACCCTCCTGCGCGGCTGCTCCCGCGGTCTTGAAGGCCAGGACCAGCCCGGCTACACCGCGCCGCCTGGAGGCCTCCTCAGGGGGCGCGCTGGCGACGTCGTCACGGGCCAGCACCTGGCGGGTCTCGATGTCGTCCAGGTCGACGTCGTCGCAGGCCATCCGGAAGTTGAACAGGTCCCCGTTGTAGTTGCCGTACAGGCACAGCACCCCGCGGCCACGGTCGCAGGCCCGGATCATGTCAGCCATCTTCTGCGCCGAGGGCGAGGCGAAGACCTCCCCGACGGCACAGCCGTCCAGCAGGCCCTGGCCCACGTAGCCCAGGAACAGGGGCAGGTGCCCGCTGCCCCCTGCGGTGACGACGCCAACCTTGTCCTGGCGGGTCGGGTACCGCGAGACCAGGACCCGGTAGTCGCCGTCGAGCAGGCCCACCCGGTCTCCGTAGGCCGCCTCAATGCCCTCCATGGTGTCACGGACAAAGGAGTCGGCGGTATTAAGCAGCTTCTTCATGGCAGTGTCCTTTCCAGTCGGTTCCAGTCGGTGTCCTTCTTGGTGTCTGTGGTGTCGTGCTCACCTGGGCGCCTGGCCCTCAGGCAGGCTGATCTCCTCCGGGTAGGACCAGGCACCGAGCTCGTCGGGGGTCAGGCTGCCCGGCTCCTGCCCACCGGAGGCGACCAGGCTGTGGTGGTAGAGCTGCGCCAGCTCCTCGATGTAGGCGGCCTTGAGGTAGGCCTCGTAGATGCCGCGCGAGTCCACGGCGACGGTCCCGTGCTTCTCCAGCAGCACACAGTCCGCCTCCCGGGCCGCCTGGGCCACGGAAGCAGCCAGCCCAGGGGTGCCGGGGCGCGCGTAGGGGGCTACCGGGACCCGTCCCCGGGACAGCCCGAGGCTGGCCACCTCGTAGACGATGGCCGGAATCGGCCTGCCCAGCACGGCAAAACTCGTGGCGTACACCGAGTGCGTGTGCACCACGGCCACGACCTCGGGGCGAACCCGGTAGACCTCAAGGTGCATGAGGGCCTCGCTGGAGGGACGTAACCCGGACTCGTTCTCCACGACCCGAGCCTGGCCGTCCAAGACGACAACGTCGCGCGGGCTCATCTGGTCGCGGTCCAGCCCCGCCGGGGAGACGGCGACGAGACCGGTCTCCTGGTCACGCACGGAGAAGTTACCCGACCTGTGCTTACACAGGCCGTCGTGCTGGGCACGCCTGCCGATCTCGCACAGGTCCTTCTTCAACAGCTCCAGCATGGATGGTGCTCCTTTGCATAGTCAGGTATGGATGGGTGACGGAAGAAACCGGGTCCCAGGCGGGTCCCGGGGCACCCGGGGGCGGCTCAGGCCTGGACGGTGGGCGCCCCGCCTGCCGCGGCCTCGGCGCGGGCCTGGTCGCGCTCCCGCACGAGACTGCGCGAGTAGAGGACAAAGCACAGCAGCCAGGCCAGGAAGATCCCCAGGGGGAGCCAGTTTCCCTCTACCACCTGCATGAGGTGGGACAGGGAGTAGGTAAAGATCGGTGCGTCGATGGAGGAGTTCGAGATGGACTGCCCCGCTGCGAGGTCGACCGCCCTGGTGGTGTTGGCCAGCTCGGTCATGAAGGGGGCGAAGGCTGTCCCGGCCCACAGAAAGACCGGTGCGAAGATCGTGCACTGGATGATCATCCGGATGATGTTGCCGCGACTGGCAAAGAAGGCCCCTACGGCCACGCAGATGTTGATAATCCCGGCGAAGGGAAGAATGCCGTTGCCTGGCAGGAAGAAGGAGTAGAGGAGGGTGACCGGGACCGTCCAGATGACGGCGATCCATATCTCGTTGGACCCGCCCAGGAAGGGCCAGTCCAGCCCCACGTAGAGCCGACGGTCCCTGAACCGCGCCCTCATGAACTCCGATATGGCCTCCGATATGGGCTCCAGCGCCTGCATGAAGTACCTGGAGATCACCGGGAAGAGCGTCAGTGCGGTGGCGGCCTGGACCGCCAGGGTGAGCGTGGCAGCCACGTCGAACCGGGCCAGCACGCCGAAGAGCAGGCCCAGGATGAATCCCAGGACGTGGTTCTCCGCCAGGATGCCGATCCTGTTGCGCAGGTCGGCGGCGTTGAAGGAGCGGTCCAGCCCGGGGACCCGGCGCAGCAGGCAGTCCACGAGGTACATGGGAGCCGCGATAAAGACCATCCGGTGGGTAATGGTCACCCCCGGTATCCCGGTCATCGCCTCCACCCGGTGCTGGTGGAAGTCGCCGGCCTTGAGCTCGAACACCGTCTGGACCGCGGCCAGGACAAAGGCGAGCCCGACGTTTCCGGTGATGGAGTAGACCGCGACGGCGGTGAAGATCTTGCCCCACACGTTCCACAGGTCCGCGTTGAAGGTCTCGGTCTGTCTGGCCAGGATCAGCACGACGTTGATGCCCACGACCAGGGGGAACATGAGGAAGGCGTAGGGCCAGGACCAGGAGATGGTGGACATGGTGGTCCACCCGCCGTCAGTGATGGGAAGGTCCACGCCCACCGTGGTGGACATGGCCTGGGCCGCGGGCGTGATGGCATCGGTCATGTAGCCGATCAGCATCGTCATGCCGGAGAAGGCCACGCCCAGGGTGACTCCCGCCGACAGCGCCTCCCTGGCCCGCATACCGACCGCGAGGCCGGCGGCAATCATGATGACGGGGACGAACACGGCTGCTCCCAGAGAGAGCAGAAACTCGACTGATCCCTGAAGAATCTGCATGGTGTCACCTCCTGAGGAGTCCTGGAAGGATTTTGGAAGGACCTGCCCTCAGGTGAGGGCCGGGTCCTGGCTCGCCCGAATCGCGGCCACGAGCCTGGCCATCTCCTCGTCCTGTCCGACCCCGGTCAGGAAGGCGATCCCGTTGATCTCGGGCACGCCTGCGCCCGGAGAACCCCGGACGATAGAGATATAGGCGGCCGCGTCCCTGAGGTGGCGGTCCACGGACTTCAGGTCAACGGCCTGGACGTCGGCCTCGACGCCAACCTCCTTGAGCATCCTGCTGACCTTGCTAGCGACGGTCTGCGACGTGGCGACACCGCTGCCGCAGGCAACAACAACCTTGGTCGTCATGGGAATCTGTACCTCCGTGAGTCTGGCTGGATGTCAGGGCTACGACGAGCCGCCTGCCACGGCCTCTCGCACGGCCCCGAGGTAGTCCTCGGCGGTGCGGGCCGCCAGCATCGTCGTCGTCAGCCCCGGCTGCTGGAGAGCCTGGAGCAGCTGCTGCAGCGTCTCGAGGTGCCCGCCGTTGCCGGTGAGGCCCAGGACGAGCACGAGCCGGACGTCGTGGACGACCTGGTCGCGCCCCATCTCCCGCCAGGGCACCGGCGCGCCCAGGCGCAGTAAGGCGATGAACGGGACCACAACGTGCTCGGGGTCGCAGTGCGGGATAGCGACAGCCTCGGGGGCCAGGGGCAGTGCCGTCGGATAGGCCTCCTCACGAGCCACCAGAGCCGCCCCGAAGGAGGGACGCACGTAGCCCCTGTCCTCCAGTGCCACCGAGACACGGTTGAGGACAGCCTTCTGATCAGGCTCGGACCAGTCCAGGAAGACGAGCTCCCTTCTCAGCAGGTCCCGGTGCACAGCGCCTCCTCGGCTCCGGGCGGAACGCCAGGACCTGCCACGCGGTCCAACCCGCTGACAGCGTCACCGCGATCCACCTTGATCCAGCAACGTGCCTCCAGCTTAGGAGGTCCGGCCGCCCCTGACAATAGGCTTCGCGAACATCTGTTCATCCGACATCCGATAAGACCTCCGCTGGGCAACGGATCCACAGCCGCTTTCCCACTCCGTACCGGGCAAAAGAGGCATCGCCGCCAAGACAGCAGCCGTGGCGCGGACACTAACCAGAGACAACATCTGCACCGATGTCAATAACCTTCTCCCCGTCCCCCTGCCCTGACACCCTCCAGGACGTGCCTGCACCGACCTGGGGACGCCTCTCACCGCCTGCACCCCTACCCCATTCCCCTCAGCACACACCCTGTCCGAGGCCGCAGCCGCCGGACAGGCCGCACAGCTTCTGCAAAGTCCCCACCAGGAACCCTGCAAAGTCCCCACCAGGAACCCTGCAAAGTCCCCACCAGGAACCCTGCAAAGTCCCCACCAGGCTAGGATATGGCTGTGGACACCAGCGCGGTCACCGGAGTCACCTACCTACCACGAGCCGTGGACCCGCTCGTCAGCCGCGCTCTTGGCACGGTCGGAGCGGTCATCCTGGAAGGTCCGCGCGGCTGCGGCAAGACCATGACGGGTCTCCACCACTCCTCTTCCTACATCCTGCTCGACACGCCAGAGGCGCAGGCAGCCTCCCAGATCGACCCACGGATGCTGCTGGTCGGGGACAGCCCTCGGCTCCTCGACGAGTGGCAGACTATTCCCCAGGTATGGAACCTAGCGCGCCGGGAGGTTGACTTCTCCGCCGAGCCCGGCCACTTCATCCTGACCGGCTCCGCAGTCCCCGCAACCGACCCCGCACGCCACACGGGTGCCGCCCGCTTCATCCGCGTCCGGCAGCGAACCATGACCTGGGCGGAGAAGAACGGCGACCTCGACTCCGACGGCGTCTGCCTGCACGACCTCCTTGACGGAGCCGCTCCGCAGGCCTCCTTGGCCACCGTCCCGCTCACCGAGGTGGTCGCCGGGGTCCTTCGCCCTGGTTTTCCCAGGCTCGTCTCCCTGCCACGGGACATCGTGGCGCACAGCCTGGACAGCTACATCAAG
Organism: Actinomyces sp. 2119; assembly: GCF_003591215.1. Classification (NCBI taxonomy): domain Bacteria; kingdom Bacillati; phylum Actinomycetota; class Actinomycetes; order Actinomycetales; family Actinomycetaceae; genus Actinomyces; species Actinomyces sp. 2119. The sequence goes on from NZ_QYRR01000004.1 coordinate 33,212, forward strand.
GACACCGCCACCACTGACCTCAACCGCCTGTCGAGCCTTCGCTCAGAGCCAGTCGTCATCGAGCAGCTGATCGCTGCCCTGGCCCGGTCCACCGCCACCGAGGTCTCGCAGGCGACCCTGCGCAAGGACATCGCGCGGGTCCTGCCCGCTCCCTCCGAAGGAACCATGGCCAAGCTCCTGGAGCTCCTGGAACGGGTGTTCATGATTGAGCGCGTCCAGCCCTGGGCGACCCCCCTGCGGTCCAGGGCCCGGTTGCGTCGTTCTCCCGCATACCACCTGGCGGACCCCTCCCTGGCTGCTGTGGCCCTGCGTGCTGACGCAGACGACCTGACTGCGGACCTGGAGACCCTGGGCCTCCTGTTTGAGTCCGCCGTCATCCACGACCTGCTTGTCTACACGGAGGCCTTGGGAGGTTCCGTCTCCCGCTACCGCGACTCCAACGGGTACGAGATCGATGCCATCCTCTCGCTGCCAGACGGTCGCTGGGCCGCGGTCGAGGTGAAGCTTGGAGGCGGGCAGGTGCAGCAGGGCGCTGCCAGCCTCGCAGCTGCCGTCGCCCAGATCGACGCCCCACCACCAGCGTTCCGGGCTGTCATCACCGGAACAGGCTTCACCGCCACCCTGCCCGACGGCACGCTCACCTTCCCGCTGCACCTGCTCCGCCCCTGACCCCGGGCATCGACAAGGAGAAGGAGACCAGGCGGGTCTGGGGCCAGCCACAGCACCCCAGCACCCCGCCAGTGTGTCGGCCCTGCCTCAGGACGCTCAGGGCGGGTCCGGACCCCGCCGCCTTCAGGTACCGCCCTGGACCAGCGCCCGTGTCACCGTGTCGGCCAGGAGGCGCCCCCGCAGGGTGAGGACCGCGCTTCCCTTGGCTGCGGCGGCCTTGTCGAGCAGGCCGTCACCCACCAGGGTGGACACGACCGGGACAAGGCGCTCCGGGTGCTGCGGCTCCAGCGCCCGCAGGTCCAGGCCCTCACGCAGACGCACGGCCAGCATCACCTGCTCCAACCGACGCGCCTGCGCGTCCAGGATCTCGTGCCCGGCCACCGGGAGCCTCCCGTCAGCCAGCTGCCCCGCCCAGGCCACCGGGTGCCTGGTGTTCCACAGGCGCACGTCTCCCAGGTGGGAGTGGGCTCCCGGCCCCGCACCCCACCAGTCCCAGTCACGCCAGTAGGCCTGGTTATGCTGGCAGGCCCGTCCCGGCCGCGCCCAGTTGGAGATCTCATACCACTGGTAGCCAGCGGCGGTCAGGGCCGCGTCAGCCATCTCATACTTGGTGGCCTCGTCGTCGTCGCTGGGCTCGACCAGCTCGCCGCGCCGCACCTGCGCCCACATCCTGGTCCCCTCCTCGATGACCAGGGCGTAGGCGCTGACGTGGTCCGGCTGTATCTCCAGAGCCGCCTCCAGGGAGCGCTGCCAGTCCTCTAGGGACTCCCCCGGAGCCCCGTAGATGAGGTCCAGGGAGGTCTCCAGGCCGCAGCGGCGGGCCCAGTCCACCACCAGAGGCACCCGATGAGGCTGATGGGTGCGCTCCAGGACTGCCAGCACGTGGGGCACCGCCGACTGCATACCAAAGGACACCCTGGTGAACCCTGCCCCGGCCAGTGTCTCCAGGTAGGCCTGGTCCACCGAGTCCGGGTTGGCCTCCGTGGTGACCTCCGCGCCCGGGACCAGCCCGAAGCAGTCACGGACCAGGCCCAGCAGGGCCGCCAGGTCCCCGGCAGGCAGCACCGTGGGCGTACCTCCGCCCAGGAACACCGTCCGGGCGGGCCTGGCAGGCAGCCCCGCCTCCTCCATAGCCGCCCGCGCCGCCTCCAGCTCGACAGCCACGGTACCCACGTAGTCAGCGGCGGAGGCTCCCGCTCCCATGCTCAGGTTGGTGTAGGTGTTGAAGTCGCAGTACCCGCACCGCACCCGGCAGTAGGGCACGTGCAGGTAGACGCTGAAGGGGCGCGGCCCGTCCCCCGCCGGTAGTGCCGACCGCACCTGCGGCGGCAGCGTCCTGGGCCCGCTCAGGGGCGCTCCCTGCGGCTGGGAGGGACTCACGACTGCGACCGGCAGCCACTGGCACCCGCCAGGCTGCCCAGCGGGGTGGCGTCACGCAGGTGCCAAGGCTGGGATTCGTGCTGCTGCCACGAGCGCGCCTGGTCCTGGAGGGCCTGGAGCACGCTGGCACCCCTGCCAGGCTCCCAGGGGACCTCGGTACGTGTCACCGTCAGGTCACGCACGGTTCGGCCCGCCTCCAGACCCCGCTTCTCGAAGCGGGTCATGACCCGCCCGGCGTAGCGCGGGGACCACCCGCCCCGGATCCCGGCCGGGGAGCCCGGGTCGAGCCCGTTGCCCAGGCTGCCCTCCTGAGCTGCCTGCACCCCCAGGTCCGCTCGGGCACCCGCGTCGTCGTAGCGGAAGTAGGGCAGGGTGTCGTCAGCACGTATGCCCTGGGGCAGGGCGGAGACCTCCTCCGCTACGTCGCGCATCTGCCAGGCGTAGTCCGCCCAGTCCGTGGCCATGCGCCACACGCCGCCGGGACGCAGCACGCGCGCCACCGAGTCCGCGAAGCTCGTCGTCACCAGGCGGCGCTTGCGGTGTCGGGGCTTGCGCCACGGGTCAGGGAAGAACACCCAGACCTCGCTGGCACAGCCTACCGGAAGCGCCGTGGCCAGGAGCTGGGCGGCGTCGGCGGGAACCACCCTCACGTTGGGCAGCCCCTGGCGGCTAATAGCCGATACCAGGCGGGCCACAGCCGTCTCCCACACCTCCACGGCCAGGTAGTCACACTCCGGACGGGAGGCGGCGTGGGCCAGGAGGGCCTCACCGCTGCCGGGACCGACCTCCACCACCAGGGGGCGCACCTGCCCCACGTGACCGAAGACCTGCTCCGGGTCCAGGCGGAAGTCCGGGCTGACCGTGCGCACGGCGTCAGCCCGGGGGACGGGGACCACGTAGCGGGGCGCCAGGCGCGCCAGCGCCCGGGCCTGACCGGGACGCAGGCGCCCCCCGGCGCGCGAGTAGGAGCGCACCCGGGAGGGGATGGCGTGAGAGCGGGGCGGGTGCTGCTGTCCTGGCACGGAGCTCACCTGCGCTCACCTGTCCCTGCCGGTAGGGGTGTCCGCCCCCAGGGCCGCGACAAAGGCCTCCTGGGGGACGTCCACCCGGCCGATAGCCTTCATGCGCTTCTTGCCCTCCTTCTGCTTCTCCAGCAGCTTGCGCTTGCGGGTGACATCGCCCCCGTAGCACTTGGCCAGCATGTCCTTGCGCAGAGCACGGATGGTCTCTCGGGAGATGACACGGCTGCCCACGGCCGCCTGGACCGGCACCTCGAACTGCTGGCGCGGGATGAGCTCCTTGAGCCGCCTGGTCATCATGACCCCGTAGGAGTAGGCCGCCTCCTTGTGCACGATGGCGCTGAAGGCGTCCACCCGGTCCCCGTTGAGCAGGATGTCCACCTTGACCAGGTCGGCCTGCTGGGAGCCGTCCGGCTCGTAGTCTAGGGAGGCGTAGCCACGGGTGCGCGACTTCAGGGCGTCGAAGAAGTCGAAGACGATCTCCGCCAAGGGCAGCGTGTAGTGCATCTCCACCCGGGTCTCAGAGAGGTAGTCCATCCCCGACATGGCCCCGCGGCGGGCCTGGCACAGCTCCATGACGGTGCCCACGTACTCCGAGGGGGTCAGGATGGTGGCGCGCACCACCGGCTCGCGCACACCCGCGATCCTCCCCTCAGGGAACTCGCTGGGGTTGGTCACCGTGTGAGTGGTGCCGTCCTCTGTGGTCACCTCGTAGACCACGGAGGGGGCGGTGGAGATAATGTCCAGGCCGAACTCCCGCTCCAGGCGCTCGCGGATAATCTCCAGGTGCAGCAGACCCAGGTAGCCGCAGCGGAACCCGAAGCCCAGGGCCACTGAGGTCTCCGGCTCATAGGTCAGGGCGGCGTCGTTAAGCTTGAGCTTGTCCAGGGCCTCGCGCAGCGCCGGGAAGTCGGAGCCGTCCACGGGGAACAGTCCGGAGAAGACCATCGGCCTGGGCTCCTGGTACCCGGCCAGGGGCTCGGTGGCGGGCCGCAGCGCGGAGGTCACCGTGTCGCCGACCTTGGACTGGCGCACGTCCTTGACCCCGGTGATGAGGTAGCCGACCTCACCCGGCCCCAGCCCCTGGGTGGGAACCGGCTCCGGGCTGATGACCCCGATCTCCAGCAGGTCGTGAACGGCACCGGTGGACAGCATCTCGATGCGCTCACGGGGTCGCAGCGCCCCGTCGACGACGCGCACGTAGGTGACCACACCCCGGTAGGTGTCGTAGACGGAGTCAAAGATCATGGCGCGCGCGGGAGCGTCGGGGACCCCGGAGGGCGGGGGGACGGCCTCCACGATGCGGTCGAGCAGCTCGGGCACGCCCTGGCCGGTCTTGCCGGAGACCTGCAGGACGTCGTCGGTGTCGCAGCCGATGAGCGAGGCGATCTCCTCGGCATGGCGCTGCGGCTCGGCAGCAGGCAGGTCGATCTTGTTGAGCACGGGGATGATAGCCAGGTCCCCCTCAATGGCCAGGTAGAGGTTGGCCAGAGTCTGGGCCTGGATGCCCTGGGCGGCGTCCACCAGGAGCACCGCGCCCTCACAGGCGGCCAGGGAGCGGCTGACCTCATAGGAGAAGTCCACGTGCCCGGGGGTGTCGATCATGTTGAGGGCGTAGGTGGCCGCGGTCCCGTCCGCGCCGGTCACGGCCCAGGGCATGCGCACCGCCTGGGACTTGATGGTGATGCCCCGCTCGCGCTCGATGTCCATGCGGTCCAGGTACTGGGCGCGCATGTCCCGGGGCTGGACCACGCCGGTGGCCTGGAGCATACGGTCGGCCAGGGTGGACTTGCCGTGGTCAATGTGCGCGATGATGCAGAAGCTGCGCAGCCGCTCCTGCGCGGTGGCGGCAGGCTGCACGCCGTCACGCTGGTCGGGCGTGGGGATCGGTGACACAGGGGCCTTCCAGGAGGGCGCCGCGGGGGCGCAAGGTCAGGGTCTGAGCCTAGTGTCCCACGCACCGGGGCTGCCTCCCTCCCGGTGGCGCTGTGAGACCTGACCAGGGGCAGCACAAGCAGCAGAAACGTCACAGGGCGACATGGTGCCTTGTTGTCTTCTGACGTTTCTGCTGCCTGAGCGCGCGTAGGGACACCTCAGGAGCGCAACCAGGGCCGTACCACCTGCTCGAAGCAGTCCAGGGCCGCCGCCACTGTCTTGTCCATGTCCAGGTAGCGGTAGGAACCCAGCCTGCCGCCTAGCACCACGCGGCTACGCTCCTGCTCCCGGGCGGCCAGCTCCTGGTAGCGGACCAGGCGCTGCCGGTCACGGGACGTGCCCACCGGATAGTAGGGCTCGTCCCCGGCCCCGGCGTCGCGAGAGTACTCCCGGGTGATAACCGTGGCGTCGTCGGGGTAGCTGCGCTCGGGGTGGTAGTGGCGGAACTCGTGGACGCGGGTCCAAGGCACGCTGGCGTCCACCTGGTTGATGACAGCAGTGCCCTGGAAGTCCCCCGTGGGCACCACCTCGGTCTCCATGTCGAGGGTCCGCCATGACAGCTCGCCGAAGCAGCTGTCGAAGTATCGGTCCAGGGCACCGGTGTAGACCACCGGCACCCGCCCCACGCAGGCCTCACGGGTGAGCGGCCCCAGACCCGCCAGGAAGTCCTCCCCCAGCCGCACCTCGATACGCGGGGAGTCCAGCATCGCCTCCACCCACGCCGCGTAGCCCCCCAGGGGGATGCCCTCGTAGCGGTCGGAGAAGTAGCGGCTGTCATAGGTCAGGCGCACGGGCAGGCGGGTGATGATGGAGGCGGGCAGCTCGGCAGGGTCGGTCTGCCACTGCTTGGCCGTGTAGTCGCGGATAAAGGCCTCGTAGAGGGGCCGCCCGATGAGGCTGACGGCCTTGTCCTCCAGGCTGGTGGGCTCCTCACCGGCACGGGCAGCCTCGGCGGCCTGCTCGCGCAGGAGCGAGCGGGCCTGGTCCGGCCCCATGGCGGTGCGGAAGAACTGGTTGATGGTGCCCAGGTTGATCGGCATCGGGTACACCTCGCCGCGGTGCTGGGCCCACACCCGGTGCTGGTAGCCGTTGAAGGCGGTGAACCGGTTGACATAGGCCCACACCCGCTCATCAGAGGTGTGGAAGATGTGGGAGCCGTAAGTGTGGACCTCAATACCGGTGGCCGGGTCCGCCTGGGACCAGACGTTGCCGCCGGGGTGGTCACGTGCCTCCAGCACGACGACGTCGATCCCCAGCTCCTCCGCCGCGCGCTGGGCCACCGTGGCTCCGAACAGGCCTGAGCCCACTACGACAAGATCCGCCCGCACACCAGTCTCCCTTCAGCCGACCGACTCCGGTCCGACAGTGGCGCAGCACCGGATAACAGGGCGTTAGACTAGCTTCTCACCCTGCCCCCACGCAGCCCGTCCCGGTGCCGTACAGCCTCGGGCCAGCCGGAGGCCGCGGCAGAGCCGGACCGGCCAGAGCCGTCCGTCGCCATCCTGAGGAAGTGATGACCCATGGTCCACGTGGGCGTCGTCGAGGACGACCCTCTCCACCTGCGCACCCTGACCGGTTACCTGGAGCGCTACGCGGCCCAGAGGCAGGTCCATCTGGAGGTAACCACCTATCCCAGTGCCTCGGCGCTCCTTGAGAGCTACCGCCCCGTCTACGACATCCTCCTGCTGGACATCCGGATGGAGGGCGCGCAGAGCGGGGACGTGGACGGGATGAGCGCTGCCCGCACGGTGCGCGCCACCGACCCGGCGGTCGTCATCATCTTTGTCACCTCCGCCCATCAGTACGCGGTCGCAGGCTACGAGGTGGGTGCGCTGGGCTACCTGCTCAAGCCCCTGACCTACACCGCGCTGGCCCAGGAGATGGGGCGCGCCCTGGCGGCTCTGGGTCGCCAGGGCGTGGGCCCCGTGCTCCTGCCGGAGGGCAGCGGGGTGAGGCGGGTGTCCGCCCGTGACATCGTCTACCTGGAGTCAGTGCGCCACCGGGTGAGGATCCACCTCCTGGACCAGGAGGTCACCGTGGCGTCCAGCCTCAAGGCGATGGAGGAGGTTCTGCGCGGCCACAGCTTCTACCGTTCCAACTCCTGCTACCTGGTCAACCTGGACCACGTGGTCGGCGTACATGACCAGGACTGCCTCATGAGCACCGGCGAGGTGCTGCGCGTGTCCCGGCCCCGCAGGCGGGGCCTCATGTCAGCCCTGGCCGACCACGTCGGCGGCCTGCCCGTATCCGGGAGGCCTCCCGGCGAGGCTGCCAGGACGTCCAGGGCCTCGACGTGACCCCGGTCAACCTGCCCATCCAGGAGGCCCTGCCTGACATTCCCCGCCTGTGGACCGCCCTGGCGGAGTGGGGCGCCTGTCTCCTCTACGTCCTGGTCGCCCGAGGACAGCAGGATCGGCCTGCGCGCGCCGTCGTCGTGGTAGCCGTCATAGTAGCGGCCCTGCCCGCCCTGTGCGCCTATCACCTCGGAGCGGGCTCGCTGCCGACCACCCTGTGGCTGCCGGGCATGGTCGGTGCTGTCGCTCTCATGTGGCTGGTGCTCCACCTAGCCCTGGGCGGCCCCGTACGACGCTGCGCCTACCTGGTGGTGCGCGCCTTTGTCCTGGCCGAGCTGGTAGCCTCCCTCCAGTGGCAGCTGTCGCTGTTCCTCTCAGAGTCGTTCCTCCCGCAGCGGCTCCTCCCGGAGATCCCGCAGGCAGACCCGGCAGCCCTGACCTTGCTGCTGGTCCTCGACACTCTCCTGCTGGCCCTCGTCTACCCCCTGGAGCGAGGTCGCGGCCACGGCAGGGTGGTACCCACCTCCCGCTTCCTCGTGCTGTCCGCGGCGATCGCGGCCATCACCTTTGCCATGAGCAACCTCAGCTTCATGACGACCTCCACCCCCTTCTCCGCCCGCCTGGGAGCCGAGATCTTCTACGTCCGCACCCTGGTGGACCTGTGCGGCTTCGTCGTCCTCTACGCCCAGCTGGAGCAGGACCGGGAGGCGCAGGCAGCCCGCGAGGTGGTAGCCGTGCGCGCCCTGCTGCACAGCCAGCACGACCAGTACCTGGCCTCCAAGCGCGTGACCGACGTCGTCAACCGCCGCTATCACGACCTGCGCAACCTGGTCACCGCCATCCGGGCCGAGACAGACCCCGGGCTGCGTCGCGACCAGCTCGACGAGCTGGAGGACTCGGTGCGCCCCTACGGTGCCCACTACCGCACCGGCAACCCGGTGCTTGACGTCATTCTCACGGACAAGGGCCAGGCCTGCGTGGAGCACGGCATCACCCTGACAGCCATGGCTGACGGGGCCGCTGTGGGGTTCATCTCCACCGTAGACCTGGCCACGATCGTGGGCAACGCGCTGGACAACGCTGTGGAGGCCTGTGCCCAGGTGGGTGACGCCGACCGGCGTCTGGTCCGCCTTGACCTGCGCGCTCACCACGGCCTGGTCCTGCTGGAGGTGGAGAACACCTTCGCCACCCCGCCGGTCTTCTCCGCAGACGGCTCGGAACTGGTCACCTCCAAGGAGGACGCGACAGCCCACGGCTTCGGGGTCACGTCCATCCGCCACGCCGCAGCCGGCTACGGCGGCGAGGTGACGGTGGGCGTGACGCAGGAGGACACCTTTGTGCTGCGCGTGCTCCTGCCCGTACCGAGCTCCGCCCGCCGCCGCTGACTGCCACTGACATAGCGTGGCAGCCGAACCGTTCTGGCAGTGAGGCAAGTAGTGAGGCAAGTGGGGTAACCGTGACAGCCCACAGCACCGGCACCGCCCGAGCAGCCTAGTTGAGGGCCAGGATCCTTCTGGCCACCTGGTAGCCGGCGACGGGAACCCGGCTCCCGGCACGGCCGGGCAGGTTCATGAGGCGTCCCATGAGGCTGCGTCGCACACGGACGCTGACGTCGGGGCGCTGGGCGTCCAGGCGCTGCCACAGCCCCTCCCGGATCGCCAGGTTCTCCGGCGTCCCCGAGCGCAGCGCCATGGTGGTGATGACGACACAGCTCATGGTGTAGATGTGGACCAGGTAGCGCATCAGCTCTGGCGGAACCTCGTGGGCGCGAGGCATCGACTCCAGCATGAGGGCGTTGACCCGGTCGTGCTGGTCCAGGCGGCGGATGATGACCTCGTCCGCCACCGACTGCCCCTGGCGCCCCACCGTGTACAGGTAGAGGTCGAGGTCCAGGTAGGTCAGGGAGCGCACGCTGGCCAGGGGCTGAAAAGAGTACAGGGTGTCCACGTAGAAGCAGTGCTCCGGCAGGCGCGTTCCGGAGTCGCGCAGCACCTGGGTGCGGTAGGTCAGGGAGTGCATCATAAGGTACTGGTCGGGGCGGAAGCGCCCCACGTCGCTCCAGGTGCCCACACGCCCCTGAGGAAGGATCCCCCGATAGCGCACCGAGTGCCGCCGCAGGCGGCTGCCCTCACGCACGTAGGTGAAGTTGGTGACGACCAGGTCCGGCTTCTGGCCTGCCTGCCGCCACCGCCGCAGGTGGGACAGCAGGCGCAGCAGGCTGGCCCGGTCCAGGGCGTCGTCGGAGTCCACCACCTTGACCCAGGTCCCGCGGGCGCGGGCCAGGCCGGTGTTGACCGCTCCCCCGTGCCCCTTGTTCTGCTGGTGGACCACGACCAGGCGCGGCTCTCGCCTGGCGTAGTCGTCAAGCAGCGCCGGTGTGGAGTCAGTAGAGCCGTCATCGACGACGACGACCTCCACCTCCGCGTGCCCCACCAGGGTATTCAGGCACCGCGTCACGTAGTCCTGGGCGTTGTAGGCAGGGACAACCAGGGTCAGTAACGGTGCCGACGGGGGAAGGGGTGCCATGTACGTGTCCTCAGTCGGTTCGTCTCTCAGCGTCCTGTGGGGTGTCTTGCGGGGCCGTCAGAACCCGTGTGACGTCCTGTCGGCCGATGCCGAGCCCCTAGGACCTCTGGGAGTCTACAGGCGCGCGCAGACCGTGTCTTCCCGGATCCTCTCAGGGATCGCCAAGCGCATCCTCACGGCTTGGCCATCTCCTGCACGCTGTCCTGCCCGGCCGCCTGGCCGGTGTGGTGAGCACTGCCCTGGCCGACCCCCTTCCCGGTCTCCTTGTCAGCCTCCTCGCCAGTCGCCTGACCAGTGCCTAGGTCGCCTCCGTCCGGCTCGGGCTCGCGCCGGAAAATGACCTTGAAGATGGGGAAGAACACCCAGAAGGAGATCGCGGCGTTGATGACCATCGTGATGACATCGGCTACCGCCTCACCGCTACTGGCACCCAGCACGCTCTGGCACCAGGAGTAGATCGGGCCCTTGTAGACCACCTGGGCGGCTGCGGCGAAGACCGTGATGATGATGTAGGCGATCGTGTACCACAGTGCCGCCTTCCACACCGAGGAGTTGGACCTGAAGGTGATGCTGCGCTGGGCGAAGAAGTTGATGACCTGGGCAATAAGCAGGGTGATCTCCACCGCCAGGAAGTAGGCCAGCCCCCCGCCGGAGCCATCGGCCTGGATGGCGCCGGCAGCGTAGTCGAACAGGTAGACCGTCTGCCCCCCCGAGGAGCCCACGGGCAGGAAGTGGAAGGGGGTACCCTCCAGGGAGGTGAAGCGGAACACCCAGCGGAACACCGGCATGAGGACCAGCTGGAGCACGGTGATGCCGTTGGACACGACGAAGAAGACGATGAACTGGGCAAGGGTCTCGTGCCTCTCCTCGAAGCGGGACCACGCCTGCCTGATACCGGGCACGGGCTCTCCTTAGGTTGTCGGTGTGGTGGTCTGCCTGCTGCCTACTACCGCCTGGTGGTGCCCGGGCGGCAAGGACAGCTCAGCGTCGGGACAGCTTAGCGCCCCGACAGCTCACGCCGGGTGGCCCGGTCCGCGCGCCAGTTGCGCAGGTACCCCATGGTGGTGCGCCGCACCCCCCGCAGGAGGTGTCCGTTGACAATGTCGACGACGCCCTCCACCATCGCCTGGTCGACCCTGCCCGAGGTCATCTTGGCCATGGCCCTCAACGGCATGTTGAGGAGGAAGAGAATGTTGAGGTCGGGCCTGCCTGCGGCCTCGACCCTGGCCCTCCTGCGGTTAAGGACCCTCACGACGGAACGCGCCAGGAGGCTGCGGGCCTGGGCCATTGAGGACAGCGGGTCGTTGACTCCCAGCTCCCCGCCTGCTCGGGCCACAGGCAAGGGCCGTCCCAGGAGGGCACGCAGCTGGGCGTCCGTGGCCTGGGTAACCTCGCCGGTGAGGTAGGCACCCAGCTCCTGCGTGGCTGGCTGCGGGTGGGTCCCCTCCACCTCCACCTGCGCCTGGAGGGGAAGGTCCTCGACGTTGCGGCCTACCCGCACGGTCCAGGTCCCTGCCTCCACGCACCAGGCCTGCTCCCCCACGTCGTAGTGGCGGAAGGTGTAACGGTCGAAAGGAACGTACACCCTGCGCGACTGCCCGGCCCGCAGCCGGACCTTGGCGAAGCCCTTGAGCTGGATGCTCGGCCCCCACAGGCCGCCGGGCGGGCGCACGTAGAGCTGGGCCACCTCCGCGCCGTCAACCTGGGAGGTGTTGGTCAGGGTGAACCGTGCCCCCTGCTCGTCGACCTCAAGGTCGGAGTAGTCACAGGTGGAGTAGGACAGGCCGAAGCCGAAGGGGTGGGCCACCGGGGTGCCGGTGGTGGTGAAGTAGCGGTAGCCGACGTAGGGTCCCTCCCGGTACACCGCGTGCTCCCCGGTGGCGGGGAACCAGGCTGCGACGGGATGGTCCTCGTAGCGCACCGGGTATGTCTCGGCCAGGCGGCCGGAGGGGTTGACCGCCCCGGTGAGCACCCGCAGCGTCGCCGACGCCCCAGCCTGGCCCGACAGGTAGGTGTGGACGACAGCGCGGGCGTGGACCTCCCACTGCGTCTCCACCGCAGACCCGGCCGACACGACGACGACGGTGCGCGGGTTGGCCCGGGCGACCTCGGCCAGCATGCGGGTCTGGGCCTCGGGCAGGCGCATGTGGCTGCGGTCCAGGCCCTCGGACTCGCAGAGCTCGTCCAGGCCGAGGCACACCACGGCAACCTCGGCGCTAGCGGCCAGGGAGACTGCCTCACGGCACAGGTCCGGGTCCAGCCTGCCGTCACGGTGGTAGCCCTGGGCGTAGCCGACGAGCTCCAGCTCGGTCTCCCCGACAGCCTCCAGAAGAGTCTCCAGGCGCGTGGGGCTGATCTGGGAGGAGCCAGCGCCCTGGTAGCGCGGCGTGCGGGCCATGTCACCGATAAGGGCCACCCGGGTCCCCGGCTTCAGGGGGAGCATGGCGTCCTCGTTGCGCAGCAGCACGATGGACTCCTCGGCCACACGCCGAGCCAAGTCGTGGTGCGCCCGGTCCTCCAGGACCGGGAGGTCCCCGTGGGAGGGTGCCGTCTGCGCCACGGCCAGGACCTCGGCGGCGCGGGCCTCGACCTGCTCGCGGGAGAGCTGCCCAGACTCCACCGCGGCGACGACCTCACGCGCCGAGTGCAGTCCGGGTGCGGGCATCTCCAGGGAGCTGCCGGCAGCCGCTGCAGCGGGTGCAGAGTTGGAGCCTCCCCAGTCGGAGACAACCATGCCGTCAAACCCCCACTCCTGCCGCAGGATCTCGGTGAGCAGGTGGTGGCTCTCGTTGGCGTAGACGCCGTTGACCTTGTTGTAGGCGCTCATGAGGGCGCGCGGTGCCGCCTCACGCACGACGATCTCGAAAGCGGTGAGGTAGAGCTCGCGCATGGTGCGCTCGTCAACCACGGAGTCCGAGGCCATGCGGCGCAGCTCCTGGCTGTTGACGGCAAAGTGCTTGGGGGTGGCGGCCACCCCCTGGGACTGGATGCCGCGCACCAGCCCAGCAGCCATGCGGCCCGACAGCAGCGGGTCCTCGGAGTAGTACTCAAAGTTGCGCCCGCACAGGGGTGAGCGCTTGATGTTGAGCCCCGGGCCCAAGAGGACATCGACTCCCAGCGCACGCGCCTCCTGGCCCAGGGCCGCCCCCATCTCCTCGGCCAGGTCGGGGTCCCAGCTGTTGGCCACGGTGGCGGCAGTAGGGAAGCAGGTGGCGGGCTCGGAGGCGGCGATTCCCAGGTGGTCGCCGCTGCCGAGCTGGCGGCGCACCCCGTGGGGGCCGTCGGACAGCACGAAGGAGCGCACGCCCCTGGAGGGCAGTGCCCGGGAGTCCCACTCGGAGGCGCCCGAGAGCAGGGCGGCGGCCTCCAGCAGGGTGAGGTCGCGGGGGTCGGGGGTCACGAGGCGTCCTTTCTCAGGTCTTTCCAGTGGCAGAAGAAGGGTGGGAGCAGGACGGGGCAGCGCCAGCGGCCGGGACAGGCCGCGGGCCGGGCAGGTGGGCGGGCACGGACACACCCGCCCACCTCCTGCTGCCTGGCGGCAGCCGCCCCTACTCAGGGGAGCCCGACAACCCCGAGGACTCTGAGGGCTGCGCGGGAGCACCGTCGGCCGCCTGGGCCGCCGCCTGCCTCCTGCGGGCCAGGAAGCGCCTCACGGCCAGGGCCTCCAGGCTCAGGAGAACCACACCCAGCACCCCGAGCACGGCCCAGGTTGTGTACTCCCAGGGAGCACGCTGCGCCTCGGGCTGGCCGTCCTCGTAGACCCACGAGCTGGCCACGGTGTAGAGGATGTTGTGCGAGGCGGTGCGCATCGCCTGGACGCCTGCGGCCGAGGTGTCCTGGACGAAGTTCACCCCGATGTCTGTGGTGGCCAGCATCATGTCGCCGCCATTGCGCACCAGCTGGTCGGCGTTCTGGTAGCCGTAGCCCGCGAAGTAGTCGGTGAGCGTCATGCCCCGGAAGCCCCACTCATCGCGCAGGACAGCCTGCTGAAGGGCGGGCGAGGCGCCCGCGTAGGTGGTCCCGATGTAGTTGAACGCGGTCATGACCGCCCCGGCCCCGCCCTCCTTGACGCCGATCTCGAAGGAGCGCAGGTAGATCTCACGCAGCGCCTGCTCCTGGGACCAGGTGACGAGCATGTTGGTGCGGTTAGTCTCCTGGTCGTTGAAGGCGAAGTGCTTGATGAAGGCGTAGACGCCCAGTTCCTTGGCTCCCTGGATCTCCTGGGCCACCTGGTTGCCTGCCAGGACCGGGTCCTCGGAGAAGTACTCGAAGTTGCGCCCGGCGTAGGCGTAGCGGTGGGTGTTGGTGGCCGGGGCGTACCAGCCTGCCACGTCCATGTCGTGAGCCATGGTGCCGATAGCGGTGCCGAAGTCGTGGGCGATCTCCTTGTTCCAGGTCGCCGCCACGGACACGGCGGCTGCCAGGCCAATGGAGCCCACTCCGGTGAAGTTGTTGTTGAGGGAGGCGGGACCGTCCACGTCGGAGACGCGGACCTTACCTACCGAGTCGACAGCCACCGACCCGTAGCCGCCGTGGGCGATGAGGTCGTTCATCTCCGCCACGCTCAGCTGGTCGAGCAGCTGCTCCCACTGCGGGTCGTCGTAGTCCAGGCCGTGCATGTCACCCAGGACGAGCCCGTTGTCCGCCCCTGTGGTCGGCATCTCGGCGTCGGCGTCGTCCTCCTGGGAGGCGTCGTAGGTGTCGTTGGCGACGAAGGACTCCTGGTGGGCCTGTGACATCTCCAGCGAGGAGGGGGCGGCGGTGGCCTCCTCGTAGTTGGCGAAGGAGTCGGCGCGAGACAGGTAGGTGACGTCACCTGCGGCGTCGTCGAACTGGTTGGTGGCCGCCACGACGTCCCCGTCGTGAGTGGTCTCGCCGGTGTAGGTGATGGTGCTGGGGACCGTCACCTCGGCGGAGTCGATGACCGTGTGGGAGTCGCTGCGGATGGACACGGTGTAGTCGCCGGCCTCCAGTACGTAGGCCTTGGCGTCCTGGGAGTCGTAGGAGGCCATGGCGTCGTCGTCAAAGCTGATGGCCACCGTCTCGGAGGCGCCGGGCTCCAGCAGGCCGGTCTTGGCATAGTCGGCCAGGTCGACAGCCGACTTCTCAATGCCGCCGTCGGTGTAGGGGGCGGTGTAGTAGGCCTCCACGACGTCCTTGCCCGCCACGTCACCGGTGTTGGTGACCGTGACGTCGAAGGAGACGGTCCCGTCGGCGTAGGTCACCTCCCCCATCTCCTGGCGGAAGGTCGTGTAGGACAGCCCGTAGCCGAAGGGGTAGACGACCTCCTTGTCGTAGTCGATGACCCCCTCGGCCGCAGCGGTCTCGTACCAGCGGTAGCCGACGTAGATCCCCTCCACGTAGCTGACGAACCCCGGGTAGGTCGTGGTGTCGGTGAACGGGGAGGTCTGACCGTAGCCCTCCATGTTGGTGTAGGTGAAGTCCCCGAAGTTGTTGGCTGCGGGTGAGGACTTGATATCGGTCACGAAGGTGTCAGGGGTCCGGGCGGAGGGGTTGACCTCTCCGTCCAGGATGCGCCCCAGGGCGTTGAAGCCCACCTGGCCGCCGGGGACAGCCCAGATGATGGCGTCGATGTCGGGGTCGGCCTCCAGGTCGCCCAGCTCCATGGCGTTGGCCGAGTTGATGACCACGACGGTGGTCTGCGAGCTGGTCTTAGCCAGCTCGATGAGGTCGCGCTCGGGGGCGGTCAGCTCCAGGTAGCCCTGCCCGTCGGCGAAGTCGGGGGTGTCCTCGGCGTTGTCGGTGTAGCTGAAGGCGGGGTTGTCGGCAACCTCGGCGTTGACGTCCTGGGGCAGGTCAAAGCCCTCGCCCCCGGAGCGGGCGATGGTGACCACGGAGGTGTCGGAGAACTCTTCAAGGCCGGTGACGACGTCTGAGGTGTAGGCCTGCGAGGTGGGCTCCGGCAGGGTCCAGTCCGCCTCGAACATGCCCACCTCGGGGCGCTCGGCGCGGTAGTCGGTGTACAGGGAGGTCAGCTCCTCGTTCGTGGTGAAGCCCGCGTTGTGCAGGCCGTCCAGGAGCGTGGTCGTGGGGTTGTCCGGGCTGAGCGAGCCCGAGCCGGTCCCGCCGTAGATCGGGTTGGTCGAGGCCCAGCCGAGCACGTTGAGCGCGGAGCCCTCCTCCAGCGGCAGGGCGCCGTCGGTGTTCTTCAGCAGGACCATGCCCTCATCGGAGATGGTGTTCCCCAACTCCTCAACGGTGGCCCTGGTCTCCTCGCTGAGCGTACCCGCCCCGGAGGACAGGTCCAGGATGGTGCGCAGGCCGCCATACATCATGGAGGTGACGGCCACCGCCACGGCGAGCGCGGCGGCGACCCACGTGGTGGAGCGCACTAGCTTGCGCAAGGGACTGCCCCTGCGTCTCACGGCAACCGTGACGACCACGGCGAGCAGGAGCACGACGCCGATGGCGATAAGCTGTGGTCGCAGGCTTGCCACGACGTTCCAGACGTCGTTCCAGTTGATCGACAGCATGGCAGAGTACCTCTCTGTACCTCTTTGTACCTCTGTGTCTGTGGCTGCTGTGCCTCTCCCTGCGCACGGTGGGAGCACGGGGTGGGGCGGGCCGCCTGCCGCTGGCGGGACGGGCATGCTGGCAGTGCTGCCCGGTGCTGCCGTCGTCGGTCACCGTCAGGGAGGCCTGGGCACAGTCAAGCCGGTTTCCCTGCGGCAGGGCCAGCCCGCAGGACCAACCTGTCGATTCCGGGACCTGTTCTGCACCCCGCCCCGCCCCGCTCACGGCACCGGGCCCGCCCCGCTCACGGCACCAAATCGTCATAGGACAACACGGTGCCGTGTTGTCCTATGACGATTACGTTGCCCTATCCCGCCTAAGTTAGGCTGACCTATGTGATGGACCGGATCCACGAGCTGCCCTACCCGGGGATTTTCCTGTTCTTCTGGTGCCTGGCCATGATGCGGTCCCACACCGTGTACTGGGTCGGGCGGGGCGTCACGGCGGGCACGGCGCGCTCCCGCTGGGCCAGGGTGCTGGAGTCCCCGGTGTACGTGCGCGCCCAGGCCTGGTCTGCGCGGTGGGGCGTGCTCGCCGTCCCCCTGTCCTTCCTCACGGTGGGGCTCCAGAGCGCCATCCAGCTGTCCGCGGGCGTGACCCGTATGCCGCTGCACCGCTACGCCCTGGCCACGGCAGTAGGGGCACTGGCCTGGGCGGGGGTCTACACCACGATCGGCATGGCGGTCCTGGCCGCCTGGTACACCAGCCCTGCAGGGCGCGTGGTGGCGGTGGCAGCCGTGTGCGCTCTGGCCGCCGTCATCACGGGTCGCTACCGGCGTGCCCGTCAGAGCACCGTTCCAGCCACCCCTACTGCCAACAGTGCCGCCACGGAGCAGCACAACCACTCGCCCGCCGCGCCTGCCTGAGACAGCCCCTCCTGCACCTGCCGCTATGTCACGCATCCTTCGCGGGGTACAGCGGCAGGTCACCCGTCAGGGAGGTGACCTGCCTCCTGGGTCCTCGCAGCCCCAGCGCCGCCAGCTCCAGGTCACGTGTGAGGGCAGAACCGAGCCTGGAGACATACTGTTCATAAGTCCTGCACCCCTGCGCCAGGCGGGTGAAGGGAAAGACATCAACGCCGGAGCCCTGCGCCTCGGCACGGCCCCACAGCGAGGCGAGCAGCCCGCTGTCACCGGCAAGAACGGGCAGCGGCGTCAGGACGACGCCCGGCAGCTCAGAGTCTGCCGTCCTCACCGGTGGCCCCATGATCTGAGGGCAGGCGCTGGCGACCATCGCGGAGACGATGGAGGCGGCGTTGACAGCCAGGCCCATCGGGAGGTGGCGGTCAACCACGATCACCGTCTTCTGCTGCTCAGCGCTCATGGGTACGCTCCTTTCAGTCAGGGAGGTCAGCTCGCAGCCGTGGGACCCGGCTCGCGCCCGCGCTTCTGCCCGTCCCACCCGGAGCCTGGGCGAGCCGGGCAGGCAAGACCCCAGGCAGGACAAGCGGGCAGGACAGCGGCTTCACGGACCTGCGCGCAGACCCGCTGAATGATCATAACGCCCGCCGCCCCGTGGTCCTGTGGCAGTCGGAGCACACCGACCTCGACCAGCCCGGCGACGCACCACACCCCCTCTGCCCTCTCCAATCCCGGGGACGCACGGTTCCAGGCTCTCCGCCAGGAGGAGGAAGAGCGCCACAGACCACCTCCCACAGCAGGACAGGCCCCGGCCTCAGGTAGGAGCAGCCGACCCCCTGCCTCATCTACATTTCTTATCGAAGAAAACGCTGGTTCAACGCCGAGCACGGTACACGGTACTCAGCAGGTCAGCAGTCTCTGCCGCTGGCTGCTGCGCCAAGTTTCTGCATGACTTTCGGAGGGGTTCAATGAAGACTCTGAGGAGACCGCGAGAGCGTGTGCCTGCACCTCGCCCTGTTGTCGACAGCGTGCTGTCGAGGGCGTTGGGGGCGCCTCTGGGTACTGCTGAGCGGGTGTCGGCCGTGTGCCAGATACTGTCCGGCGCCGAGTACCTTGTCCGACGGGCTGACCGGGAGACGGGCGGGCTCAACGACTGGAATCTCGCCAGGGACCAGGTGCCCTCAAAGCTGAGGCTGACCCGCAGGATGCGTGATCTTGTTGCTACTGAGGCGGTGACCTCGGGCCTGCACGTGGCGCAGGTCGGCGCGGGGATGGTGCTGCTGTCGCCTGTGAGGCACCAGGGGGTGCGTGCCGGGGCCGACTTGCTCCTTGCAGGGTCCCAGCTGCTGCTGTACCCCAGGCACCTGTACGGGACGGACGGGTCGGACCAGGTCTCCTTCCTGGTCGCGGCCGCAGCAGGGCTCGGGCGGGCTGGCGGCACGGCTGGCACCAGGCGCGCCGCGATCGAGTTCATCGGGGCCCAGACCATCCTGTCCTACAGCGCGGCGGGTATCGCCAAGCTGCCAGGAGCCCTGTGGAGGAGCGGGGACGCCCTGGTCAGCATCATGCGCACCCAGACTTATGGTGACGAGGGCTTCTACCGTCTGCTGACGCGGTTCCCGCGCTCGGCGCGGGCACTGTGCCGGGGTGTCGTGGCCTTTGAGGCCCTCTTCCCGCTGCTGGCTGTGGGCAGAGGCCGGTGCATGGACTGGGGCCTGGCTGTCATGGCGGCCTTCCACGCGGCCAATGCCCGGTTCATGGGGCTGTCGAGGTTCTCCTGGGCGTTCGTGTCTACCTACCCCGCAGTGCGCAGCCTGGTGCGCTGGGAGGAGGTGTCCGCATGAGCGTGATGCGTGACACGGCCGCTGTGACGACAGCGGCACTGGGGATCGGTCTGGCGCACCAGGCGTACGCGACTGCCCGCTCGCTGAGGCGTCACTCTGGCTACGAGCACCACGTGGTTCGGTGCCGCAGTGGCAACGAGCTGTCCTGCTACCGGGGCGCGCCTGCCGGAGGCAGTGGCGTCACAATGTTGTTCGCAAGCGGGCTCATGAACACCTCAACCTCGTGGCTGCTGCTGGCCTCGCACCTGTCTGGCGTGACAGCTGTCCTCTACGACCGCGCAGGCTACGGGCGCTCGCTGCGGCGCTCAGAGGCCCCCTACCACCTCCAGGAGTCTGTTGCCGACGCAGCCGACGTGGTGAAGGAGGTGTGCTCCGGGACCGGTCCGGTCTGGCTGGCCGGGCACTCGATGGGCGGCTACCTGGTTCACCGGCTGGCTGGCCAGCTCGACAACATTGCCGGGGTCATCCTCATCGACCCTATGCACCCTCGCGAGATGGTGGTGAGCCAGCCGCAGAGAGAGGGGGCCAAGGGCACTGACCTCACCCTGCGCACCGCCCCGCTTCCCGTCGCGCTGGGCGCGGGCCTGCTGATGGACAAGGGCGGTGTCCTGAGCTCGGCGGCTGGCAGTCCCTTCCTGGGGCGCCTGCGCGCAGAAATATCGGCAGCCTCTACCTGGTACGCCGCAGCCCGGGAGTGGCGCTACCTCTACCCCCATCTGCTGGACGGCGGGGCGCCCCTGGAGCAGGTAGCCACCCCGGTCTATGTGATCGCTGCGGAGGCGACCGTTGCGAGCTCCCCAGAGCAGGGCGGCCTCTACGACGAGTACGTGGCCTCAGGCTCGGCGGGTGGCAGACGCCTGGAGTTGGAAGAGTGCGACCACCTGAGCATTATCAACGCTCCACAGGCCGCCCAGCGTCTGGCTCAGCAGATTACCTCACTGGTCCAGGAACGCCCCGAGCCCCGGGAGGTCACCTCATGAAAGCCTTGCTGCGCCGCTTGCTACCGGCGGTGTTCGCCGTGTGGCTGGTGGTCACGGCCCTGTCCCAGCACCCTGACCGCAGCTTTGACCGGGTACGTCAGGTGGACCGCACCGGCACGGGGCTGCTCATCCCCAACTGGCGCTTCTTCGCCCCTAACCCTGCGGTCCACGACCAGCACTTCCTGTACCGCCTCGCGAACGAGGACCGATCGGACCACACGCCGTGGATGGCGGTCTACGAGGCTGAGCCCAGACGGTGGTGGCACGCGTTCTGGTTCCCGGCCCGGCGTATGGAGAAGAGCATCTTCGACGCCGCCTCCACCATCCTGAACAACCAGGCCGCCTCTGTCCCTACGGAGAAGGAGGCGGTGGAGTCGGCCAAGAGGCTGGTCACCAGCTT
Source organism: Actinomyces sp. 2119 (assembly GCF_003591215.1). Taxonomy (NCBI): domain Bacteria; kingdom Bacillati; phylum Actinomycetota; class Actinomycetes; order Actinomycetales; family Actinomycetaceae; genus Actinomyces; species Actinomyces sp. 2119. The sequence goes on from NZ_QYRR01000004.1 coordinate 53,653, forward strand.
TGTGCGCGCCAGGGTCACACCACGCGAAGGATACCCCTACTTCCAGGTGCTCCTGGTGCGGTACTCAGGATACGACCACTCGGAGAATCCGCTGTACGACATGGTGTTCGACTACGAGCCGGTGGAGGCCTCATGATTGGCACACCCCAGTATGACCAGGTCATGGCGGATCTCTATGACCCGTTCATCAGCCGGGCCAGTGACCCGACAGAGCTTGTGTCCAGGTGCGCTCCCTACGTTCGCGGACGCAAGACCCTGGAAATCGGTATAGGGACCGGGCGAGTAGCGCTGCCGCTGGCTGAGGTGGCGGCCTCCTACACCGGTATCGACAACTCTGAGCCAATGCTGGAGCACCTGCTGGCCAAGCGGCTGCCGGAGAGCCTATCGGCCCGGCTGGCTGACGTCAGGCTGCCGCTCCCCTTCTATTCTGGGGAGTTTGAGGTGACGGTCTCTGCGATGGGCTCACTCTCCTACGTGGACAGCCTTGAGGAGTACGCGGACTGCCTGCGGCACGTCAGAGAGGTGCTGGCCCCCCGAGGAACCCTGATCGCAGAGAACTACTCGCTGTCCACCTACCGCGCCCTCTTCGAGGCCGGACCATCGCGCTTCCCCATGCCAGACGGCCAGGGGTGGTGCGAGTTCCGGGCATCGTGGGACGGGGACCTCATGGAGACCGAAGCCAGGGTTCATCACCCGGACGGCACAGAGTCTCTTTTCCGTGAGGTGGTGCTGGTACTGGGTGAAGGACGGTTTGAGTGGCTGGCGCGACAGGCAGGCTTTGAGCCCGTACAGGCGATGTACGCCGCACACGGCACACCCTTCGACTGGTTCGTGCTGGAAAGGGGAGAGTCATGAGAAGGAAGCGCTGCTATCAACGCGAGGAGCCCCGGATCGAACGGGGGTGTGTCACCCAGCATTTTCGGGCGCTTCGGCAGCCCCTAGAAGGTGTGAGGGCTGAGCGCCTCAGCCGCGTGCTAGGAGGTGCGAATGTCTAGGTGGTACGCCTTCTGGCTGACAACAATGTTCGTAGGCTCTGTCACCTACCTGACTATGTTCGATCACATGGATAATCCGGGTCGAATAACGTCGTCCGTATCTTTGGCCATCACGGCGGGGACCGTGGTAGCACTGTTCTTCGTCTCGTCGTCCGACACCTAGACCTCCAGGAGAAAGGTTCTCATTGGAGAGATTGTCCTCTCAGGACAGAAAGGAGGGAGCATATGCCGATACTGCTTGACAAGGTCAACTCAGACCCCGCGTTGAAGGAAATGCTTCAGCTGCGGGCCAGCAGGTCTGAAGCACCGGTACTCGCTACACCCGCCGCACTTGCGTGGGCGGCCGGAGCAGCCCTCGGCGGGGGATCTGTGGGTGGGGCCGCGTACGCCGCCTATCGGGCCGTGGCAAACTGACAGAGCAAGGGAGGACTCATGAACGAGCTGCTTGACAAGGTCAACTCCGACACCGTGGTCGTGGTGGACCGCGCACAGGTTCCCGTACTCGCCACCCCTGCTGCTTTCGTGGCAGGACTGGGTGCGGGTGCCAAGGCTGCAGGCGCCCTGGTGGCCGCAGCCGCCGGCGGTGCGGCCGTTGGCGCGGCGACCCGCTAGTCCAGCCCCACCCCGTGGTGTGTAGCACCGACAGGTACTCGGCACTGCATGGCAGCATGCAGGTAGGCGCCTGGAGCACTGACACCACAGAGTGCTCCAGGCGCCCGCCTTGCCACTTTCCTCGTTGGACGAGCTTGCGGCTCCACCTTACCCAGGACAACGATGACGACGAAAACTACGTCTGGGCCGCCGCAGAAGGCGAAGAAGACTAAGACAACCGTGTCAGAGAAGGATTCAGTCAGCAGGCAGACGCAGCGCCTGGCGCATGGTGAGGCGCCCCTGGGTCTGCATGAGCGAGCGGCGGTAGACAGCCGTCGCCAGCATGACCAGCAGCGGGGTGAACACAGCGAGCGTGATCACCAGAGAGAGGACCGGCTCCCACCAAGCGGCACCGCCTGCCAGCATCCTTGTGGGCATCGCGGCCACGTTGGCCAGCGGGATAAAAGAGAGCACCGTCGCGGCCGGACCTGTGGTGAGGAACCCGACCGGGAGCACCGCCATGAGCAGCAACGTGACCGGTGTAGCCGTCTGGGCAAGGTCCTCACTCCGGGTGGACATCGACCCCGCCACCGCCCACAGGGCGTTGGTCCCCACCAGACCGGCCGCAAGCAGCACCACGAACCAGACCAGCACCGTACTGACCCGTGACAGGTCCACCCCGGAGCCTCGCAGCCAGAAGCCCACCAGAGCAGCACAGGCGTAGGCGGTCACCTGGACCACGGAGACCACCCAGCTGCCCACCAGCTTGCCGTAGAGCAGAGAGCGCACCGGGACCAGGGAGGCAATAATCTCCACCACCCGGTTCTGCTTCTCCTCCAGCACCACCTGCGCGAGCTGGGCACCAAACATCACGGCCAGCAGGTAGAACAGCCCGGTGAGGACCCAGCCGGTAAGCCGGACGGTCCCCGGCGAGGGCTCTCCCGGCGCAAGGACCACCTCGCGGACCTGCGTCCCCTCCAGCAGCGCCTCCATGGGCACCCCCTGGGCGCTGGCATTGTCCTCCAGCCGGAGCTGTGCCCACGCCTCTGCCACCAGGCTGGCCTGCGGCGACGACGGGTCGCTGCGAACCATGAGTGTGACCTCGCTGCCACCGCCCTCAGTCACCACGGCCAGCTCGGCCTCGCCGGAGAGCACGTCCTGACGCGCCGCCGCCTCGTCAGCCACCTCGCGGGCCTCCAGGCGGGGCGCGTCCTCCGTGGCCTCAGCCAACTGCTGGGCACGCTGGACCAGGCGCGCGCCCGCCTCGTCGGTGACGGCCACACGCGTGGGGCCACCGCCGGACCCGCTCATCAGGCTCGCAATAAATCCGCTCACGGAGATGGTGATCATCAGCCCCAGGGCCGTCGTCACCACGGTGACAAGGAACGTCCTGCTACGCAACTGGACGGAGATCTCCCGCCCGGCCACCACCAGCCAGGCCCCGCGCGCAGCAGCCCCCGCAGGCTGCTCGTGCGAGCCAGACTGGTTCGTTGTCCTCTTCGTCGTCCCCGGCTGCTCAGTCGTCTCAGACGTCCTCGGTGCCGCTGGCATCGCTGACCACCTCCCTGAAGATCTCTGCCAGACTGGGCTGCCACGGGCGCAGCTCGTGGACGCCACCACGGCTGAGGGCCGCCCTCAGCAGGTCCGTCGTGGTCCACGAGCCCAGGCGCACCACGGCCTGCCTGCCCTCAATGTCGCGGACCTCGATACCGGGCTCGTCGCGCAGCCACCCGGCGTCGCCCTCAAGCCTGATGAGGACAACCGGGTCCTGCTCGCCCCGCAGCTGCCCGGGGGTCCCCTCAGCGACAACCCGCCCCTGGTCCACGACGACGACCCGGTCACACAGGCGCTCCACCAGGTCCAGCTGGTGGGAGGAGAACAGGACGGGGACCCCACGGTCGGCGTCCCTGCGAAGCATCTGCGCCATCTGGTCAACGGCCTGCGGGTCCAGCCCTGAGAACGGCTCGTCGAGCACGAGCGCCACGGGCCGGCTCATGGAGGCTGCCGCCACCTGGACCCGCTGCTGGTTGCCCAGGGAGAGGGACTCCAGAGGGGACCTGGCGTACTCCTCAATACCGAGCTCCTCCAGCAGCCGTGCGGCGGTCTGGCGGGCCTGGGACCGGCTGCTGCCCGCGAGCCTGCCCAGGTAGACCAGCTGGTCGGCCACCGCCTGCTTAGGGTAGAGGCCGCGCTCCTCGGGCAGGTAGCCCAGGCGGCGGCGCACGGCGGCGTCCACGGACCGGGAGTCCCACAGGACCTCCCCTCCGTGCGGGGCCAGGACACCCATGATGATACGCATCGTCGTGGTCTTGCCCGACCCGTTGGCCCCCACGAAGCCGACGACCTCGCCACGGCGCACCGTGAGGCTCATGTCCTCCACCGCCGTCACGGCCCCGAAGCGCCGCACCAGGTGCCGAACCTCCAGCATCACCACCTCCTTGCTGTCTGCCTGTCACTGCCTGCCAGTGTCTTCTTGCCGACCACCAGGCTAGGAGCAACCAGCCAGCACCTGACCCTGCCAGGAGCCGGAACCTCCCCCTGCCGAGGAAGGAGAGCCCACAGCCCACCACCCCTCCCCACGAAGGAGCAGACCCAGCCGCACACCTGACAGGTCTCGTGCCCACGTGAGACAGCTGCCTCGACCCGCGCAGCCTCCCGGCTGCACCCGGCAGACTGCCGCCGCGAGCCAGGATCAGGACGGAGAACCACCCTCACCGGGCCGCACGAGTCCGAGCTCGTAGGCCAGCACCACCAGCTGGACGCGGTCACGCGCGTGCAACTTGGCCAGGCAGGCCGACAGGTAGCTCTTGACCGTCGTGACACCCACGATCAGCTCCTCGGCGATCTCCTGGTTGGTGCGCCCCTGGGCCACCAGGCGCAGCACCTCCCGCTCCCGCGGGGTCAGGGAGTCGAGTGCGGCAGACGGCGCCGCGCCCCGCCCCTGGTGCGGCAGGCGGTCCAGCACCCGCCTGGTCACCTCCGGCGCCAGCTGGCCGTGACCCCGGTGGACCTGGCGGATGGCCTCGGCGATCTCAACCGGGTCGGCGTTCTTGAGCAGGTAGCCCGCGGCCCCGGCCGACAGCCCGGAAAACAGGGCCCCGTCGTCGTCAAAGGCGGTAAGGATGACGACCTGGGCGAGTCCGGCCTCGGTCACCTGCTCGGTGGCCTTGATACCGTCCACGCCAGGCATCTGCACGTCCATGAGGACGACGTCAGGACTCAGCGCACGGGCCTGGCGCACTGCGGCCGCGCCGTCAGCGGCCTCCCCCACCACCACGATGTCGGGCTCGGCCTGGAGCATGAGCGCGAAGCCTCGGCGCATGACGGTGTGGTCATCGACCAGGAGCACCCGGATCTGGCTCATCCCGGCTCCTCCACAGGGCGGAAGGGCAGTCTCACCCGCACACCGTACCCGCCAGCCAGGCGAGGGCCGACCTCAGCCGTGCCGCCGTGGGCAGCCACGCGCTCGGAGACACCGAGCAGGCCGCGCCGATCACCGGAGGCGGTCTCACGTCTGCGCCCCCGCTCCACCACCTCGACCTCGGCGGCGTGCCCGGTGCCCTGGTGCAGCACCCGCAGCACCAGGGAGGCCTCGTCCGCAGTGGAGGAGGCCAGCACGCTGGACAGGGCCTCCTGCGCCACCCGGTACAGCGACAGGCCCACCGCCGCTGGGACCCTGCCGGTCATCCCGGGACAGCACTCCACCTGCGAGTAGCGCAGTCTCAGGCCACGGCGGCCCAGCTCCTCAACCAGTCCCGGGAGGCTGTCCAGACCCGGAGGCAGGCCGCCCCCGTCATCCTGGCGCAACGAGCCCACGACCAGGCGCAGGGCACGCATCGCCTCTCGCGACATCGCCTCCATGTCCCGCAACCCCTGGGCCACTTCCGGGGGAGGGCTGGTGAGGTTGCGCCGCAGCGCCGCAGCCGACACACCAACGGCTGCCACGTCACGTGACGCGACCTCGTGCAGGTCGCGGGCGATCCACAGCCGCTCGTCGGCCACCGCGTCGGCCCGACGCTCCTCAGCCTGGGCGTCAATGAGAGCGGCCTGCTCCTCCACCAGCATCCGCTCCTGGACCAGCTGCCACGCGATGGTGCCCGCCAGCACCGGCAGCCCGCACCACAGCGCGTTGAGCAGCAGGTTGTCGATGAGCAGGGCCAGGCCGGGGGGCAGCAGGTGGAGCGTCGGCTGCGACCACAGGCCGCTGGCCACCGCGCCCCTCACCGTGAGCACCGCACCCAGAAGGAGGAGGCCTGCCACCAGGGCGGCCAGCACGGTCCTCGCCCGGCGACGCGGCCAGGCCCAGGCTGCGGTACTGAACAGCACCAGGGCGAGGACCGCCTTGTTGCCCAACAGGTTGAGCACGTCGGGCTCAGTCAGGTTGACGACCAGGAACAGGAGGAACACGCAGGCGGCCACACTCAGGGGAAACCGCCGCCGCCACACGCACAGCAGGGCCAGCCCGCCCGCGAAGCCGTAGGCCGCCACAACCGTGCCGCCGCGCTCTAGCACACCGAGGCTGCGCACGGCCTCGGTCTCCACCCCGCACAGCAGGAGGGCGAGGAGGGCGACCGCAAGGTCGCGCCGCCACCAGTCGTGGGGCAGTGCCCTCGGGCGGTCCCTGCGGGTCGGGACGGCGTCGGTGACCGGACTGGCGGGGCCACCCAGGCCCGCACGCCCTGCCCGGTCCGCACCGCGAGTGTGACCGTCATGGGCACCCCGGCTGCCCGGGCCATCCGCCCGGGTCACCGCCTCTCCCCCAGGTCCTTGAGGGCAGCCCGCGCGGCCAGGTATCCGCACATGCCGTGCGCACCAGCACCCGGCGGGGTCGCGGCCGAGCACAGGTAGGCCCCGGGGACGCCGGTGGCGTACGGGTTGGCGGCGAGTCGCGGCCGCGCCACCAGCTGGCGCGCCGTGCTGGCACCCGCGATGATGTCCCCGCCGACGTAGTTGGCGTTGGCCGCCTGGAGATCGAGGGCCGAGCGGGAGGTGGAGGCCAGGACACGCTCGCGGAAACCCGGGGCGTAGCGCTCGATCTCGTCAGTGACCAGCCGTGTGACGTCACCGGGCCAGCCCGCCGGGACGTGGGCGTAGGCGTAGAGGGGGTACACGCCCCCATGGGCCCGGCCCGGGTCAGCCAGGTACTGCTGGCCCACCAGGATGAAGGGGTGCCGCGGCATCCGCCCGCGCCAGACCTCCCGCTCGGCGGCAGCGACCTGGGCCAGGGTCCCCCCAAGGTGGACCGTACCCGCCTGCCGGGAGGGCAGGTGTCGCCAGGGCACCCCCTCGGCCACGGCCATGTCCACCTTGGCCACCCCCGGCCCGTGCCGGTAGGCCCGGTAGGCCCGCGCCACGTGTCCCGGCAGGGCATCGGCAAGGATCTGGGCAGCCGCAGCGGGCGAGGTGTCCAGCATGATCAGGCTGCCCGGCTCCACCTCCCTGCGTGACCTGATACGCCGTCCGGTCTCGATCTCGACCCCCGCGCGCCGCGCCCGGCGCAGCACCGCGTCCCTGATCGCGCCGGAGCCGCCCTGGGCCACCGGCCACCCGCAGCCGTGGGCCGCCGCCAGCAGCGCCAGAGCGATGGCCGAGGAGAAGGGCGCCCCCAAGGGGCGCAGCGCGTGCGCAGCGGCACCAGCGAACAGGGCGCGGGCCGCCTCGCCCCTCCACACCCGCGCCAGCATCGCCGCGGGCGTAGCAGCAGGGGCGCCGTACCGGGCCAGGACCAACGGGTGAGTCGGCATGTGGGCCACGGGCTGGAGGATCTCCGCCGACAGCGCGTCAAAGTGCTCGGCCAGCGGGCCGAGCAGCCCGGCCCAGACCGCCCCGTCCCCGCCCAGGCCCGCCGCCGTGTCCGCGACGCTGCGGTGAAGGACGGCCCCGCGCCCGTCAGGCAGTGGGTGGGCCAGCTCGTAAGGGGCCCAGCGCCACCGCAGTCCCTCCCCCTCCAGGCCAAAGCGGCTCATAAACGGTGAGACCGGGCCAAAGGGGTGGAACGCCGAGCACGTGTCATGCACCAGCCCCGGCAGCGTCAGCTCCTCCGAGTCGACACCGCCACCAATCCTGTCACCCGCCTCGACCACGCGCACAGCCAGGCCAGCCTCGGCCAGCGTCACGGCGGCAGCCAGCCCGTTGGGACCACTGCCCACGACAACTGCCTGCCTCATAGGCTCCTCGCTACGCACCAGCTCAGCAGCCCGCAGGCTACATGTCCACGCGACGCTACCCGTGACCTAGAAACCATGTCAACACTCTTGTCACGAGGCCACACGCACCCTCCGGTGGCGCTGCGCTTGTGCGCACGGCACCGCCCGTCATAAGGTTCGGCCATGACCGCGCCCTGCACCAGCCAGTGGTGGTGGCTCCCCAGGAGGCGAGCCACCCGCAGCCGCTGACGCCCTACAGTCGGCACCGCACCGCAAGAGCTCGCCACCAGGCGAGGTCCTGCGCGTCAGCGGGCGGGTCCTGCTGGTGGCACGAACAGGAAGGCCCTCATGACGCTTCCCCCACCCACCGTGCTAACACGGGCCACCAGCTACCACCGCGACGCAGGCCTGCTGCTGGAGCACCTGGCTGCGGCGGGCCTGGTCCCCATCACTGCGGGCACCGACGGCGCACCGCGCCCCTGCGACACCGTGCTGCTGGAGACGGCCGACGTCACCACCAAGGCCTCCCGCACCACCGTCATGGTCCTGGAGGCCTCCGCCCGGCTGACCTGCACCGGCCCTACCGTCACTGTCGAGGCCCTCCCCCGCGCCGGAGCCGACGGCCGTGCCGCTGTGGAGCGGGTGCGCACCGCCCTGGGCCGCTACGTCCTCAGCGAGCCCGCACCAGGCCCCGCACCGCAGCCCGCTCCAGATCCTGACCCACAGCGCGCGCAGCAGCCCACGCAGGCTAGCCCTCGGCCCGGAGGCGCCCCGGCCAGCATCCGGGCCGCCGAGCAGGTCACCCTGACCTTCCCGGACCCGCCCGAGGACGGCAGCCTGGAGGAGCGCGAACGGCTCACCGCCACCTCCACCGTCGAGCCCCTGCGGGTCCTGGCCGCCACCAAGGTGGACCACCCCCACCTGCCCCTGGAGGCGGGCGTGCTCGCCTTCGACTACCTGGCCACCGTCGAGACCCTGCCCGAGGTAGCCACGGGCGCCAACACCTGCCCCGACTACCTCTTCTACGACGCCCGTATCATCCTGGTTATCGATCACCCCACGCGCACGGCCACCCTGGTGGGGGCCTCCGTGGACGCCTGTGACCTGGAGCAGCGCCTAGACGAGCTGGCCGCTGCCATCGACACCGCTACCGACGCCGCTGCCGACACCGCCACCGGCCAGGCTGCTGCCCGGCCCCGGGCGCTCCCCGGACACGCCGCTGACTCCAGGGACTCTCAGGACGCGAACGACTCCGAGGACCCGGCCCCGCAGCCGCAGGGGCCTCCGGCAGCCCCTCCGCGGGACCCGGCCCCCCGGGCAGCGGTACCAGCCACTACCCTGACCGCCCGTCCCACTGTCTCCGACAACGACTTCGAGGCCCTGGTGGACCAGATGCAGGGCCACATCGCCGCCGGGGACGTCTACCAGGTGGTGCCCTCACGCGGCTTCACCATGCCGTGCCCAAGCGCCCTGGCCGCCTACCACCGGCTGCGCGACTCCAACCCGAGCCCCTACATGTTCTACCTGGGCACCCCTGACTTCGAGCTGCTGGGAGCCTCCCCGGAGTCCGCCCTGCTGCACTCGGCCAGGACCGGGCGGGTCGCCATCCGCCCCATCGCCGGCACCCGCCCGCGCGGCCTGGCCCCAGACGGCAGCATCGACCACGAGCGCGACACGCGCCTGGAGCTGGAGCTGCGCACCGACGCCAAGGAGGTCGCCGAGCACGTCATGCTGGTGGACCTGGCCCGTAACGACGTCGCCAGGGTGAGCGTGGCCGGGACCCGCCAGGTTGACGACCTCATGCGCGTGGACCGCTACTCCCGCGTCATGCACCTGGTCTCGGAGGTGAGCGGGCAGCTCGACGCTGACCTGGACGCCCTGGACGCCCTGCGCGCCTCCATGACCATGGGCACTCTCACCGGCGCCCCCAAGCTGCGCGCCGCCGAGCTCATCCGCACCGCCGAGGGGGTGCGACGCGGCAGCTACGGCGGCTCGGTCGGCTACCTGCGCGGCGACGGGGAGCTCGACACCTGCATCGTCATCCGCTCCGCCTTCGTGCGTGAGGGGACGGCTCTGGTGCAGGCCGGGGCGGGAGTGGTGGCCGACTCCGTGCCGGCCGCCGAGGCCGCTGAGACCCTCCACAAGGCCCGGGCGGTCCTGGAGGCCGTTGCCGCCGCCCAGGGTGCCCGGCTCGTCATCGGCTCCAGCAGCCCTGAGGCCACGGCACGGGAAGACACGGACCGGGAAGAGAGGCCCTGAGATGCGCGTCGTCCTGCTCGACAACCGCGACTCCTTCGTCTACAACCTCGTCGACCAGTTCGCCTCCCTGGGGGCCGACATCGAGGTCTACCGCAGCACGAGCCCCGCCTCCACCGTCCTGGACGCGCTCCAACCGCGGCCGGGCAGCAGCAGTGGCAGCAGCACTGAGCGACCGGTGCTGTGCCTGTCACCCGGACCCGGCCACCCGCGCACCTCAGGCTGCCTCATGGAGCTGGTCGGCGCCGCTCTGGAGCGCGCCGTCCCCGTGCTGGGCATCTGCCTGGGCTTCCAGGCGATCGTCGAGGCCTGCGGGGGCCGGGTGGACCGGGTCGGGGCCGTGCACGGCCGCTCGGTGCGCGTGGACGTGACCGGGCCGGGGCGCTGTGACCCCGCCTTCCAGGTCCTGGCGGGCGGACCGCTTGACGTCGCCCGCTACCACTCCCTGGGCACCCGTGCGCTGCCCGCCGTCCTGGTGCCGCTGGCCGTCACAGCGGAGGCGGACCCGGCCGGCCCCGGCGTCGTCATGGCTGCGCGCCACCGCCAGCGTCCCGCTATCGGTCTCCAGTTCCACCCGGAGTCCGTCCTCACCCCGCAGGGGCCCGCGCTCCTGCGGTCACTGATCACGAGCCTGTCCGGCACGCAAGCCACCTGAGCCGTCCCGCAGCCCCGGCTCCCACATGACAGCGCTACTCCGCCCACACACCAGTCAATGACCAGAAATCACGAGGAACCCATGACCCCTGCACCAGCTGACACCCCCGCAGACACCAGCACAGGGGGCACCACGGAGAAGACAGCAGACAAGGCTGCAAGAAGCACGGCGGGGAGCAGCGCCGCGACCAGCCCGGCGGTCGCCCCGGCGAGCGCTCCCGCTGCCTCCACGGTCGCCGGTGCCGAGGACGCCCATCGCTTGCTACGTGAGGTGATTCAGGGCAGGCGCCTGACCCAGGAGGAGACCGGCGTCGTCTTCGCCGCGCTGGGCGCTGGGGACCTGTCCGAGGCCGAGACCGCCGCCCTGCTGGCCGCCCTGCACGCCCGGGGCGAGACCGCCGACGAGGTCGCCGGGGCCGCCAGCGCCTTCCGCCAGGCCGCCCGGCCCTTCCCCCAGGTCACCTTCCCGCTCGTCGATGTCGTGGGCACCGGGGGTGACGGGGCAGGGACCCTCAACATCTCCACCGCAGCGGGGATCGTGGCTGCCTCTATGGGGGTCTCGGTAGCCAAGCACGGCAACCGGGCCGTGTCCTCGCGCACCGGCGCGGCCGACGTCGTGGCCGCCCTGGGCCTGCCCGTGGACCTCCCCCCCCAGGAGGCGGTGGGGGTCCTGGCCCGTGACCACTTCACCTTCCTGTTCGCCCAGGCCTACCACCCGGCCATGCGCCATGTCGCGCCTGTCCGCCAGGCCCTGGCCACACCGACGATCTTCAACGTGCTGGGCCCCCTGCTCAACCCTGCCCACCTGACCTACCAGCTCATGGGGGTGGCTGACCCGGGCATCCTCGACATGATCGCCGAGACCATGGTCCGTCTGGGTCGCAAGCGCGCGCTGGTGGTCCACGGCGCGGGCACCGACGAGATCGCCGTCCACGGCCCCACCCTGGTGCGTGAGGCCACCCCGCGCGGCGTCACGTCCTACACGGTCACCCCGGAGGACCTGGGAGTGCCCACCTACGCCCTCCACGACGTGCTGGGCGGCGACCCGCAGCACAACGCCGACCTGCTGCGCGAGGTCTTCGTCGGCAACGGCCAGGAGGCGCACCGCGACGCGATCGCCGTCAACGCCGGGGCGCTGCTCTACCTGGCAGGTCCGGCCGACAACCTGGCCGACGGCACCCGCATGGCCCTGGACCAGCTGGCCAGCGGCCGGGTGGCCAGCCACCTGGAGTCCATGACCAGGGCCTCGGAGACGGCCTGGGCCACGGCCGCCGGGAACTCAGCCGCACCCCCGGCAGGTGCCGCTGACCAGGGCGGGGAGGGTGAGACCCGATGACCAGCCCCTCCCCCGGCCCCGCGACACCGCGCCCTGAAGCAGCGCCCGCCGCAGCAGATCCCACCACGGCTAGGCCCGGCACGACCGGGCGCACCGGACCCGCCCGCCCGCAGCGGCGTCCCGTGGACCAGCGTCTCATGGCCACCGGCACCGTCCTGGACTCCATCGTCACAGCCCGGCGCGCCCGGCTTCCCGAGCTGCGGGCGCAGTTCGGGCACCTGCGCGCCCAAGACCTGGAGCCCTCGGCACGGTCCCTGGCCCAGGCGCTGCGCACCCGCTCAGGTCCCAGCCCCAGCCCGCGCCCGGCCCTTGTCATGGAGTGCAAGGCAGCATCCCCCTCACGAGGCACCATCCGCTCCAGCTACGACCCTGCCGCCCTGGCCACCCAGTACGCCCCTTATGCCTCGGCCGTCTCGGTGCTCACCGAGCCGGACCGGTTCAACGGCTCCTTCCAAGACCTGGCCGCCGTACGAGCGGTGGTGGACGTGCCGGTGCTGTGCAAGGACTTTGTCGTTGACGAGGTCCAGGTGCTGGCTGCCCGTCACCTGGGGGCCGACGCCGTCCTCCTCATGCTCTCCGTGGTGCCTGACGACGTCTACCGCGAGCTGGCCGGGCTGGCCCACGAACTGGGCATGGAGGTACTCACAGAGGTCTCCACGCCCCAGGAGATGCACCGGGCCGCAGCCCTGGGTGCTCGTGTCATTGGTATCAACAACCGAGACCTGCACACACTGGCCACCGACCTGGCCCGTACCGAGGAGATGGCGCCGCTGGCACCAGCCGGCACCGTGCTGGTAGGCGAGTCAGGCGTGTCCACCCCTGGGGACGTGCGCCGCCTGGCCGGGCAGGTTGACGCCCTCCTGGTGGGCTCCTCCCTGTCAGGCGCCCCGGACCCCGCCGCTGCGGCCGCCACCCTGGCCGCTGCGGTGCCCGTGGGCCAGCGCCCCGGCACGGGCAGCGTAGGCAGCCCAGGCAGTAGCTCAGGAGCGCCCCAGAAAGGTACCGGGGAGACCACGGGGAGCAACCGGACCCACCCGAGGCTGGGGGCCTACTTCGGCCCCTACGGAGGCCAGTACGTGCCCGAGCTGCTGGTGCCCGCCCTGGACCAGCTCGAGGACGCCTTTATCGAGGCCCGCTCCGACCCCTCCTTCGCCGCCGAGCTGGGCGAGCTGATGAGCCGCTACCTGGGTCGGCCCACCCCCCTGACCCCCCTGCGCAGCCTGCCGGTGGAGGGCCGCGCCCGTATCCTGCTCAAGCGCGAGGACCTCCTCCACGGAGGCGCCCACAAGGGCAACCAGGTGCTGGGCCAGGCGCTCCTGGCCCGCAGGATGGGCAAGACGCGCGTCATCGCGGAGACCGGCGCGGGTCAGCACGGGACCGCCACCGCCATGGTCTGCGCCCTGCTGGGCCTGGAGTGCACGATCTACATGGGGGCCACCGACGTGGTACGCCAGGCCCCCAACGTGGAACGCATGGAACTCATGGGGGCCACCGTCGTCCCCGTGAACTCCGGGGCAGGGACCCTCAAGGACGCTGTCAACGAGGCCCTGCGTGACTGGACTGCCTCCTTCCGTACCACCCACTACCTGCTGGGCACGGCCGCCGGCCCCCACCCCTTCCCCACCATCGTGCGCGAGTACCACCGAGTCATCTCCACCGAGGCTCGTGCCCAGGTGCTGGCGATGACGGGGCGCCTGCCTGAGGAGGTCATCGCCTGCGTGGGCGGGGGCTCCAACGCCATCGGCATGTTCGCCGACTTCCTTGACGACGAGCAGGTGAGGCTGACCGGTGTGGAGCCCGCCGGGGAGGGCCTGGACACCGCACGCCACGGAGCACCCATCAGCACGGGGCGGGTCGGTATCCTCCACGGCTCCCGCAGCTACCTCATGCGCACCGCTGACGGCCAGGTGGAGGAGTCCTTCTCCGTCTCCGCAGGCCTGGACTACCCCGGGGTGGGACCCCAGCACGCCTGGCTGGCCGACACTGGGCGGGCCCGCTACGTGGGCGTGGACGACGAGGAGGCCATCAAGGCCTTCCGCCTGCTGTCCCGGCACGAGGGGATCATCCCTGCCGTGGAGTCGGCCCACGCCCTGGCCCACGCCCTGAAGGTGGCGCGCAGCACACCGGAGGGGGCCGAGCCGCCGGTCCTGCTGGTGTGCCTGTCGGGGCGGGGGGACAAGGACCTGGACCAGGTGCGCACGCGCCTGGGCGGCTCGTTCTCCACCGACGGGGCGGTGGCCAGGGCCGCCCGTATGGTGGAGGCGGGCAGGCGCAGCGAGTACGCACCCCTGGCCAGCCTGGCCAAGGAGTCCTGAGATGAGCCGCTACACCGACATGTTCCGAGCACTGAAAGCCCGCGAGGAGGGCGCCTTCGTGCCCTTCGTCATGGTGGGCGACCCTGACCTGGACGTCTGCGAGGCGGTGATCGAGGCACTCGTAGCGGGCGGCGCCGACGCCCTGGAGCTGGGAGTGCCCTTCTCCGACCCGGTGGCAGACGGGCCGACCATCCAGCGCGCCCACGTCCGGGCACTGGAGTCTGGTGCCGGGTTCCACGACTGCCTGGAGGTAGTGGCACGCGTGCGCGCCCGCCACCATCAGGTCCCCATAGGCATGCTCGTCTACGGCAACGTCCCCTTCGCTCTGGGACTGGAGCGCTTCTACGCTGACTGTGCGGGGGCGGGCATCGACTCCGTGCTGCTGCCTGACGTTCCGGTGCGCGAGTCGCTCCCCTTCAGCGCCGCCGCCCGGGCTGCCGGAGTGGACCCGGTCTACATCGCCCCGCCCTCCGCCGCCGACCATACCCTGGATGCGGTGGCCGCCGCCTCGCGCGGTTACATCTACGCGGTCTCCCGGGTGGGAGTCACCGGTACGGAGCACGCCTCCTCCACCGTCGGGCTGGCCCAAGCGGTAGAACGGCTGCGCTCCGCCAGTGCGGCACCGGTCATGCTGGGCTTTGGCATCTCCCGTCCCGACCAGGTTACCGAGGCGCTGGCTGCCGGGGCCGACGGTGCTATCAGCGGCTCGGCGACAGTGAGGATCGTGGAGTCCCACGCCGCCAGCCTGCGGGAGGCACCCAGAGGCTCCACCGCCTACGAGGCGGAGCTGGAGGCGCTGAGCAGCGAGCTGGTCGAGTTCTGCTCAGCCATGAAGGCGGCCACCCACCGCAGTCGGCAGTCCGCCCTCCAGCAGCAGCGGCAGGGGTGAGGCTGGTGCCGTCACTTCTTACAAGGGTCCTGGGGCTGCTGGGACCGGTCGTGACCGCAGCGGCCGACTCCCTGGCGGCTGATAAGACTGGTGGCAGGACCGGCAGAAGTGACAGGCGCGCTGCCTCCGCCTGCCCCTCCACAGCGGCCCCACCTGCCTCCGACTGCCTCAGTAGGGCCACGGTGTGGGACGTGGCCCGCAACGGCCTGCCGTCCTTCGCCTACACGCCCAGCCCTGACGGCCGGGCCGACCCCGGTGAGGTCGTGTGGGCCTGGGTGCCCTACGAGGAGGACCCCTCTCAGGGCAAGGACCGGCCGGTCCTGGTGCTGGCCCGCAGCGACGCGCGCCTAGTGGTCGCCCAGATGACGAGCAGGGACCACGACGCCGACGCCGCCCAGGAGGCCCGGTGGGGCCGATACTGGTATGACGTGGGCACCGGCGCCTGGGACAGGAAGGGCCGCCCCAGCGAGGTCCGCCTGGACCGGCTGCTGTCGGTGGACCCCGCTGCGGTGCGCCGCGAGGGCGCCACGATGGAGCAGGCAGTCTTTGACGGAGTCGTCACGGCTCTCAAGCAGCACTGGTCCTGAGCCGCTCCTGAGGTGCGTGTCGGCAACGGTGGGAAGCGTCTGCCGGGCAGAGCGTGGCAGACGAGACGTCGGTCAGCCGCTTTCCCGTCAGCCGCAGGTGCCCGCTGACATCCGCTACGAGGCTGCGGTCAGCCGCTTTCCCGTCATAGGAGCCACAGGGCTGAGGTCCTGGGACAGGAGGGGAGCGCCTGGTCCCTCCCCGACCCCCTTCTTCCTGGTCTTCTCTGTTCCTCACTCTCTCGCCCTGGTCCTCTCTATTTCCTGTTTGTTCCTCTCCGTTTCCTCCCCACCGACCATGTTCCTGGTGTAGGCTACGTTGCGCAATGGTCACGTGACGTCCAGCACCCATCCGATACCCTGACCCAACACCCTTGAAAGACCCGTCAATGACGACAACTCCTGCTCCGCAAAGAACCAGCCCCCTCGTGATCCGCAGCGCTGTCGTGGCAGCGCTGGGCGGTCTCCTCTTCGGATTCGACACCGCAGTCATCTCGGGGACCACGGAGAACCTCCGCGACATCTACGGCCTTAGCGACTTCTGGCTCGGCTTCACTGTCGCCACCGCCCTGATCGGCACCATCATCGGTGCCATGTCGGCAGGTCGGCCCGCCGACGTATGGGGCCGCAAGAGGGTCCTGCTGTCAATCGGCATCCTCTACACGGTCTCAGCCCTGGGCTCGGCCCTGGTCTCCAACTGGCTCCTGTTCATGTTCTTCCGTCTCATCGGGGGGATCGGCGTCGGTGGCGCCTCCGTGGTGGCACCGATCTACACCGCGGAGATCTCCCCGGCGCGCATGCGCGGGCGGCTCGTAGGCCTGGTGCAGTTCAACGTGGTGCTGGGCATCCTCCTGGCCTACATGACAAACTACGTGTTCTCCCAAGCCTTCGACTACGAGGTCGCCTGGCGCTGGATGCTGGGCATCGAGGCTGCCCCGGCGGTCATCTTCTTCCTCCTGGCTCTGGGCATCCCGGAGAGCCCCCGGTGGCTCTACGGCCGCGGCAGCACCGGTGAGGCGCGCGCCATCCTCGACCGCCTGACCCAGTCACCGGAGGAGGCCGAGTACGAGATCACCGAGATCGCCCGCCGCCTGGAGGAGGACGCCTCCCTGGGCCAGGCACCGTTCTTCGTGCGCAGGAATACCAAGGTCATCCTCCTGGCCATCGCGATCGCCACCTTCAACCAGCTCTCTGGCATCAACGCGATCATGTACTACGCCCCGGACATCTTCCGCATGGCCGGGGCCGGTAACGACGCGGCCTTCCTGTCCTCTATCGCGATCGGGACCATGAACCTCGTGGCCACCATGACCGCGCTGACTGTCATCGACCGCTTTGGCCGCCGCAGACTCATGCTGGTCGGCTCTATCGGCTACCTCCTGTCTCTGGGCGCGATCTCCTCGGTGTTCTTCCTGTCCGGGGAGGACCTGGGCGGCAGCACCTCCACGTTCGTCCTGATGAGCCTGCTGGTGTTCATCGCCTCGCACGCCTTCGGCCAGGGCTCGGTCATCTGGGTGTTCATCTCCGAGATCTTTCCCAGCCGCATCCGCGCCCGCGGCCAGGCCCTGGGTTCCTTCACCCACTGGTTCTTCGCTGCCGTGGTCTCCTGGGGCTTCCCCACCGTCATGGGCGGTCTGGGCGGAGGCTGGGCCTTCGGAATCTTCTTTGTGTGCATGATCGGCCAGCTCGCCTGGGTGCTGCTGACAATGCCAGAGACCAAGGGTGTGCCTCTGGAGGAGATGGAGAAGCGCCTCGGCCTGGACCAGGACTGAACCCCACGCACGTGCCTGCGCCACGGCGGGAGCCGTGGCGCAGGCACGTGCGTCATGGACGCTAGCAGACAGGCACTTCCACACCCCGACGAGGTCGCCTCGCAGACCAGCGAGACTGGAAGGGCTACTCGGCCAAGGGGTACTTCTCTGTGCGTGTCGGGCTGGTTGGTCGTGACAGTCTGTGTTTGCGTGTCCACGGCGGCCACAAACGCCTCGGCAGAGCACGTAGGTCCCCGGGGAAACCGCGTGAGTGCAAGGCTCTGCTCTCTTGCCCGGGCCAGGTCAGATCCGTTTGTGGCCGCCGTGGACACTCCGTTCTCGAACGTGACATCCGCACGACACAACTGCAGCCGCACCAGCGTCTCCAACCCCACGCGTGAACGAGAACTGGCTAGAGATACACGTACTTGCCACGGGCAGTCGGCTGGTGAGACAGGCCCGTTGCCACCGTGGCACGGGCTGAAGTGGCGGTTATGAGGATGAGCAGGCCGCCGTGGTGACGGTACTGGTATAGGTGGCATGCTTGATGTCCTGCGGGTAGCCGTGGGCAGAAGCCCCAACTAGGAACTCAGCCGCCACCAGAGTTAGGCAACCGCTGAGGCCACCCGCAGGGCCGGCCTGACACGTACCGGAGCACTGCCTCGGCTCGTCTTGCCAAGGCGCTGGCGGACCTGGCCGTGCAGTACGGTCCCCGAGGCAGCCATGCCTTCTACCGGCTCCTCCCCGGCAAACAGCGTCATCGTCCACCTGTCGCGCTTCTCCGAGTCCGGGGCACGCAGGTTCTGCACCACCAGCGCGCCCCACAGCTGGCGCACCATGAGTGCCCTCGTGTCGAAGCCATCCACCAAGAACCGGCCACCAGCACCGCCCTGGACACTCTCGTAACTGTTGTTGCCCCGGCCCACCTCGTCCCGACTGCTGCCCAGGTCGTCGCCACGTCCTCGCACCTCGTCATAGCTGCCCATAGCCAGCCCCGCGTCAGAGACAGCCGTTACGTACAGGGTCCACGGGGAGGCTGGGTCAGTCACGTCGGCACCCTCGGGAAGACGCTCATCAACAAAGTCAGGCCTGGTGATCTCCTCCTGGCTCTCGCGTGCTCCCGCCCCCAGCGCCCCACGGACGTCAAGGAGATCGGGACGGGGGACCAGGAGCGGGCCCCAGACCACCGACTGTGAGAATTTACAGTCGCGGAACTGCTGCTCCAGGTGCCTACACACCTTGTCAGCCTCCGCCCACGCAGCCGGCTCGAAGGCGTCGTGTAAGAACTCCCTGGTAGGCAGGGGGACACCGTTGTCCAGCAAGAGATGTGCCATTGAGGGCTGCTTCACCCATCCGCTGGCCGCCAGGTAGTCTGCACCGTGCACGCTGCCTCCTGTCATCTCGCGGCTGTCCTGGGCCGCAGGTCCCCCTCATCCACCCTGTCAAGCGCGCCGCCCGGGACGGGCCGTTGCAGCGGCCACTCTCCCATGCAACACGCCCTCAATCCTCCAGGCGCACCGACCCGGCGCGACACACCTCACGCCGCGCTGAGCACCTCCACCCTGGGGACCTGCTGCCAGCAGGTGCTAAAGTCGCCCACTGGACCTCTGGCCTGGTCGGCTGCGGGGTCCGGCACACGGGTCAGCCAGGTGCCCCACCACCTCCTGCCAGTCCCGTGGCGCGAACCCTCTCTCCGGCCACTGACCACACCAGACACGAGAAAGCTTCACCGTGGCGAACATCAACTCCCAGATCAAGCGCATCAAGACCAACGAGAAGGCTCGTCTGCGCAACCAGTCTGTCAAGTCCGAGCTCAAGACCTACGTGCGCCGTGTCCGCGAGGCCGTCGAGGCCGGCGACAAGGAGGCGGCTCTCACCCACCTCCACGCAGCCTCCCGCAAGCTGGACAAGGCTGCCGCCAAGGGTGTCATTCACAAGAACCAAGCGGCCAACCGCAAGTCCAAGCTGGCCAAGCGCGTCGCCTCTCTGTGAGGCCGGTCCTACCGTGCAACCACCGAGGGCGTCTCCCAGCCAGGGAGGCGCCCTCATCTTGTGCCTGCTCCCCCGCGCGTACCAGCAATGACTTGCCATCGACCAGTTTTACCTGCCAGTCATCTACCAACAAGGAGTGCCCATGCGTACCGGCTTCGACCGTGACACCTACCGGCGGATGCAGTCCGCCCACATCGCGCAGCGCCGGGCACAGTTTTCGGGCAAGCTCTACCTGGAGTTCGGGGGCAAGCTGATCGACGACATGCACGCCTCCCGCGTGCTGCCCGGCTTCACCCCGGACAACAAGGTGGTCATGCTCGCCGAGCTCAGCGACGAGGTCGAGGTCGTCGTCGCCGTCAGCGCCAGGGACTTGGCCCGCAGCAAGGTCCGTGCCGACCTGGGGATCTCCTACGAGGACGACCTGCTGCGCCATGTCGACGCCTTCAGGAGCTACGGGCTGTACGTAGGCAGCGTCGTCATCACCCAGTGGACCGACGACAACCGCCAGGCCCAGGACTTCAGGCGCAAGCTGGAGAGCCTGGGCATCAAGGTCTACCGTCACTTCCCCATTCCCGGTTACCCGGGTGACGTGGCCCGTATCGTCTCCGAGGAGGGATACGGACGTAACGAGTACATCGAGACCAGCCGCGACCTGGTCGTCGTCACCGCTCCCGGACCGGGCTCGGGCAAGATGGCCACCTGCCTGTCCCAGCTCTACCACGACCACCGGCGCGGCATCGCCTCCGGCTACGCCAAGTTCGAGACCTTCCCCATCTGGAACCTGCCCCTGGACCACCCGGTCAACATCGCCTACGAGGCAGCTACGGCGGACCTTGACGACGTCAACATGATCGACCCCTTCCACCTGGCAGCCCACGGCACCCAGGCCGTCAACTACAACCGCGACGTAGAGGTCTTCCCCGTACTTACCCGCCTGTTCGAGGAGATCCTCGGCTCTTCCCCCTACGCCTCCCCCACTGACATGGGCGTCAACATGGCCGGGTACTGCATCAGCGACGACGAGGCCTGCCGCGAGGCAGCTGTGCAGGAGGTCATCCGCCGCTACTACAAGGCGCTGGTGGCCGAGAGGCGTGACGCCGTAGAGTCCCTTCAGTCCGACCGGATCTCTCTTCTCATGGCCAAGGTCGGTGCGAGCAAGGAGGACCGGCCGGTGGTCCGGCCCGCCCTGCAGGTGGCGGAGTCCACCGGCGCTCCCGCCGCTGCCATCGCGCTACCGGACGGGCGAGTTGTCACCGGCAAGACGTCGGCGCTGCTGGGAGCCTGCTCGGCCATGCTGCTCAATGCGCTCAAGGTCCTGGCCGGGATCGACGACGTCGACCTGCTGGCCCCGGCCTCGATCGAGCCGATCCAGACACTGAAGACTAGGCACCTGGGCTCCCACAACCCCCGCCTGCACACCGACGAGGTCCTCATCGCCCTGGCCGTGTCTGCCAACGGGGACAGCAACGCCCGTAGCGCCCTGGAGCAGCTGGGCAACCTGCGTGGCTGCGACGTGCACACCTCCACCATCCTGGGTCCTGTGGACGAAGGGATACTGCGCGCCCTGGGGGTCCAGGTCACCAACGAGCCGGTCTATGCCACCAAGGCCCTGTACAGGAAGCGCTAGGTACCATCCAGGTACTCCGGCGGCCCGTCCCGGACGCACGCACCCGGATGCTCCCGTCCCTGGCCAGCCTGCTGGCTCGTCCTCATGGCTTCACCGCCGCGCAGTCGTGCCCCGGCTGCGGGCACGACACACGGTGAGCACGGCGCGCTCGACGGCGTAGACAGCGTCCCGGCTGCCCCCCTTGACCTCGGCGTCAGCCTTGGCGACCGCCACGATAGCCGTGGCCAGGGCGTCATCAGACCAGCCGGAGAGCTCGCGCCGCGCCCGGTCTACCTGCCAGGGCGCCATACCCAGGTCGGCCGGGGTCATGCGTCGGCCTCCGGAAGCGGCCACACGTGCCAGCTGGCGGACCTTGGTTGCCAGCGCCGCCACGACCACCACCGGGTCTGTTCCAGTGGCCACGGCGTGACGCAGCGCGGTGATGGCGGCCGAGGTGCTGCCTGCTGCTGCGGCGTCCGCCACGGTGAAGCCGGTGGCCTCGATACGTCCGGCGTAGTAGGTGCTCACGTGCTCGGCGCTGATCGTCCCCTGGGTGTCGGCGAGGAGCTGGTCAACGGCCGAGCACAGCTCACGCAGGTCGCTTCCCAGGGCGTCCACGAGGGCCCCGACAGCCTCCGGCTCGATACGTCGGCCCGCTCGTGCCACGTCGGCGCTCACCAGCGCTGACTTGTCCCGGGGAGACTTCACCGGTGGGCAGGAGACCACGGGGTAGCCAGAGGCCCCGACGGCCTCCAGGAGCCTCCTGCCGCGCTGCCCGCCGTTGTGCCGCAGGACGACGCTGACCTCCGGGTCGGCGGACGCTGCAGCCGAGTCTACGTAGGCCAGCAGATCGGTCAGCAGGGCGTCAGTCATCTGCTCCAGGGCCGGGACCAGGACCAGCCGGGGCTCACCGAACAGGGAGGGGGACACTAGCGTGTCCAGCTGGTGGGCCTCGTAGGTGGCGGCCTCGACCCGGATGACCTCCGTGGTCGGGTCCTTCGCCCGGGCCTGCGCCAGAAGACGTGCCACCGCACGGTCAGCCAGGACCTCCTCTCCCGCCTTGACAAGGACCACCGCAGCCAGCTCGACCTGGTCCCACGTGGGTCCTTCCGGTGTGCTGCGCCTGCTACGGGAGCGTGGGGCTCGGGTGGCTGCCATGGCGCTAGCCTGCCACGAGACAGGAGACGAGACACAAGAGTGAGGCCGTCTCCCGCCCTGCGTCGCAGCCCTCGGCTGGCCGCTCCCAGCACCACCGTCTCCAGCCCGGCCAGGGCCAGCGCCCCGACGACACCTCCGGGGCAGGCCAGCGCGGAGCCGGGAAGGTCGGCAGTCCTGCGGGCCAGCACCACCAGCCACGCGCAGGACGCGAGGGCCGGCCAGGCAATCACGGAGGCCGCTGCGGGCCACAGCGGTGCGACCAGGGCAGCAGTGATGCCGCACACCGTGGCCACAGGGACCACCGGGGCCGCTAGGACGTTGGCAGGGACCGACCACAGCCCTACCTGCGGCTGGAGAAGTACCAGGAGGGGGGCGCAGGCAGCCTGCGCCACCGCAGGCAGAGCCAGACCAGCCGCCAGCCACCGGGGCAGGTAGCGGGACAGGCAGGCCGCCGCAGGCCGTGCTCCCAGCAGGATCCCAGCGGTTGCCGCCACGGATAGGGCGAACCCGTAGTCACGTGCCTGGAAGGGGTCGGCCAGGAGCAGAAGGAGGACTCCGGCGCACAGGGCGGGCACCGAGGCTGAGCGCCTGCCCGCAGCCACCCCGGCAAGCATGACACCACCCATGGCCGCTGAGCGCAGGACGGACCCGGAAGGACGGACCAGGAGCACGAGGCCGCCCAGTACCACGGCCCCCGCCACCGCGCGCCACCGTCGCGGCAGGACGCCCAGTGCGCCCAGGCCCAGCCCCAGGACGATGGCCACGTGCTGCCCGGACACGGCAGTCAGGTGGGTCATAGAGACCGTGCGCATGTCCAGGCGTACCTGCGTGGGCAGGGCGTGGTCGTCCCCCAGGGCGATGCCGGGCACCAGGGCCTGGGCACCCTGGGGCCACCGGAGCACCGTTCCTGACTGGCCCACCTGGCCCTGCTGGTCGGCCGGTGCAGTCTGGTGCGACCCGGGCGCGCGGGAGGCCTGGTCCGACTGGTCTTCTCCCAGGGCCACGGCTGCTGCCAGGCCCTGCCGCAGCGACGTCACGATCGCCAGGGTCCCGCTGGGAGGAGCCAGGACCTGGACCTGGGCGCCGGAGCCGATGACGGCTGCCCGGGAGCTGCCCGCCTCGGCCGGCTGGAGCCGGGTCCTCACCCGGATCTGCGTTCCCATGTCCAGCTCCAGCCACTGGGCGTCCGCCAGCACCGTGGCTGTGAGCCTGGAGGGCTCTCCCTCCACGGTGTGCACCCTCAGGCTGGTCACCACCGTGGTGGACCCGGCCCGGGCCAGGACCCGTGGCTGCTCGCTCACCGTTGCGGTCAGCGTCACTGCACCAGTGGCCTGCGGCGGCGACACCGAGGTTCCCGAGGCCAGGACGAGCGGGTCCCCCGCACGCGACCACAGCTGGGCGGCACTGACCGTGAGGACCGCCGAGACAGCCAGGGCGCACAGCAGCAGGCTGGCGCTCACAGACCCGGCTGCCCGGGGATCCTCCGGGGCACCGGGGCGCGAGTCCGCCCGGTGGCGTGGCGGCCGGAACCGGCGCACCGGCACGGTCAGCAGCATCGCAGCCCCGAGGCTCGCACCAGCCGCTACCAGGACATGGCGCCACCCGTGGGTACCGCCGACTCCGACGGCCCAGTATGCTGCGGCCCAGCACAGGCCGGCTGGTGCCGCCAGCCTGAGGTCGAGAGGCTCGGGGGCCTTGTCCACCAGGGCGTGGTCACGTTCCCAGGGCCTGCGCTCCCGGTCCGGGCTGGCAGCTCCTGAGTCGGCTGCCCCGGAGCGGACGCTGCCACCGACCAGGCCCCCACGCTGCCGAGGTCGCTGCCTCATACCACGGCCATCTCCCTGAGGGCCTCCAGCTTGGCCTGTCCTATACCAGAGACCTCGGTGAGCTCATCCACGGAGCCGAAGGGACCGTTGGCTTCCCGGTGCTCCACGATCCGCTGAGCCAGCGCCGGCCCGATACCCGGCAGCTCCTCCAGCTCCAGGGCGCTGGCGGTGTTGATGTTGACCAGGCCGGTCGCCTCCTGCCCCGGCCCGTCCTGGGACGCCCCGGAGGCTGACTGTCCCGGCTGCTGCTCCCCTGCCTGTCCCGCTTCAGCCTCCTGACCGGTCAGGACCTCGCCCTCACGGGGGACACGCACCTGCTCTCCGTCGCTGAGGACACGAGCCAGGTTGAGCTGGTCGGCATCCGCCTCCTGGGTCACCCCACCAGCCGCCTCGATCGCGTCGGCGACACGCGCTCCCTGGTCCAGGACCACGACTCCGGGAGAGGCGACGGCACCGGTCACGTGGACGACCACCTGGCCAACATCCTGGGAGGAGTCCGCCTGCCCTGGCTGGCCGGCGGCCCCGCTGCCGGTGGTGGCACGGGGGTCGGTCGGCGGCTCCCCCTGGACCTGGGTGGCCGGAGCCGTGGCAGGAGCCTGGGGCAAGGACTCCCCGGACCCCGAGGCCTCGGCGCCTCCCGGAGCGCCCTCCTCCGCTGCGGGAGCGCCCAGGGCCGTGCGCACCGCCAGGACCGCAGCCAGGACCATGAGCAGCGTCCCCGCCACGACAGCGGCGCGGGGAGCAAGTGCTACCCGCCGCGGACGGGTGGGAGGCTCGTCGGGGTCCGGAGAGCAGGCCAGGCGCACCAGCCTGTCCACAGACCAGTTCCCGGACCTGCCCAGAGCCTGTCTTCTGCCGCTCATGGTGGTGACGCTAGACGGGAGGCGGCTGTCGGTACCCGGGCAGCCAGGACATAGTGTGGACACGGCCGGTCCCGTACGTGCTGTGGTGACTGGGCGGCACCTGCTCACAAGGCGCCCGTTGACAAGCTCGCGCTCACGAGGCACCCGCACGGGCACCCGTCAAGCAGGATCAGGTGCGCACCCGGACCAGGAGCCGGGGTGCCACCGCGATCCCCGTGGCACCAGGACCCAGGTGGACCTCCAACGCCTTGTCAACCGGGAGAGTGAGGACCTGTGCGACCCGCGCCCCCGAGCGCGCCATAGCGGCGTCCACCTCCTCCCTGAGGCCAGGCAGGTCAGGACCGGGGGCCTGGAGGGCCAGGAGCACCGGATCCGCAGGACGTCGGGGCCCGCGCAGCGCGGTGCCTCCGGCTGCCCGCACGGCCTGGGCCACCATGTGCCTCCTGGCACGCGCACCGCCACGCACCGTCTCCACTGCCCGTATGCCCTCGGGCTGGACAGACAGGACCGGGCGAACTCCTAGGACACCCCCCAGCCGAGCCGTCGTGAGGTCAATACGTCCTGACCGCGCCAGGTGCCGCAGGTCGTCGACAACGAAGAACTGGTAGGAGCGGGCCAGGCTCTCCCGGGCCAGGGCGGCACCGCGACGAGCGTCCTGGGCCTGGGAGGCGGCCAAGACCGCCAGGGCCAGCGCCCCGGAGCAGCTGGCGGAGTCCAGCACCCGGACCAGGCCCGGCCTGTCGTCGTTGAGTCGGGACGCGGCCAGCCGGGCGTTGTCCACCGTGCCGGACAGGACCCCGGAGACATGAACAGCCAGGACCTCGTCGGCCCGCTGCGCCGCCTCACGGTAGGCCTGCTCCAGCTCCTCGACGCTGGGGCGCGACGTAGCTGGCTCCCTGCCACCGGCGGAGGATGCGTCGCCGCTGCCACCACCGGTGTGGTGGAGGGGCACGACGACGATACCGTGGCGGGCGCAGGACTCTGCTGGCAGGCAGGCGGCAGAGTCGGTGACCACGGCGAGCGTCATGGACCCAGCCTAACGGGACCTAGCGGGAGCCCGCCCCGTGTAGCCGTGGAAATCACCCCCGGCTCGCCGGGAGCAGAACGACGTCGAGGTACTCGAAGTACCGGGCCTGCCCCGCACCAGCCCGGAAGGCCCCGCAGCGCAAGGATGCGCAGCGTCTGGCCAGACAGGCCTGGTACCCGGATCAGCCACCCGGCCAGCCCCAGGGGCACAGGGGCTCACCCGGGCACGGTCCCGGGACTCAGTCGGGCACGATGCTGACCAGCCTCGGCGCCCGCACGATGACCCGGCGCACGCCCCGGCCGTCCAGGCTACGCCGCACGCCGGGAGCGGCCAGTGCCGCCCTCTCCAGGTCCTCCTCCGAGATGTCCGGGTCCACCTGGAGGCGGTCGCGCACCTTGCCCCGGACCTGGACCACGCAGGTCACCCGCTCAGCGCGCAGCAGGGACTCGTCAGTGACCTCAGGGAAGGACTCACGGGCAAGGGAGCCCTCGTGCCCCAGCCTGCTCCACAGCTCCTCGGCGATGTGCGGAGCCACCGGGGCCGTCATGAGGACCAGCGGCTCGACCGCCTCACGCGGCACGGGGTCCAGACCGGTGAGATGGTTGTTGAGCACGATGAGCTTGGCGATCGCCGTGTTGAGACGCATCCCCTCGTAGTCCTCGCGCACACCCACTACCGTGCGCGCCACCAGGCGGCGGGTCTCCTCCTGGGCAGGCTGGTCGCCCACGACGGTGTCACCGGTGGCCTCGTCCACCACGTTGCGCCACAGGCGCTGCAGGAAGCGCTGCGCCCCCACCACCGCCCGGGTCTCCCAGGGCCGGTCCACGTCCAGCGGCCCCATGGACATCTCGTAGACGCGAAAGGTGTCCGCGCCGTAGGCCTCGTACATCTCGTCAGGGGTGACGATGTTCTTCAGGGACTTACCCATCTTGCCGTACTCACGGCTGACCTGCTGACCCTGCCAGGTGTAGGCCACCGAGCCGTCAGGGCCCTCGGTCTCCTCGACCTCCTCGGCAGGCACGTACTGGCCCCGGGAGTCGGTATAGGCGTAGGCCTGGATGTAGCCCTGGTTGAACAGCCGGTGGTAGGGCTCGGAGGAGGAGACCACGCCCAGGTCGAAGAGCACCTTGTGCCAGAAGCGGGAGTACAGCAGGTGCAGCACGGCGTGCTCCACCCCGCCCACGTACAGGTCGGTACCCCCCGAGGTGTTGCCGTCCTGGGGCCTGGGTCCCATCCAGTAGGCCTCGTTGGCAGGGTCGATGAGCGCCTCCTCGTTGTCCGGGTCGGCGTAGCGCATCTCGTACCAGCACGAGCCCGCCCACTGGGGCATCGTGTTGGTCTCACGGTAGTAGGTCCGGGTGCCCTCCCCCAGGTCCAGCTCGACCTCCACCCACTCGGTGGCCCTGCTCAGAGGCGGCTCGGGCTCGCTGGCGGCGTCATCGGGATCAAAGGAGCGCGGCGAGTAGTCGGTGACCTCAGGCAGCTCCACGGGCAGCATCGACTCGGGCAGGGCGTGGACACGCCCCTCCTGGTCCCACACCACAGGGAAGGGCTCGCCCCAGTAGCGCTGCCGGGAGAACAGCCAGTCACGCAGACGGTAGGTGACTGCGGCCCGGCCCGCCCCCCTGGACTCCAGCCACGCCGTGATGGCCGTCTTGGCCTCCTCCACTCCCATCCCGTTGAGGCTGATCTCCTCGTTGGCGGAGTTGACGAGCTTACCGTCACCGGTCCACGCCCCCTCCTCCAGGGACGTGCCCTCCGGCAGCGCCACGGTCGCCACGACGTCCAGGTCGTAGGCCCGGGCAAACTCCCAGTCACGCTGGTCGCCCGAGGGCACCGCCATGATGGCCCCGGTCCCGTAGCCCATGAGGACGTAGTCGGCTACAAACACCGGCACCTGTGCCCCGTTGACAGGGTTGACCCCGAACAGCCCGGTGAAGACCCCGGTCTTGGCTCGGCCCTCGTCGCTGCGCTCGGCCTCAGTGGCTGCCGCCGCCTGGGCGCGGTAGGCGGCCACGGCCTGGGCCGGGGTGGCATAGCCGCCGGTCCAGGCCTCCTTAGTGCCCTCAGGCCAGGCAGCGGGCACGGCTAGGGCGGCTGCGTCCTGCGCCACCTCCTCCGCAGAGCGCACGGAGGCGGAGGAACCCGCCCCGCCCAGCAGCGGGTGCTCAGGGGCCAGCACCATGAAGGTGGCGCCGAAGAGTGTGTCAGGCCGCGTGGTGTAGACCACGAGCTCGGCACCAGGACCGGCCGCAGGCACACCGAAGACGACCTGCGCACCTTCGGAGCGCCCGATCCAGTTGCGCTGCATGAGCCTGACCTTCTCCGGCCAGTCCACCGTGTCCAGGTCCTCGGCCAGGCGGTCGGCGTAGGCGGTGATCCGCATCATCCACTGGCGGAGGTTGCGCTGGAACACCGGGTAGTTGCCACGCTCGGAGCGGCCCTCGGCCGTGACCTCCTCGTTGGCCAGCACGGTTCCCAGGCCCGGGCACCAGTTGACCGGGGCAGAGGTGACGTAGGCCAGCCGGAAGGAGTCGATGACGTCGCTGCGCTCCCCCGGGTCCAGGTCAGACCAGTCCCGCCCGTCAGGCACTGCAACCTGGCCGCTGGCCAGCTTCTCCACCAGCTCGGAGACCGGCCGGGCGGCACCCCGGCCGCGGCCGTCACGGCGTCGTGCCTCAGGGTCGAACCAGGAGTTGAAGACCTGCAGGAAGATCCACTGGGTCCAGCGCACGTAGTCCACGTCGATGGTAGCCAGGGACCGGCGCGGGTCGTGGGACAGCCCCAGGCGGCGCAGCTGGCGGCGCATGGTGGCGATGTTGGTCTCGGTAGAGGTCCGCGGGTGCTGTCCGGTGGCCACGGCATACTGCTCCGCAGGCAGGCCGAAGGCGTCGTAGCCCATCGTGTACAGCACGTTCCTGCCGGTCATGCGGCTGAAGCGGGCGACGACGTCGGTGGCGATGTAGCCCAGAGGGTGCCCCACGTGCAGCCCCTTGCCCGAGGGGTAGGGGAACATGTCCAGCAGGAAGAGCTTCTCCTGCTGCGCCCTGGGCCCTGCCAGCGTCCCCACCGGGTTGTCGGCGTAGAAGGTCCCCTCCTCCTCCCAGCGGTCCTGCCAGGAGGTCTCGATGGCGCCGGCCAGCTCGGCCGTGTAACGGTAGGGGGTGGCCTCGGCGTCGTCCGGCTGCTGGCTGGCGGGCTGGGTGCGGGAACGGGCCTGGGTCATCGTGGCGCTGCTCTCATTCTATGGTCTAGTGCGGTCGCGGCTCCGGGCGCGCGCCCGGCCGCCGGACCACAGGCTGCCCTCGCTGAGCACCCGGGAGGCGGCACGGCACCCGCCCCAGGACGGGGAGGTCGGGCACGCCAGGCAGCCACAGCCTAGCGCCTGCCGGCTCTGGCAGGCCTGCCAGCCCTGTCCCACGTGTCCCGCCCTTACCCGCCGACGTGGGCACACGTCACCCTGCCGAGCCCCGACAAGCCCTGCCGAGACCTCCGAGACCTCCACCCGCGCAGCAGCCTGACCGGCATCCTGCGTCTCAGGTAGCCTGGCCCACCGACAACCACCGGACGGCCCTCCTGGCTGGACAAGCAGGCCCTCCCACCTGGAGGGCCGAGCCCCTGGGGCGGCCTCCCCCTGACGAGAGGCACACATGACTCCAGCACCGTCCCCCTACCGCGCCCGGACGGCCTCCCGCCGCCCTCGTGGGCGCGCGCTGCTCGCCCGCGCCCACCACGCCCTGGAGTCGGAAGTCGTCTCCGGGCTCCTCATGGTGGCCGCCGCCGCAGTAGCCCTGGTCTGGGCCAACTCTCCGTGGCGGGGTGCCTATGAGTCGCTGTCCCAGACCGTGGTGGGACCTCACGCGCTGCACCTGGACCTGTCCCTGGCGCACTGGGCCTCGGACGGGATCCTGGTGGTGTTCTTCTTCGCCGTCGGGCTGGAGCTCAAGCAGGAGCTCGTCGTCGGCTCGCTGCGCGACCTCAGGGAGGCGACCCTGCCGATGCTGGCTGCCGTCTTCGGGATGGTCGGCCCGGCCCTGGTCTACGTCGCCGTCCAGCTGGCCTCCTCAGGGGGCAGCCTTAGCGGCTGGGCGGTGCCCACGGCCACGGACATCGCCTTCGCCGTAGCGGTCCTGTCCATCTTCGGGCGCGGCATGCCCCCTGCAGCGCGTACCTTCCTGCTGACCCTGGCCGTGGTCGACGACCTGCTGGCGATCATCGTCATCGCCTTCTTCTACTCCCAGGGGCTTAACCCCCTGGCGCTGCTGGGCGCGCTGGCCGTGACAGGGGTGTTCGCCCTCCTGGTACGCCGAGGGACCACCCACTGGTACCTGCTCATCCCGCTGGGCCTGGCCGCCTGGTGGCTCATGCACGCTAGCGGCGTCCACGCCACCATCGCCGGCGTCCTGCTGGGGATGACGGTGCCTGCCCGCCCCACGCGCGCCGAGCCCACCGGTATGACGGCCCGCTTCACCCACCTGGTGCACCCCTGGAGCGCGGGGCTGGCGCTGCCGGTCTTCGCCCTGTTCGCCGCCGGGGTCAACATCGTAGACGGAGGCGGCCTGGTCGAGGCACTGGCTGACCCCGCTGCCATCGGCGTCTACCTGGGCCTTCCCGTGGGCAAGGTCCTGGGGATCTGGGGGGCGGTGGTCCTGCTGACCCGCTTCACCAGCCTGCGGCTGGGCCACGGGGTCGACAATCCCGACGTCCTCGCCCTGGCGGCGATCGCAGGCATCGGCTTCACCGTGTCCCTGCTGATCGCGGGCCTAGCCTTCGGAGAGGGACCCACCACCGACCACGCCCGGGCTGCCGTGCTCCTGGGCACCGCTATCTCGGCCGTGCTGGGAGCCGTCCTGCTGCGGCACCGGGTACGCCAGCCACGTCGTGGCGCCCCCTCCACCCGCGGCCACGTCATGCGCCCCCACCACTGAGCCACTGACCCGCTCGCGTCATCGCGCGGCACCTCACCACCAGGCTGTCCGCCCCGGCCGTGGGCGGGCGGTAGCGGGGTGCTCCCACCCGCACGAGCGGCCCCTGCTAACCCCGCACAGGCCTGTCTGAGCCTACCGGGCTGGTGAACGCCTACCGGGATGGTGAACCCAGGTGGGAGGGGACGAACTCGCCCCACCCGTCCTCACGCAGCCCCGCCCGCAGCCGCTCCATGGCCGCGTCCAGCTCCTCCCCGGGGACGTCGTGCCTGGCGGATGAGAAGGACAGGTCAGCCTCCGAGCGGATCGGCAGGACGTGGAGGTGAAGGTGGTCCACCCCGTAGCCGGCGACCACGAGCCCGGCCCGGGAGGCCTGGAAGACCCGCGTCTGGGTGGCCCCTACGCGCCTGGCTACCACGGCCAGGTGGGCCACCAGGTCCTCGGGTGCCTCTGTGAAGGAGTCGACCTGGTGACGCGGCACCACCAGGACGTGTCCGTCGGTGTGGGGCTCGATGGTGGCGAAGGCGACGCACAGCTCGTCGGCCCACACGAAGCGCCCAGGGACCTCCCCGTTGATGATCCTGGTGAAGAGGGTCGGCCCAGCACCGCCCGCCTCCCGGGTGGCACCGCCACCGGGGGCCGTAGGGGCGTCAGGAGCGGCGGACGCATAGGGGCTCGTCCCAGAAGTCGTCTCAGAGGTTGTCATGACTCTATTGTCCCCTGGCCTGTCGCCCCTTCCCTCAGCGGCACAGCCACAGGGACCCCTCAGGCACGACGGCGTCCGGCAGCCCCGCACCTCGACCGCCGCACACACGCACCACGCAGGCCCGCCGCCGTCTCCCCCCGGCCTCGCCAGGCGCCATGGTGCCCCGGTCCACCAGCCGCACTCGCGTGTCCAGCCGGATGCCGGCACGCGCCAGGTGGCGCAGGGTCTGGGAGTCGTCCCTGATACGGCCCACTATCCCCCTGGCCCCCACCCTCAGGGCCTCCAGGGGCACGAGCTCAGGGACCACCACCTGGCCGTCAGCGGTGGGGATCGGGTCACCGTGAGGGTCCCGGATGGGCCGCCCCAGCACCACGTCCAGCCGTTCCAGGAGCCTGTCGGAGACCGCGTGCTCCAGCTCCTCCGCCTCGGCGTGGACCTCGTCCCACTCAAAGCCGAGCCGGGTCACCAGGTAGGTCTCCAGGATGCGGTGGCGCCGCACCATCGCCATCGCCCGCAGGCGCCCCTCAGGGGTGAGCGTGACGGCCTTGTACGGCTCGTGGGCCAGCAGCCCCTCCTCCACCAGCCGTGACACGTTCTCGGAGGCCGTCGAGGGCGCCACACCCATGCGACGGGCCAGGCCGGTGACGGAGGCGCCCTGCCCACCCCACTCGCCAGCCGCCCACACCGCCTTGAGGTAGTCCTGGGTCACGGTCGAGGACCCGGCCGCGTCCCCGCCTCTGCTGCCTCCCGAGACGCCTGCGCTCATCCCAGCAGCGCCCTCCACTGGTCCCACAGACCCACGAGCACGACCAGGAGGACCACCAGGTACATTCCTGCCGCCACCCACCACCGTGCCCTCAGCACGGCGAGGGCACCCCGGTCCCCCAGCCCCAGGTGCCCCCCGGCCGCAGCCCACCCCCAGGTAGCCGCGGCCACGGGGATCGTCACCGCCCACACCAGCATGCAGAAGGGGCACAGCTTTGCGAAGGTCACCACGGACACGGCAAGGAACCAGGCGACGAAGGCGACTCCTCCCAGGCACCCCAGGCTCAGCGCCCACCACATCCACCGGGGCAGGCTCAGGCCGGCCAGCACAACCGCCCCCACGGTCAGGAGGGCGGCGAAGGCCATGGCTCCGACGAAGGAGTTGGGCACCCCCAGAAGGTTCCCCTGCCAGACGTCGAGGGTCTCCCCGCAGGAGATCAGCGGGTTGACGTCACAGGTCAGGTTCGCCATCGGGTCACGCAGACGCGTCAGGTGGGCGTCGATGAGCCTCCAGCAAGCCAGCAGCCCCAGCAGGGAGCAGACCACCAGGAGCCAGCCGTAGGAGCGGGGTGCCCCGCTGGGAGCACGCCAGCCGCCCGGAGCCTGGCCGTTACCGCCAGGGTGGGCACCTGCCTGCTGGACACGCGCCAGGAGGTCGTCGGCACCGGGCCCGTCACCGCTACCAGAGGGGTCATAGTCCTCAGGAGCGTTGAGGTAGAGCTCCAGCTCCTCCTCGCTCATGGCGTCGATCTCGGCATCCGTGGGCACCCGCACCATGCGGTCCCTCCCTCGTCTCTCGTTGTCTCTCACCCTTTTCTCCCTGCCTCTGTCAGGGCTATTGTGCCTCACCGCTGGTCGGCGCCCGCTGTGCTCGTCGTCGCTGCCCCGGGCTGCGGGATCGGCTCGCCCGGCGGGACCGCCTGCCACGCCCCTACCGTGACCGAGGCGTCAGGGTGGAGGACCACCGCGCGCCAGGCGACCAGGCTGCCGTCCTCAGCAAAGGACAGCACGTGCAGGTAGGCGTCCTGCGTGACCGCGCCCAGGGAGGTGCCGCCCTTGCCTGCACCAGACACGAGGGCGGACACCTCGCCACCACTTCCCTGGCTGGTCGTCATACCCCGCTCAGCGTGGACGTGGCCCGCCAGGAGCAGCGGCGCGCACCCCTGGGAGACCAGGGGACCGAAGGTGGCTGGCTGGTGGATGAGCACGACGTCGCTGCCTGAGCCGGTACAGCTGGTGGCGGCCAGCCGGGCGCCTACCTCCTCGGCGGTCTCGCCGCTGCGGGTGGTGGTCCCCGTGGCGGTGGTGCGCTCGGGATCGTCCTGCCCCAGCACTCGTAGGCCACCGACCTCCTGGATAGTGCCGTCGGTCACCGTCCACCCCTGCGAGCGCAGCCTGGCAGCGGTGGACTCCGAGTCGTGGTTGCCGATGGTCGCGACCTTGTCCACCGTGGAGGGGACCGCCTGGCTCAGGGCGTCCACGCACAGCTGCTCCGGGTCCGAGCCGGTCATGGTGAGGTCGCCGTCGTCCATGTGGACGTCAGCCCCGGAGACCTCGTCCAGGACACCGGTGAAAGCGATGACGTCGAGGTTGCAGTGGAGGTCGGTGGACAGCACCGCGGTAACGGCTCCTCGCTGGGGGACGGCCCGGGCGCCGGTGACCGGGGCGGTGGTGGAGGCAGCCTCTGGTGAGGCGCCCGGGGTAGGCGCCTGCGTACCTGTGGGGGTGGCAGAGACCCCGGGACTCTCACCGGGAGTCTCGGTGCCGGCAGAGGCAGTCCCGGCGTCTGCAGCAGCGCTGGCCTCAGCCTCTGCAGCCTCTGCGGCCCGCTGCCTGACCTGCGCGACATCGACCTGGCCGTCTGCGGCCGTGACCTCCACGGTGCCGCCAGTCTCCTGGGAGACCGCCCAGGCGGTGCGTAGGCTCGCCTCTGCCTGGGAGTAGAAGGCCTCGTTGGTCTCCAGGAAGTCGGTGACGCGGGGACCGTAGGCAGTCACCACGTCTGCGACGCGCCCCGAGAGGGTGGCCCCGGCCACCGGCGTCCCCTCCAGGGCCGCGAGCCTGGCCCCGTGGACAGGTGCGGAGCGCAGGGCGGGTACCAGCAGGACGGTGACGGCGGCCAGGAGTGCGGCCGTGGCCGCGACGACGGGGGGACGACGCAGGAGGGCGCCCCATGCAACGTCAGTGCGGCCGTACCCCTGACGGCCCACGCTCCCGGCGAGGAGGCCCCGCGTGGCACCGCCACGGCTCCTGGTGAGGGTCATGTGGGCGGCGGCAACCAGGCACAGCAGGACCCCCTCGACGACTCCAGCGCGGCGCAGGCCATCGTGGAGCAGCGCGTGCAGGCCCCGCTGGACCGTCAGCTCAGGGTGGGTGACCAGCCCGACGTAGGAGGCCGCGTCCGAGGACAGGCTCTCCCCCAGCGCGGAGGGATCGACGACGTCGGCCTGCGTGGCCCCGGAGGGGATCTCGCCCAGAACCACCTCCACTCCCAGGGGACCGGCAGGCGAGTCGATGGAGGCTGCCCCCAGCGGCCCCAGGTCAAGGGTGACGGTGGAGTCCAGCGTGGTGGACCAGGTGGCCTCGTGAGGTCCGACCGGGGCCGAGGCCCTGGCCGTGGCCAGCCCCACAGCCAGCGACACAGCACCCGTGACAACCAGCAGCGCGGTCATGCGCAGCACCGGGCGCAGCCTGGGTCCCCACCCGGGAACAGCGCCCCGGCTGCCTCTTCCCTCGCGGCGCGGGTAACGGGCCGTCCCGGGAGTGCGGCGAGCGGGCGAGCCGGTGCCCGACCCCCTGAGGGCCGAGCGTCTCAGCGGCTGGGTCCTCGCCCCCATCCGGCCAGAGCGAGGACCGCTGGAAGCGGAAACGGCCCGGCCCGGGTACCGCTCCCTAGGCTCAGCCACGGCCGCCAGCTCCCACCGCCGGGGCCTGGTGACCCGGGGCGGACGGCACGGACGGCGGCAGGGGCGATACCGCTGTCGGCGCCACCGTCGATGCCGGGGCCGACACGGTCCTAGCAGCGCACGCGGCTGCGTCGGAGTCAGCCAAGGCGCTGCCCAGCTCTCTGGCCAGCTCTGTCACGAGCTCGGCAGTCTCCTCCCAGCCGGTGACAGCGCGGCAGGCGACGCCCAGAGCCTTGACCGGGTAGTCGTTGCCGCCAGGGTCCAGGCGGTCACCCACGAACAGCATCTCCGCCAGGGGGATACCGGTGGCCCGTGCCAGCCGGGTCATCCCGTAGGCCTTGTCAACCCCTTTCTGGGTGATGTCCACGCTCGTCGATCCTCCGGAGCGGACCTCGAGCCCGGGCAGGCGCTGGGCCACCGCGTCACGCAGGGCGCTCTTCTTCTCACCGCTGGGGTCCCAGGCCTCCTTCGCCTTCAGCGGGGCATCCTGCCCCAGGGCGGAGAAGGTGACCTGGCTGCCGCGGTCCTCCAGGACAGGCCCCCAGGTCCGATCCTCCCACAGCCCCAGTCTGCGGGCCTCCTCCTCCACCACCGCCAGCACCTCCCGGGTCTGGGAGGCAGTCAGGTCGTTGGCGTAGACCAGCCTCCAGTCACCTCTCCCGTCGCTGTCCCCCTCGCCCTGCGGGTCGTAGGTGTAGTAGCGGGTTCCGCAGGTCGGCATGAGGTGGAGCCGGGACAGCTGGGCCGGGCTGGCGCCCAGTCCGGTCAGGACCTGGTCATGAAACTGGGCTACCTGGCCCCCGGAGATGACGCAGACGGGAACGACGTCCAGCAGACCACGCAGCGCGGCAGCCATAGGCTCGGGCAGGGGCGACTTCGACGGGGCGAGGGTACCGTCAAGGTCGAAGGCCACCAGCCCGGGTCCCGGCACAGTGCCTGTCGCACCAGGGCACGTGCCGACTGCGGCTGCGTGGTCAGCGTGTCCGGGGGCGGGGGTACGTGCGTCGCTCATGGGCGCATTGTGTCGCACCTGAGTGCACAACGGTCAGGAGCATGCAGCCGGGTCCGGCACGTGAGACACGGTCGCGACCCGGGGCTCAGGACTGCGAACCGGAGGTGTTAGCAGCGCTGTCAGTATCACCGCCAGTGCCGCTGTCGGCACGAGCGTCAGCACCACCGCCACGCAGGTGCTCGTGCGCGGCGGCCGAGGCGGCTGCGCGCGCGTCACGCTCCTCGCGGCGGCCCCGGGAGACCAGGGAGGTCACCGACACCGCCAGCCCTCCCCAGATGATGACGACAGACGTGAGCATGAGGGCGATAGCCGATCCTGTCATCTCTCACTTCACCCCCTCAAGGGTGTCCAGGGCGAGGGGCTCGAAGTCGTCCACGGGCGTGCGCCACGGCAGGAGGGTGGTCACCGCCGTGGCCACCGCCACCAGGAACAGCACGCCCCAGCCGAAGATCGCGGTAAAGGCCAGGGAGTAGTCGTCGTAGCCGTCGGTGAGGAAGGACCACGCCGTCTGGACGAACATGTAGCCCAGGAGCACGGGGACCACGACGGCGACCAGGAGGCGCCACCAGGAGCCGATCAGCCGGGTCTCGGAGACCAGGTTGAGGTGGCGCTGCAGCATCCCGAGCCGCCTGAGCACCAGGCCGGTGCCCGCGCACATGATGATGGCCGAGGCCACCACCCCGATGTTGTTGATGTAGGCGTCCACCACGTCCAGGTCGTACAGCCCCGAGGAGGTCCCGAACAGGACGAAGGACAGCAACGCGGCCGGGACCCCCACGACCAGGGTGGCCCGGGGCGTGGTCAGGGCGAACTTCTCCGCCACGGAGGAGGCCACCACCTGGATGATGGAGATGAAGGACGTCAGCCCGGCCATGGAGAAGGAGGCGAAGAACAGGGTGCCGAACAGCGCACCTCCAGGCATCTCCGAGATGACGGTCGGGAAGGTGACGAAGGACAACATGACCCCCTGGATGCCCTCCAGATCGGAGACGGCCACCCCCTCGCGGAAGGCCATGAAGCCCAGGGTGGCAAAGACGCCGATGCCGGCGAGGATCTCGAATGAGGAGTTGGCGAAGGCGGCCACCATCCCCGTGCCTACCAGATTGGAACGGCGCCGCAGGTAGGAGGAGTAGGTCAGCATGATGCCGAATCCCACCGACAGAGAGAAGAAGATCTGCCCAAAGGCCGCCATCCACACAGTGTGGTCGCCCAGCGCGGACCACTGGGGGGTGAACAGGGCGTTGAGCCCGCTGGTCGCCCCGGGCAGCACCAGGGCGCGCCCCACCAGGAGGACGAACATGGTCACCAGCAGCGGCAGGAAGACCCTGTTGGCCCTCTCCACCCCGCTGGACACGCCGCGGGCGATAGTGGTGATCCCGAAGACCCACACGAGGAGGAGGGGGACGACCACCCCGGCCACAGGCGTGGCGGAGTAGGCCGGGGTCCCCGAGGAGGAGATCTCCCCCAGGCCGATGTAGTCGAAGAAGAAGCCCTGCGCGTCGTCTCCCCAGGCCGTGGTCACCGCGAAGACGGTGTAGCGCAGGGACCAGGCCACGATGACGGCGTAGTAGGACATGATGACGAAGCAGATGAGGACCTGGAACCAGCCCAGCCACTCGAAGCGGCGAGAGAGACGGCGGAAGGTCGTAGCCGCACTGCCCCGGAACCGGTGGCCCAGGGCGTAGTCCAGGAACAGGACGGGGATGCCTACGCACAGCAGGGCCACCATGTAGGGGACGATAAAGGCCCCTCCGCCGTTGCTGTAGGCGACCCCAGGGAAGCGCCAGATGTTTCCCAGGCCGATGGCCGACCCGACAGCCGCCATGAGGAATCCGACCTGGCCGCTCCACTGCTCGCGACCCGGTGCCTGCTGTGGTGTCTGCGCGGACTGCTCGGCGCCGCTGGAGGAGGTCATAGGCGTCCTTCCGTGGTGTCCCTAGGTACGGTGCCCTGGCAGGCAGACCGGTAGCCCCTGCCGTGGGCCCGAGCAACTTAGTGGTGGGTACCCGCTCTGTCCTCTCGCGTCCAGAATGTGGACCGCCGCGTGGCCCGCCGCAGGGCAGACTACCGCACGGCTACCCACCTGGCAGCCCCCGGCTACTAGCCTGGTCGTCCAGGCTCCCTGTGCTTCCTGTCCCGTCCCAGCGCGGGAGACGCAGGTGGACAGAGGCGGCTTGCAGAAAATCATCCACAGGAAGGTCCCCCATGGCCACACCGCACATTGACGCCCAGCCCGGCGACTTCGCCCCCTGCGTCCTCATGCCCGGGGACCCCAGGCGGGCCCAGCGCATCGCCGAGCGCCTCATGCCCGACGCCCACCTGGTCACAGACGTGCGGGGCATGCTCGGCTTCACCGGCACCGTTGCCGGCCGCCCCCTCAGTGTCATGGGCTCGGGCATGGGGCAGCCCTCGCTGACCATCTACGCCACTGAGCTGTTCCGCGACTTCGGCGTCGAGCGGATCATCCGTGTGGGCACGGCGGGGGGCGTGGCACCCTCGGTGCAGGTCGGGGACCTGGTCGTGGCTACCGGTGCACACACGGACTCCGCCATGAACCAGGCCCGGATCCCGGGGGTGAGCTTCAGCGCCGTCGCCGACTTCCACCTGGCCCGGGCCGCCTGCGAGGCGGCGGAGAGAGAAGGGGCGAGGCCGCACGTGGGCACCGTCATCTCCCGGGACCACTTCTACCTCACGCCCGAGGGCCAGACGCAGCGTCTGGCCGACTACGGCGTCCTGGCGGTGGAGATGGAGGCGGCTGCCCTGTACGGGGTGGCCGCCGAGTTCGGCAGGCAGGCCCTGGCCGTCCTGACCGTCTCCGACCACCTCCTGGACCACTCCCAGAACATGAGCGCGGCTGAGCGCGAGACCCGTTTCGACGGCGCGCTGCGGCTGGCCGTGGCCGCCGCGCACAGCTGAGGAGGAGCCTGGGAAGGAGACCAGGAACGCCTTACCTGCTCGGAATAACGCAAGATGGCGGCACGCAACCGGTGGCGCGCCCGTGAGCGCGCCACCTGCGGGCACGTCGTGTCCTGAGACCGGGATATGCGCGCCGTTGCAACGAAATCTGGGGCCTCACCCTGTGGAGGCATCACCCTCTGCTGCCGGTGCGCAGGGAACGGATTTAGGTTAGAAGCGTCCACCTCACGGCACCACACGGAAGGAAGCCCGCCATGACCGCCGTCGCCCAGATCACCTCCTGTTCCACCACCTCCTGCGCCTTCAACAACGGCGGCTGCACCGCCTTTGCCATCACCGTCGGCGGAGACACGGGGGCACCGTCCTGCGGCACGTTCCTCAGCCTGGACGCCCGGGGCGGCCTGGGTGTGGCTGACGCCCACGTCGGCGCCTGCCAGCGCCTGGAGTGCGTCCACAACACCGACCTCATGTGCACCGCCGAGGCCGTCCAGGTCGGGGGCGACACCGCCGCCTGCCTGTCCTACCAGGCCCGCTGAGGGCAGGTTCGCACCGCCCCGACCATCCGGGCGACCCGTGGCCGAGGTGTGGGGGCCAGCCGTACTGGCTGGCCCCTTCTGCTTGCTACGCGGCCTGCTATAAATCGGCTACTATAAATTCCGGTCTTCCGCGCAGACTGGTACGCGCACGGGGAGCACGAGCAGCAGCAGCTGCTGCCTCCATGACATGGCGCCCGGAACATGACGCTGAACGGCATGGGGATCATCCATGAGCGTTCTCCCCGCATAGGTGATCTCATAGGCGGTTCTGCTGGCTTAGAATTCAAGACATACCTGATTCGGGATTAGGTGAAGGGGGAGCTTCGCAACGCCTACGCAGCATTCTGTCTATGGCACGGCATTGGCAGGATACGCAACTTCTGCTGGGGCGAACCGGACTACGCGGCCACCATGTGTAACTTCGACCACCAAGGCTACGGTCCGGTTGGCCGAAGTAGTGGGCGGAGAACCACCCTAACGCAAGGGTGCACTGCAGGTCACCACCGATAACTTGCTACAATGCATCCTAAGCGGTTACCCAGTCGCCCCGCTGCGGGCTTGGCACCAACCACGGAGAGGCCCCCTGGCTGTCCTTCAGATAAGCTGGGACTCATCAGTGAGGCCTGCTATGCGAGGTTCAGGGACTGATCCCGCAGGTACGTTCCCCTGTTCACTCGGCCAGTCTGGGTGCGACAAGCATACCCACAGGCCCACTGCAGGTACGAGTTCAATCTTGATGCTCTCAGGGACCTGACCTACATCCAAACAACGGGCACAACCTCTAGCCGACTCCACACCCATGAAGCACTTCTACTCCGGCGAGACCGCTAGACACCCTGGACTGGCCGACTGATCCATACCCGGTTACTGGGCCTTCTACCCGATGACTTCAGGCCCCGCGCGTGTACCTAACGCACACCACAGATGCGCCGCGAAAGGAAGCCAGCACCCAGGAACAAGAAGTCCTGCGAGCCACCCTAGACAACAAGGAGCATCAGAACTCCAGGGCCGATAGTCATCGCCGACAGGAACCACCTCGAACCCGCCCCTGGAAACGAACCCACTGTTGCCGGGACCGCGGTGACCGGTACGACCCGTAAGATCGGCAACCCGCGCCCATGCACGCTGTTTCTGTAGTCTTGCACCAGACCACCGAGTCGGCCACCCAGACGCTCTGGACCAAACTCGAGTCACAGGCACTACCTGCTCAACCACCTCAAACAGCGCAAGCAGCCCGCACGCCTCGAGTCCCTTGCAGCTACCCGCACCCCTTAGTGTAACTTATCAAAAAGCAGGTAGACGTATATAAATAAATAATATGTGAACGATGCAACATGAATGCCATTGACGATCTCTTCGCTGTCACGTACAGTGGTTGCCGGTGATATGCCACGGCAGTTAATAACACTAAAAAGTAGATCCCGTCGGCCTCTGCGGCAACAGCTTCACTTGCTGAGGCACAACTCCAGGTGGGCAGGATCGAGTTAACACCCATCAGCCGACAAAAAGCTCAAGGAATGAAAGTAAGGTGCCGCGATGGACCGTTTCATCGAGATGGTAAACAATGATCAGACCAACAACAAGATTCCTACCGCCAGTGACGACTTCTGCGATCAGGGTGTTATGCCTATGACCGCAACACCCGTTGCCGCCCGGGCCGCCGTCGCCACCAGTCGCGCTGTCGCTCGCACCGTCACACGCCGGGCCGTGCGTCGCACACAGCGCGGCCTACCGTTCCCCGTCTGAGACAACGCGGTAATCTAGTGGCAGTCACCTTGTCGTGCCCTGGGGCAGTTATTAGAGCAGCCTCAGGGCACGACATTCAAGACAATAAAGTCAATAGATAGTTCACCATCCTCAACATACCTAGTTCACTAATAAGAGTCAAATAGATAGACGGAACTCAACCGTTATTGATAGTTTCCATAAATTAACGATCTTTTGGCGACACAATGTCTTTGCGGCGAATCTAACCGTGCGACGCAGGAAGCAGTTCTTTCCGCTTTCGGCCTATTTACAAACAAAGGCAATGAGATTTTATGCGACACCATTTTCGACTACTACAATCCACTCTTGAACAGCCACTTAAATCGGCCGAGGTCCTGTGCGGGCTAGCGCAGATTATGTCAACCATTGAGGCGCTCGATCCCAAGGACCGCGCTCCGGGAGGTATAAATGACTGGCGGTTCCTGCGCGAGATGACTCCGTCGGCTACAGTATTCGATTCTCAGATTGCACGTACTTCCGTTATTAATGGTATTCTCGTTGGTCGACTGACAGCATCTACCCTCCTTGTTGTCAGCAACCATTCCCGCATCAGGCAAGCATCAGCTGCTTACGTGGCACTGAGCCACGCTCTACTCGGAAAACAAACTATCAACGGTGGCGATGGAGCTGACCAAATGGCAGCAATCATCTTAGGTGCATCGGCAATCGGGCGTTCACAAGGGGGCGCTAATCAGGATCTTGCAACATCATTTATATCAGCACAGTTGATCCTTTCTTATTTTGTTAGTGGATTTACGAAAATATTCGGTCCGGAATGGCGAAATGGAGTTGCGTTAGAGCGCGTGATGCGCACACACGCCTACGGTGACGCCGACCTGTACATTCTGCTCCGCCGCAACCCTAAAGTCGGTGAGTTTATCACACATTTCACTGTAGCGCTTGAGACAGCATTCCCGCTCCTTGTATTGAACCGTCGAACTCGTTTGGCAGCCCTCGCTGCCATGGGAGGTTTTCATGCCGTCAATGCAAGGTTGATGGGATTGGGACGCTTTATGCTCTGCTTTATTGCAGCCTACCCTTCCCTGCTTCGAACTATGGATCAATCATCATGAAAACAGACCACTTAACATGCAGTATTCTAGTAAGTTCATCGGCGGCTTTAGGATTCATGAAAGCGAGAGAGATTCGCGACACTCTTCTTTCCAGTCGACATCCAGAGAGTACCCTGGATGGGCACACAAGAAATAGACGTATCACTATGGCCCATAGTGGCAATGATATTGCATCGCTTGAGATTTCGCCACGAGGTGGAACGGGTGTATACGTTCTTTGTCATGGACTCGGAACATCCTCCAATTCGTTACTTTTACTGGCAGATCTCATACATCGGCGCACCCTTGCCCAGGTTATTACTTATGACCGTGCAGGATACCGTTGTTCTAGGGTAGGATCAAATCTACCATTTACTATCCGGGAAGCTGTCGACGACCTCAAGGACGTTATTGACCATGTTGCCGTTAAAGATAGTCCTATTACACTAATAGGTCATTCGCTTGGGGGACTTGTTGCATATAAGTTCGCAGCGAGGTTTGCCGACCTGGTTCAACGACTAGTACTTGTTGAACCCACACACCCAAAGGAGGTGCGCGTTGCCCCCCAAAAACGAGGCGGTGTCGTAGGCATTAGTGAAATGATTCGCCTCAACACTGATTTGTCTGGCCTTGGATTTTCCCTCCTAAACGAAACTCCCGATCTGGGGTCTCGTCAGTTGAATAACCCTTATGTATTCACGGTCACACGCGAACTTGGCACAGGTCGCCTGTGGCGTGCCATGCGACGCGAGTGGCGAACTCTTGAGCCAATGCTTATTGATGGTGCCACTGAAATTGAGATTATTCGTTGCCCCATCCAGGTATTCAGTTCTGATTCGACATTAACCGCTATCGCGGAGCAGAAAAGCATTTTTGAGGATCTCCTCCCAGCAGGTGAATCGGTTGACGTTATACCTGACTCAGATCATTTTACCATTGTCTTAGACAAGGATCACGCCAGCAATATAACCCAAAGGATAAACCTATAATGCTACTGACAAGAGTGACGGCAACCATCGTTTTCACCGCATGGTTCTTGATCAGTGCAGCAGCACAATATCCTGATGACTCCTATACGAGGATACGACGCCTCGGCGGTTCATTAGCCAATAACTTTCTTATCCCGAACTGGAAGTTCTTTGCGCCTAATCCCGGTATTGAAGATGTTGTCCTCCTATATCGGATCAGAGACTCTTCTTCAGGCATTTGGTCAGCCTGGAGGCGGGTTCTTCCAGAATATAGGCCTAGTTTGCTCCGTAGTTTTATCTCAAGGGAATCTAGGCTAAACAAGGGGGTGCTCGATATCTACAGCACCTTGCAGGGGCTTCATGATGGGCTATACGAAAAGGAGTACATCGCTTGCAGAAACTTACTTCACTCCTTTGTAAAGGCCAGAATTGAACGTCCCTCAGGAGCAGATATGTTCCAACTCATGATAGCCCACAGCGCGGGATACGAAGACAAACTACTGCCACGATATGACGCTGTTTTTAAACCTCGGCAGTTCGAGGAGGTCATGTGACCTCGCTGAGACACCACGGGTTCCAGGGCGTGCGTCTCTGGTACGCCTTCGGTATCGCAGGAACTCTCATCGGGTCAGTGACAACGGCCGCACAGCCCTATTTAGTGGGCCGGGTGACGGACTCGTTTCTTGACAGCGGGGGCTTTCCCGCAGCACTCCTGGGTGCTCTGGCTGCGGCCTTCGCCGCTGACGCCCTGGCATCGACAAGCAGCCGACTCCTCTTCGGGCTAGCCTCGGAGCGCTTCGTGCTCAACCTGCGCAACCATCTGGCGCGCCGCGTGCTGGAGGCTCCCTACTCGAAGTCATCGTCCTACGACCGGGGTGATCTCAACAACCGCCTGGTCGAGGACATTCCCA
The DNA here is from genome assembly GCF_003591215.1 of Actinomyces sp. 2119. Lineage (NCBI taxonomy): Bacteria > Bacillati > Actinomycetota > Actinomycetes > Actinomycetales > Actinomycetaceae > Actinomyces > Actinomyces sp. 2119. Next base: position 98,106 of record NZ_QYRR01000004.1, read on the forward strand.
GTGCACAGCAGCCCTACTTCTCTACCTATCCGGATATCGTCGGCTCCGCCCTGGTGGTGATCTTCTGCTTGTCGGGGATGCTGGTGACCAGCTGGCCCCTCACCCTGGGACTGCTGGCCCTGCTGGTCGTCTTTGGCCTGCTCCTGCTTGTTGTCCTGCGCAGGCTCAACCAGGTGGCCGCCAGGTCGCGCGTGGCTGAGGCCCGCTACTCCTCGTTCCTGTACGAGGTGCTCTACAACCTTATGCCGCTCAAGGCCCTCACTGCCGAACGCTGGGCGGCCGGAGAGCTGGGGGCGCGTGCCGGTGACGCCCGCTATCTGGGTAACAGGCTCGTCGGGTACTCCTCCCTCATCCTGCCGGTGGTCAACATCGGTACCCAGCTCGGCCTAGTAGGCGTCCTGCTGGCCGGCGGGTACATGGTCACACGGGGCGATCTGGAGACCAGCGCCCTGGTGGCCTACTTCCTCTACCTGGTTTACATGGTCTCCCCGCTCGTCTCCCTGGGTATCGCCCTGGGGGACCTGCGTGAGGCAGACGCCTCCTGGGAGAGGCTGCGCACCCTGGAGTCCACGCTGCCCCCGGAGCCCTCCCCCGCTTCTCCCTCGCCCCATGCACTCTCCCCTACCCGGCTGGCAACGAGAGATGCGGCTTACACCTATCCCAGCGGCGAGACGATCCGCGTCGGAGACCTCACGCTGACCGGCCCGGGCACCTACTGCCTGGTCGGTGACAACGGGTCTGGCAAGTCCACTCTGCTCAGCCTGCTCAGCGCCCTGCGCCTGCCGACCTCGGGGGCAGTCACGTGGAACGACGTCGCAGTCTCACCGCAGACCGCTCTGCGGGTACGTCAGGAGGTCCTCCTCCTGACGCAGGAGCGCGACGCCCTGAGTGTCACCGTGCGTGACAACATCTGCCTGGGACAGGCCTTCTCCGACGAGGAGATCCTCACCCTCGCCGAGCGCCTCGGCGCCCAGGACTTCTTCATATCCCTTCCCGACGGCCTGGACTCCGTCATCGGGGCCGAGGGCGTGGGGCTGTCCGGCGGGCAGAAGCAGCTGCTCTTCGTCATGCACGTGCTCCTGCGGCGCCCACCTGTCGCCCTCCTCGACGAGTTCTCAGCAAATCTTGACGCGCGGACAAAGACCTTGGTCAGTGAGGAGATCGCCCGCCTTGCCGACTCCTCGCTGGTACTCCTCATCACCCACGACGAGACTCTTCTTGAGCGATTCCCCAGCCACGTCGGGCTGCAACGGTTGGCACCAGAATCACAGGAGGAAAACACCCATGCCGACGGCTAACACGGACTATAACGCTGCCTACGCGTCGGTACACGACGCCATCGTAGGAGGTGAGCAAACAGCAGACAGGCTTATTTCCGAATTCGCTGAGGAACTTTCCGGCAGGCGGGTACTTGATATTGGCGCAGGCACAGGACGTGTAGCAAAGGTCATGGGCGATCTGGCTGAGAGCGTAATCGGTGTCGAGTTGTCCCCGCATATGTTGGCCATGGCGGGCGACTTGCCACCCAATGTGACACTATTGCAAGGAGACTTCTCCAGACCGCTGCCAGTCGCTAATAACTTTAGCGCGGCAATAGCCGCATGCGGGTCTTTAGCCTGTGTTCCTGACAGTCCTGCGCTCACCGCCGCAGCCGCGCATGTTCGGGAAGCGCTGCTGCCCCAAGCATGGTTTATAGTAGAGTATTATGCTCGCGATATATATGAATCATTCGTGGAGATGGGGCAGGTCAATTTTACGAACGAAGCAGGGTTCACTGGATACACCAAAGGGCAGCTTGACGGAGATATTCTGACAGTACATACGCACATCGCCCTGGATGAAGGTGGCGTCCTCGAATTTAGCGAGCAGGTTTTTCTGCCCGACTATCCACAGGTCGCCGAAAGCATCGGAGCAGCAGGATTTAAACTCGTCGACGAGATGCATCCGGAAGACCTCCCTTTTGATTGGCTGCTGTTTCAGGCGTCCAACATCGACTCCTGATCACCCGTATCACCGTTGACTATGCACCAGACCTGACAGGATGGGAAGAACTGTGCTAGAATAGCGGCAAGTATCGAGAATATCGGTCCGGACACCTCCAGCACTCGTTTTTCCTAGCGCCGTCCCACTAAGATCGGGCCCGGCTGTCGACGCAGGGCACGGTGGGCCCGCACCATCGTGGTAGCAGTGGCAGCAACTGGTCGGCAAGCAACCCGGCGCTCCGCTTCCTGTCCGTGCCCGGATCAGATGGCGCTGAGGAGCCAGCCGCAGCCCGCCGCGGCAAGCGCCGCGACAGCGGGAAGATACTTGCGGGGGTGGCGCAGCACCTCACGCTGCGACTTCCAGTCCGTGAACGGCCAGTACATCTCCATGGCAGCAGCGGTCCCAGCGGCCGCCACGGCAGCCATCAGGGCTGCGGCCAGGTTGGCGGGAGTGCGGGGCGACCAGCCTGGAGCGAGCGTCACAGCGGTGGCGCAGGCTGCGTAGAAGACGGCGAGCTGGGCGCCGAACCGCCAGTAGGACAGCCAGGTCCGGGGGCAGACCCTGACCGTAAGCCAGGTGCTGGGGTGCCTGGAGAAGTACGAGCTCAGCGGAGTGTTGATGACCACGAGCAGGCAACCGGGCAGCCAGGGCGAGCCGTGACGCTGGAGGGCCAGGTTGAGCAGTGTCCCGGTCCCGAGGAGTACGAGCGAGTTGACCTGGGTCATGGCAGAGCGCAGGAGCTCGCCCAGGACCAGGGAGGACCTCGCGAGGCGGCCTGCCCTGGGCTGCCGGGGCCTGTCAGTGCCGACCTCCGGGCCGGTGATGAGGCACAGCCCAGCCGCGACCAGTGCCGTGGCGGCCCCGTAGGCAGGACCCGCACGGACCACCACGACCATGACTGCCACCAGCGTGGCACCGGCCCCGACCCGGTGCCAGGAGGACGTCGCGCTCCAGAGCAGGATGACGAGGGGCGCAGCCCCCAGGCCCAGGCAGGCCGTCACGACGACGGTGGTGTACGAGGCACCCAGGCCTGTCAGCATGAAGGCGGCCGCAGGAGCAGTCACCTCGATGAGCATGACGAGTGTGCCCACCAGGTAGACGGCGCGGGCCAGGTCCCTGGAACGCACCGGCAGCAGCGCCATGGTGGTCCAGCGTGTGCTGAGGACCCACGTCCAGGCGATGGAGGACACCGTCCCGGCGGTCGCCAGAAGGACACCCGTGGTGACAAGGCGTCCCTCCCCCTGGCGTCCCAGCTGGGACCCCGCCCAGGCCGCGACCGCTGTGAGGACCATCCCGGACACCAGGGTGCGCCGCCCCAGGAACTGGCCGACGACTGCCTCGACGGCGACGACGCCAGGTAGCGAGCGGGGCGAAGTGCCAAGCAGCGGACGGGGCGAGGCGCTAGGCGATGAGTGAGGCGACGTCACGGGAGTCAGCAGGGGTGGGAACGGGGGCGGACAGCGAGCCGGAGGACAGGACGAGCAGACGGGAGGTGCACCGCGTGAACGACTCCGCGATATGGGAGCTGAGCAGCACGGCCTGCCCGTGCTCCTTCGCGGCAAGTATGCGCTGGTAGAGGTACTCCGTGGCGGAGAAGTCCAGGAAGTCGACCGGCTCGTCCAGGAGGAGGATGTCTACCTGGGCGTGAAAGGCTGCGATGAGGCTGGCCTTCTTGCGCGATCCGCTGGACAGGCTCGCAAAGGGCGCGCCCCGGTAGCGGCCGAAGTCAAAGCCCTCGACCAGCTCGTCAAGCAACCGCGCCCGTCTGCGCGCCCCGTAGGCTCTGCCGAGGAAGCGGACAAACGTGTCCAGGGACCAGGTCGGGAACGAGGAGTCCTCGGCCAGGGCGAGGTAGCGCTGACGCTTGAACGCGGCCGTGGCCGGTGTCACCGGCCTGCCCCGGTAGCGCAGCGCCCCCACCGAGCAGCCCCGGTGCGCGTGGCACAGCGCCTTGAGCATCGTCGTCTTGCCAGCACCATTGACACCGATGAGCCCCACAGCCTCACCAGGGCTGATACCAAACGAGGCGTCCCGCACCACCGGGTTCTTCCGGTCATACCAGGCGCTGAGGTGCTCGACCTCCAACATGTGGCTCACTCGGACTCCCCCTTAAGCGGGACGTATAACTGACGTCCGCCTACTTCTGACGCCGACCCTGGATGATCTGCAATACAGCAACTCCGCCAAAGAGAACACCCCCAGCCATAGAGGCAACCCCCGTCACGGTATCCTGAATTATAAAACTCCTTATCGAGAGCGCCACAAGGGCTGCACCAAGAACCAGCCACACGATGAGACGCACGGGTGTGGCCTGCTTAATCCTGGGCACGATACTCACCTTCCAGTTCAACGCCAGGGGCAGGACCGCGGACAAAGCAGGCTGCGGAAAGGTTGCATACCGCACGCCCTTTCCAGTCAGGAACAACTGCTGGCTCAAGCGGCATGCCGATACCTTAACCCACCTCTCAGATCGGCACCTGCACGAATGATCTGACTGGGGTGCGGTTCAGGGCACCTCCCCAAGAAGGCTAGGAGGATCCTGTTTCGCCGTCAAGTCACCGACGAACTTAATCTGGGTGGTAATCGCGCGATGGCGGGCAAAAGTCTCCGTCTCACACAGGTCAGCCATATTTGGGAAAAATATAGTAAGTGTCTGTCTGGCTCCTGAATACTGCGGTGACGCGCCCTTGGTGGGTCACAACCACCTCCCGGGGCATGACCGGCCCAGCCCCAAGAGCTATAGAAGTACGGCTGTCCGCCGACGCCACCCCATCATGGCGCCGCCACCAGGGGATGGTGCCGCCGTCAGGGGCGTGCCAGGCGCCGGGGCAGGAGCTCGGCGGCCATCTGCTCCAGGTGCTGCCCGGCCTCGGCAGCCGCCTGGAGCGGTTCGGAGAAGGCAACCACCAGGGTGGTGACCTCCTCACCCGTGATGTGCATGAGGGTGGCTCCGTGCATGTCGACGTCGACGCACAGGATGCGGTCCCACAGGCTGGCGCACACGCCGACGGAAGGCCGGCTGGAGCACACCCACCCGTGAGCCTCCCCCTGGCGGACCGCGTCGCACACGGCCCGCAGCCCGAGCTGCCCCACGGCGCTGACGGCCTCGTGGGCGGCCAGGACCTCCTGGGCGTTCCACGCCCCCGAGGCGGGATGCGTAGGATGCGTTGAGACGCTGTGGGCTGCAGCGGTCCCTCCAGCCGCCTCGACACCAAGGACCTCCGACACCGTGTGGCTGGACACGCCGGTGACGCAGTGGAGCATGACGCGCTCGGTGGTGACGATCCCCAGGCGCCCGCCGGGTGCGCCCGCCACCTGGGCGAGCCGCTCCAGGGGGTCCTCCCCCGTGATCGCGCAGCGGCAGGCAGGGGTGCACGCCGAGCCCAGGACACCGGCGGCCTCCTCCGCGCTCACCCAGGTGAGGTGGCCCAGCAGGTGGGCTGTGGCTGCGGTGATGCGCACGCCCGGCTCAGCGGCGTCCAGGGTAATGTCTACCCGCACCTCGGTGGAGGAGGCCTCCGGGACCACCGCCAGGGGTGATCCGGGAGCAGGGCAGGCAGCCACCAGGACGCGCCCGTCCTTGCTCAGGGCGTGGGCCACGTAGGTCGAGGGCGCGGAGGGGTCAATACGATAGGCCGTGACGGCCGCGCTGCCCGCACCGGACAGGAGCCTGCGGGCGGTACGGCGGGTGCGGTCGTCGATGTGGGGAGCCTTGGCGCTGCCAGCCTGGGGTGACGTCACACGAGTGCCTTCCTGCCGTGTCCTGGCGTGGCGGCACGGCCGCCCTGGCCGGTGGCCCCGACCTGGAGGTGAGGCTACCCTCAGCGGTCGTTTCTTTCTAGCCCTGGTCCGTGATGTGGACATGGAGCCCGTCTCAGGCGGTCAGCCCCGGGTGTAAGAACCTTGCGGTCCAGGCGGTGTCCCGGTCCCGGCACCTTCTGGTCGTGCCGCCCTGCGCCGGGCCCGCACGGGGAGCGTACCCCGGCCGTCACACACATAAGGCCGGGCGCACCAGCCCGGCCTGACCCCCGTGGGTGGAGCTAAGGGGATTCGAACCCCTGACCTCTTCCATGCCATGGAAGCGCGCTACCAACTGCGCCATAGCCCCGACACCCGCAGCAGCCCCTACGCAGGGCCAGATACCACAGGTGGTGGAGCTAGGGGGATTCGAACCCCCGACCTCTTCCATGCCATGGAAGCGCGCTACCAACTGCGCCATAGCCCCGTCGGGACGCCCACCCACACGGGCGACACAGGCAACTGTATGAAGGCAAGGCCCGTCAGGCAAATCCGCCTGGTATGGCCTATCTCTCAGCCCCCGGCTGCCGCCACCGAGCTCTCAGTGCTCCCAGTCCCAGGGTGCTCACGCCTGGTGCACCTGCGGGAACAGGTCCCAGCCCAGGACCGCCCACCCGGGCTCACGGTCCTGGGTCCGCAGCCTCGCGTAGTGCCCGTTGCCCATGCCACGCAGGCCGAACCACGTCACGGGGTCGAGTCCCAGCAGGTGGCAGGTACCCAGACGAGTGGCCGAGCCGTGCGAGACCACCACGACCACTCCCCCACCATCCGTGCTCCCGTCGGCCACGCCCCCGTCAGTCGTCTCCTCGCGACCAGGCCCCGCCAGCTCGGCAACGGCCTCGCCGACGCGCCGGGCGACCCGCCCCCTCGTCTCCACACCCACCTCAGGCACGTCACGACCCTCCCGCCAGCGGCGGTACTGCTCGGGCCATCCTGCCTCAATCTGCTCGCGGGTGAGCCCCTCCCACTGCCCGAAGGAGCGCTCCGCGAGCCTGTCCTCGGTCTCCACGGGCAGGCCTACTTCCTGGGCCAGGGCCTGTGCCGTAGCCCAGGCGCGACCCAGCGGCGAGGAGACGATACGGGTGGGACCCAGGGCGGCGACAGCAGCAGCGGCCTGGCGCGCCTGCTGCGCACCGGTTTCGTTGAGAGGGACGTCCACCTGCCCCTGGACACGCCCAGACAGGTTGTAGTCGGTCTGGCCGTGGCGCCACAGGACGACCTCGGTCACCCCTGCTCCTCGGACCCTGGTACCGCGTCCAGACCCGGTCCCGCGTCGTCGGGCAGCGCGATGAGCGGGCAGTCCTTCCACAGGCGCTCCAGGCCGTAGAACTCCCGGTCCCGCTCCTGGAGCACGTGGACAACCAGGTCACCGTAGTCAAGCAGGACCCACCGGGCCTCACTCAGGCCCTCCCGGGCGCGGCGCACCGCACCCGCGCCGTGCATAGCCTCCTCCACAGCATCGACGACCGCACGCACCTGCCGGTTGTTGGAAGCCGTGAGGACAAGAAACACGTCAGTCAGGCCGAGGCGCTGGGAGACATCAATGGCAACCGCCCCGTACCCCTTACGATCGGTTGCGGCACGTACTGCGGTGCGGGTCAGCCCCACGGCATAGTCACTGGCGCTGGCTGGCACGGATCTCCTTTCTCCTCCTCCGGGGATCACAAGAGCCGACTGGCACCTGCGGTCGTCTCCACCAGCACCGTAGGCCCTGCGGCCTCGGAGCTGCCCCCTGTCTGAGACATGACAAACCAGACTACTGCGGCCACAACCAGGGCGACCACCAGGACGATCAGGGCGATCAGCAGGATCCGCCCTGTCGGCGAGGAGCGCTGCGCCGAGGAGTCCTCCAGGGCGACAGCGCTGCGAGGCGCGGCGACAGTGTCCCACTCGGTGGAGGTGAAGGCACCCACCGCAGTCTCCTGCGCTCTCTCGGTGCCGGGCTGGTCGGGGAGACTGTAGGGACTCATTGGCTGGCCCGCGGCAGCTCCGGCGGCAGAGGCGTCCTGGCGCAGTGAGGGCCACTGGGGCGCGTCGTCCTCGAACTCCGCGGAGATGTCCGCGGGAATCACACTGGTCTCGTCCTCAAAGGTAGCCGCGTCCGCGACCGGGAACGAGTCGCCTGCTGGCTGCTGCCCGGCCTCCTCGCCCGAGCCTACCGGCTGCACCGCGCTGAGCTCACCGGTGGAGGCGTTGACCGTGCGCACACCCTGGGCTGCTGCAGGGATCCGCACGATAGGACGGCGCACCGCCGAGGAGGGTGCGGAGGCTGCGCCTGCAGGCTGTCCCTGCTCGTCGTCCCCCGTCGGCTGGGCCGAGGACGCCGCAGTCCCGCCCCGGTGCCCGGCGGAGGCGTCGGACCCGGCAGGGGTACCAGCAGGACCCGCGGACCCGTCGAAAGCCTCACCATCGTCATCATGAGAGCTACCGTAGCCGCCATAGCTTCCGTAGCGCTCAGTGCCGTCCTCACTGACCCCCTCGTCCTGACCGCCCTGGGACGGCCCCTGCCAGGCGGCAGCGTCCAAGGCAGGCTGGGCAGCGGCGCCCCCTGGGCTGACACCGACCGCCGCCTTCGGAGCCGACGCACTGTCGTCGTCAGCACCGGCAGGATAGCCGCTAGAAGCCGGTCCCGTCCCGGGCACCATCGGCGTCTGACCGGTCTCCAGCCGCTCGCGCAGCGAAGCCCGTGCCGGGACCGGTGCCGGACCCGAGTCCTCCTCCGGCACGGACCACTGCCCCTCGACCGCGATCGGCAGATCGACGGCATCCATGAGCCCCGTAGGGATCTCCGACAGGGCGACCGCCTCGTCAGCCGTCAGCGCCCGCCAGCTGGGCGAGTCCTCCGCAGCGGGGTCCTGGTCGGCAGCACCGCCCAGGGTGGCGGGGTCGCCGTCCTGCCCCTGCGAGCGCGCCTCCTGGAGACCTGCTCCCGCCCCCGAGGACGTAGACGTCGTGGGAGAGGCCAGGTCGAACCAGCCTGGATGACCCCCGGAGCCCTCGGAGGCGCCGTCCCCCGGGACCTGTGGCGCCCCGGCCGCAGCTTCAGCGTCGGCGTCCTGGAAGGCGTCCCGGGTGCCTACCGCCTCCGCAGCACCTGCGACGGACTGGCTTGCCGCAACGGCCTGCTCCTGGGGGTCCCATCCCTCCTCAGGCGCTGTACTGGCCAGACCACTGCCAGCAGCCTGGGCACGGTCCTCAACAGCCGACTGCTCCGCCAACGGGTCCTGGAGGGCGCGGGCCTGCTCCTCGGTGATCTCACCCGCCTCGACCGCAGCCTGCAGCGCCTTGGCCTCCTCCCGCAGGCGCCGCATCTCACGACGGGTCAGGAGCGGCTGCTGTCCGGTCAGGATCGCCTCCCGCTCGGCAGCCCTCTCCGCCTGGCGGATGGCACGTCGGCTGCTACGTGGAGCCCGCCGCGTGTCCTGCGTCGTATCGTCTGACGTAGGGCTGTTGACGCCGGTCTGGTCAGTGCTCACCGTCGTTCTCCTTCCTCAGGGACTGCTCGCGGGCTACCCGCGCCGTCATCGACGTCGTCGACGACGAACGCAGAGCCATACGATAGAGCCCGTACTTCCGGATGTACTGCACGACGCCGTCCGGGACCAAGTACCACACGGGCTCTCCCCGGCTGACCCGCTGGCGGCAGTCGGTTGACGAGATGGCCATAGCGGGCACCTCCACCAGGGAGATACGGTCCCGAGGCACTCCTGAGCCTGTCAGGACATGGCCTGGTCTGGTCACGCCGACCAGGTGCGCCAGGTCGAAGATCTCCCTGCTGTCCTTCCAGGTGAGGATCTGCGCCAGGGCGTCCGCACCCGTGATGAAGTACAGCTCCGCTCCCGGGTACTCCGCCCCGATGTCGTGGAGGGTGTCAATGGTGTAGGTGGTACCGCCCCGGTCGATGTCCACACGGGAGACGGTGAAGCGCGGGTTGGACGCCGTGGCGATAACCGTCATGAGGTAACGGTGCTCCGCCGGGGAAACGCGCCTGTCCCGCTTGTAGGGCTGCGCCCAGGTGGGGACGAAGAGGACCTCGTCCAGGCCAAAGACGTTCTGGACCTCGCTGGCGGCCACGAGGTGACCGTGGTGGATCGGGTCGAAGGTTCCGCCCATGACGCCGATGCGCAGCGGGCGTTCAGGCGCGCTCAAACCCTGCGCCTCGCGTCGCTACTGGCGGTCACGTCTGCCTCTCCTCTTCCGGTACGGGTACGTGCAGCTGCTGGACATACTGCCATGGGGCGTACCACTTGTGGGCCTTCGCAACGCCCGGAGCGAATCGGCCCAGGCGTGCGGATCACACAGTTCCCCTTACCCAAATCTCATAGGCCTTATAACACAATCTCGATTTACTTAAAGATAAGAGCTTTCTCATCTGCCCCTCATCGTGGTCTCGCCCGGCCTTGCCAGTCTTGTCTCATGAACGTCCCCTGCCTGTCTGACAGCGGGCGGGCGGACCTGCCCGACGGGAAGACAACGAGGGAGAGAAGCACGACGATGCCACACACGACGGCGACAGCGGCACCAGCCGTGACGTCTGCAGAGACAGCGGTCGCGACCACCGTGCCAGCCGCGGCCACCGCACCGACCAGGGTGATGCTCTACAGCCACGACGCCCAGGGCCTGGGCCACCTCAGGCGCAACCTGGCACTGGCTCACCACCTGGCCCGGCTGCTGCCCGGCCTGACCGGCCAGGAGGTCACCGGCATGGTGGTCACCGGACTGCCACCAGCCGAGGACCACACCCTGCCACCCGGCTTCGACTGGCTCGTCCTGCCAGGTGTGGCCAAGTCGAGCAGCGGCTACCAGCCTCGCCACCTGCGCATCACCAGGAGCCACCTGGGCCAGCTGCGCTCCCAGATGCTGGGTGCGGCACTTACGGCCTTCGCCCCGGACCTGCTCATCATCGACAGACATCCCTACGGGGTGCGCCACGAGCTGCGGGAGCCGCTGCGTGTGCTGCGCCGCGAGCGCCCCTCCGCCCGCGTGGTCCTCGGGCTGCGTGAGGTCCTCGACACCCCTCGGACCATGGCCCGCGAGTGGGACAGCCTGGGCCCGGCCTCCCAGATGAGGCGCCTGATCGACCAGATCTGGGTGTACGGCGACCCGGAGGTCCACAACATCGTCGCCACCAGTGAGAGCCCCTGGGCGCTCAACGACCGTGTGCTCTTCACCGGCTACCTGGCTCACGGACGGCAGGCCGTGGAGGCCCGTCCCGAGCACGCTGACCGCCCGTTCGTGCTGACCACGGTGGGCGGTGGCTCGGACGGCTACGCGCTCCTTCGGGCTGCCGTGTCCATGACCCCGCCCCCGGGCCACGATCACATCGTCGTCGCCGGCCCCCAGATGAGCGAGAAGGAGCTGCGGCAGGCCGAGGACTCGGCCGGCCCCCGGACCCAGGTGCGGCGCTCACTGCCAGGAATGAGCCACCACATCGCTGAGGCCGCCGCCGTCATCGCCATGGCAGGCTACAACACTGTCTGTGAGATCCTGGCCACCTCCACCCCGGCGCTGCTGGTTCCCCGCGAGGTGCCCCGTCAGGAGCAGGTCATCCGTGCCAGAGCGCTGTCACGGGTCGGTGCGGTGGAGCACCTAGAGCTGGGCACCCTGACCCCCGAGGCCCTGAGCCGGTGGGCCGCCGGGGCCGTGGAGGGTCGGCAGGACCGTGAGCACCTCGACCTGGACGGCCTGGACACCGTGCCCCGGCTGGCTGCCTCCCTCCTGGCCACACCGACACGCCGGGACAGGCTCGTGCGCACCTCGACCCTACCAGCAGAAGGAGCTCGTGCCTCATGAAGCGCATCGGCTACGTCCTCAAGGTCTACCCCCGCTTCTCCGAGACCTTCGTCGTCACGGAGATCCTGGCCCGTGAGGCCCTGGGGGACGACCTGTCCATCTACGCGCTGCGTCCCACCACGGACGCACGCTTCCACCCCGAGATCGCCAGGGTCCGGGCCAGGGTGCAGTGGGTGAGCCGCCCGCTCAAGGCCAGCGACATGTGGGCCCAGCTCACCGGCTGTCTGACCGACGAGGAGGAGCGGGAGCGCTTCGCCCGGATCATGCCGGTCCTGGCAACCCTGCCCGGAGACGAGGTGGCGCAGGGCGTCGAGCTGGCCAGCAGGGTACGTGCCGACCGCATCACCCACCTGCACGCGCACTTCGCCTCCCTGTCCGCCCGCGTCACCTGGATTGCCTCCACCCTGACCGGTGTGCCCTACACGGTCACGACCCACGCCAAGGACATCTACCACAGCTCGGTGGACCCCCAGTGGCTGCGCCGGGTGTGCACCGACGCCTCACGTGTCATCGCCATCAGCCAGTACAACGAGGCCCACCTGCGTACTCTCCTGGCGGGCACAGGCGCGACGGTCTCCCTGCGCTACAACGCCCTGGAGCTGGAGCGCTTCCCCTACTCACCCCCGACCCGGCCGACCGTGCCCCTCCAGGTCGCTGCCGTGGGCCGCCTGGTCCCCAAGAAAGGGTTTGCCGACCTGGTGGACGCTGTCAGGCTCCTGGCCGACGCCTCGGTCCCGGTCCAGCTGGACATCGCCGGCGACGGGGAGGAGCGCGACAGCCTTGAGGCTCAGGTCACCGAGCTAGGCCTCAGCGGCCAGGTGCGCCTGCTCGGGCCGATGACCCAGGCCGAGGTCCGGGGCCTGCTGTCACGCTGCGACGTGTTCGCCGCGCCGTGCGTCGAGGCCGAGGACGGCAATATCGACGGGCTGCCCACGGTGGTGCTGGAGGCGATGGCCTCGGGGACCCCTGTAGTCGCCACCGCCGTCTCCGGCCTGCCGGAGGTGGTACGTGACGGGGAGACCGGTGTGCTGCTGCCGCCGGGCAGCCCCAGCAGGCTGGCCCGGGCGCTGCACCGCATCGCTGACGGCACGACCGACACCCTCAGGCTGGCGCAGGGCGCGCGGGCACTCATTGAGGAGCAGTTCGACTCCCGCCACCAGGCCGCAGCGCTGTCAGCCTGGCAGTCCGACAGCTGGGGAGGAGCATGATGCGAGTCGCCTACATCTGTCTGGACCCCGGGATCCCCGTCTTCGGGACCAAGGGGGCCTCCGTCCACGTCCAAGAGGTCCTGCGCGAGCTGCGCGCCCTGGGCCACGACGTCGTCCTCTACACGGCGCGCCTGGGTGAGCACGTGCCTGATGACCTCACGGACCTGCCCGTGCGCACCGTGGAGGTGGCCGGAGCCACCACCGTAGAGCGCGAGCAGGCGCAGGGCCGGGCGGCTGAGCAGGTGGCCCAGATGGTGACCGCCGACGGCACCGACCTGGTCTACGAACGCTACTCCCTGTTCAGCGACGCCCTGGCCCGTGTAGCCACCGACTCGAAGACGGTCTCCAGCGTCCTAGAGGTCAACTCCCCCCTCGTGGAGGAGCAGCGCCAGCACCGCGAGCTAGTGGACCAGGAGCGCGCCTGGGACGTCCTTGCCGCACAGGTGGGTACGGCCTCGGCCACCGTCTGCGTCTCGGAGCCGGTCGCCGCCTGGGTGCGGCGGCACACGCAAGCAGCCGGCCCCGGTCACGCCAGCGCGGGAACCAGGCGGGTCATGACCGTGCCCAACGGCGTCAGCGTGCGTCGTATCCAGCCTCAGCCGGAGGACCCCCACCAGGTGGTGGTGACTTTTGTGGGCACGCTCAAGCCCTGGCACGGGGTGAGCGACCTGCTCGTGGCTGCCTCCCTGGCCCGGGTCCCGTGGAGCCTGAGGATCATCGGCTCCGGCCCCCAGCTGTCGGCCCTGCGGTCACAGGCGGCCGAGCTGGGGCTGGACGTCGACTTCCGCGGCGCCGTCGCCCCCCAGGACATGCCCGACCACCTGGCCGGGTCGGCGATCGGGGTGGCCCCCTACCCGGACCTGGGCGGGGAGGAGTACCAGTACTTCTCCCCCCTCAAGGTCCTGGAGTACCTGGCCTGCGGGCTGCCGGTCGTAGCCTCGGCCGTGGGGCAGGTGCCCCAGCTGCTGGAGGGGCTGGGCACCCTGGTGCCGCCCTCGGACCCCCACAGCCTGGCGCAAGCCATCGACGCCCTGGCCGCGGACCCGGGCCGACGTGCCCACCTGGGCGCGCTGGGACGCCGTCGGGCGGAGCAGCGCCACTCGTGGGCCGGCGTGGTCGCCACCGTCCTGGACGCCGCGGGGGTGGGTCGTGCCTGAGCAGCCAGTACCTGACAGCACCCCGGAGCGCGACAGCGACGACAACACCCAGCACGCCGCCCAGCACGACAGCGCTCCCCACAGTGGTCAGCACGACGACTCCCGGTCTGAAGCGCAGACGGCCGGGTCGGCACAGGCAGCGGAGGAGGAGACCCCGGCCCCCATGCGGCGCACCCTGAGGATGGTGTGGCGCGACGCCAGGCCCATGTGGCTGCTCCTGCTGGGCGGGATCGTCGCCCTCCTGGCCGAGGTCGGGTTCAGGGTGCTGGAGCCCTGGCCCCTGAAGATCGTCATCGACTCGGTGGTGTCCTCCCTGGGGACTGATACAGGCACGGCCCCGGCTGGACTACCCATGCTCCTGGGCCTGGGCGCGCTGCAGGTGGCCGTGGTCTCCGCCAGGGCGCTGTGCAGCTACCTGGCCACCGTCGCCTTTGCCCTGGTGGGCTCGCGCACCGCAGCAGCCCTGCGAGCCCGGGTCTTCAGCCACGTGCAGGGCCTGTCCCAGCAGTTCCACGCCCGTAACCGCAGCGCCGATACCGTCCAGCGCCTCATCGCCGACATCAACCGGATGCAGGAAGTAGCGGTCACAGCGGGTATGCCGCTGGCCGCCAACCTGCTGACCCTGGTGGTGATGCTGGTGGTCATGGTCGTGCTGGACCCGCTGCTGGCTGTCGTCGTCGTGCTGGCCGTGGGCGCCTTTGTCCTGACGTCCTCCGGGACCTCCCGGCACATCACCTCCGCCTCCATGCGCTCACGCAAGGCTGAGGGCCACCTGGCCAACACCGCCCAGGAGGCCCTGGGGGCCATCAAGGTGGTCCAGTCCTACGGGCTGGAGCCCCTGATCCAGAAGCGGTTCACCGGCGCCAACGCCAAGTCGCTCACTGAGGGGGTCCGCTCCCGCCGTATCGCCGCCAGGCTGGAGCGCAGCACCGACGTCATCGTCGGGGTCGCCACGGCCGTGGTCATGGTTGGCGGAGGGATGAGGGTCCTGGCCGGGGCCATGTCCCCCGGGGACCTGGTGCTGTTCACCACCTACCTGCGTACCACCATGAAGCCTCTGCGGGACATGGCCAAGTACACCGGGCGCATCGCCCGGGCCGCAGCCTCCGGGGAGAGGGTGGCCACGCTGCTGGAGATCACCCCCGACATCGTCTCCCCCGAGCCGGGACTGACCCCGGCTCGGGTACGCGGCCTGATCCGCTTCTCAGCGGTGCGTGCCGCCTACGAGGACACCGAGGTGCTCCACGGGGTGGACCTGACGGTGACACCGGGACAGCACGTCGTGCTGGTAGGCCCCTCAGGGTCGGGCAAGTCGACGCTGACCTCCCTGGTCACCCGGGCCATGGACCCCGTCAGCGGACAGGTCACCCTTGACGGGCACCCCCTGGAGGAGATCAACCTGACCTACCTGCGCTCCCAGGTCTCCGTCCTCCACCAGGAAGCGGTCCTGCTAACCGGGTCGATCCGTGACAACATCCGCCTGGGCAGGCAGGACGCCACCGACGAGGAGATCGAGCAGGCCGCGCGCGCAGCCTACGCCCACGACTTCATCACCCAGATGCCTGAGGGCTACGACACTGTCGTGGGCGAGCGTGGCGGGACACTGTCAGGCGGCCAGCGCCAACGGGTGGCCATCGCCCGCGCTCTGCTTCGCAATGCCCCGGTGGTCATCCTCGACGAGGCAACGACCGGCCTGGACCCTGCCTCCACCACCCTGGTGCTCGACGCCATCGACCAGCTGGTAGACGGGCGCACCACCCTGACCGTCACCCACGACCCGGAGGTCGCCATGCGGGCCGACCGGGTGGTGTGGGTCGAGGACGGACACATCCGCCTGGCGGGCCGTCCCGACCAGCTCTTGGAGTCCTCGCAGGCCTTCCGGGCCTGGGCGTGGGAGGGAGGCACGCAGAGCCCGCCGCCCATGGCGCGGCCGGGACTCCCCCAGGACGGGGAGGAAGAGGACACCCAGGACGGGCCGCAGCCGCACAGCAGGGAGGACGTAGCATGAGCAAGACGAGCGGGCTGTCCTCCTCCCTAGCATCTACCTCCTCGGCGGACACGCCCCTGGCCGACACGTCAACGGCTGCTGTCCTGGAGCGGGTCCTGGACGCCGACTGGCTCAGCGCACGCACCGGAGGGCGCGTGCGGGCCTGCCGCATCAGGGTCAAGCCCGAGGTCTCCATGCTGATGTCCCTGGAGGACCGCCGGACAGGCCACGCGACCGGCTGGGCGAGGATCCTGTGGCCCGTCTCCGCATCCAAGGCGCGCAAGACCCTGCGCCAGCTCGCCAGGACAGGCCGTAGTGCCGCCACCTCCAACCTCGGCGGCAAGCTGGTCCTGCTGGTGGGTCGGGTGGCCGACGACCCCCGGCTCCTGCCCCACCTGGACCGTGCCCTGCACCACGGAGCGGTGGGCTCCTGGGAACCTGCTGACGTGCTGCGCTACAACCCGGCCCGTCGGCTGGTGGTCCGCCAGGAGCACACGGTGGTCAGGATACGCGCCGGGGAGGCGGACAAGGGCCTCCTGCTCCAAGATATCCATCGCTTTGCAGGCATCCTAGTCCCCGTCCCAGAGCTGGAGGAGGACCTGGGGCAGGCGGACCCGGGTCACGTCAGCGTCCAGCAGCGGTGCGGTCGCCAGGACCTCGCCGCCTCCAGCCAGCCGGAAGACCACCACCGCGCAGGGACTCTCCTGGCCGCTCTGCACGCGGGCACCCCGCGACTGCCCGCGCAGCTGCGGCAGCGGCTTCCCGACGGACACCCCAGCCCCCACGACCTGGCCCGGGCGCACGCCAGCGTGCTAGAGGCCGTGGCCCCGGACCTGGCCGCACGCGTGCTGTCCGTGGGCGCCACGCTGCCCTGCCGCCTGCCAGGGACACCCCTCCTGGTGCACGGCGACGCCTCCCCCGACCAGTTCCTGCACGACCCGTCCACCGGCCAGGTGTGGCTGACGGACTTCGACCGGGCCCGTCTGGCTCCTGCGGCCACGGACCTGGGTGCCTACTTGTCGGTGGCCCCGCCCGGGATGTCTCAGGCCTTCCTGTCGGGCTACGCCCACGGCGGGGGCACGGTTCCCAGCGAGGAGGAGCTGGCCACGGCACTCGCCCTGGCCCGCCTGTCCCGGCTGGCCGAGCCGCTGCGCCAGGGAGCCCCCACATGGCGCCAGGACATCGACGAGACGCTCACCCACCTGGAGGAGGAAGGCCCGTGGACCCAGTAACACCCAGGCAGGCAGGCACCCTGGAACGTCTGCGGTCCGTCCCCGGCCTGGGACGGGCCTGGCCGGGACGGGACGGGGCCATCAGTATCGAGTGCCGTGACCAGGAGGACCGCCTGAGGGCCGGCGAGCTGAGCGCCCAGGGAGAGGTCCGCCTTCTCCCCTACGGCACGGACCCCGCGCTGCCCGCCCTGTCCCCCACGGAGGCAGGGACGCTGGTGGTGCACCGCTACGGCCGACGTGCCGTCACCATCGGAGCCGACAGCGTCCGCAAGGCGGTGCGGCGGGGCCGGGCCACGCCCCTGGCCAGCCCAGTGGGGGCTACCGCCTTCGCCGCCACAGGCCTACGCACCGCCCGAGTCCTAGACTCCTCAGACTGTCACGTCGACCTGGAGCTGCTTCCCGGGCGCAGCCTGAGTGACCTTGGTGACGACGGCCTGGCCGGGTGGGAGCACCTGACACAGGCGTGGGCCACGCTGGCCCAGGTCAGGGCGAACCTTCCTGTCCACGGCCCCCGTCAGGAGGCCCAGGTACTGCACCGCTGGTTCGACCGGGCAGCCGGGCACGGCCTGCTAGAGCCCCTCCTGCCAGAGGGCACCAGCCTGTCACGCCTGGAGGAGGAGGTCGAGCTCACCTGCGCCGGGCTGGGGCAGGACCCGGGTGCAGTCATCGTCGCCCACCGCGACCTCCACGACGGCCAGGTCCTGTGGGACGGCACCGAGGCGTCGCTCCTGGACCTGGACACTCCCGTGCTTGCCGAGCCCGCCCTCGACCTGGGTAACCTCATGGCCCACCTCGAGCTGATGACCGTCCACGGCCGCCTGAGCCTGCACGGCCTCCAGGTGGTCAGCGGCCTCCTCGACGACCTGGCCCGTTCCCTTCCCACCAGCGCCTCCAGGCTGCGGGTGTACCGCCATGCCGCCGCCCTGCGTCTGGTCTTCGTCCATGCCTTCAGACCTGCGGCCCACACCTGGCTTCCTGCCTGGGTGTCGCGCCGCCTGGAAGATACCCTGTCCACGTCACGTACCATCGATTGGAACTCATCATGCAGCTGTCAGTGATCGGATGCGGCTACCTCGGCGCCGTCCATGCCGCCGCCATGGCCTCTCTGGGCCACGACGTCCTGGGGATCGACACCGACCCCGAGCGGGTGGCTGCACTGTCACAGGGTGAGGCCCCCTTCTACGAGCCCGGCCTACCGGAGTTGCTGACTTCCCAGGTAGAGGGCGGCCGCCTGCGCTTCACCACCAGTCCCTCCCCGGAGGAGATAGCGTCCGTGGAGGTCCACTTCATCGCCGTGGGCACCCCCCAGTCCGCTGAGGGGGGCCAGGCCGACCTGTCCCAGGTGCGCTCAGCCGTGGAGCTGCTGCGATCTGCTCTTCCCGAGGGCCACAGGGCACTGGTCGTCGGCAAGTCCACGGTCCCGGTAGGTACGGCCCGGGAGATCAGCGAGCGTCTGGCCGGGCGGGCGCACACGG
Organism: Actinomyces sp. 2119; assembly: GCF_003591215.1. Taxonomy (NCBI): domain Bacteria; kingdom Bacillati; phylum Actinomycetota; class Actinomycetes; order Actinomycetales; family Actinomycetaceae; genus Actinomyces; species Actinomyces sp. 2119. Next base: position 116,739 of record NZ_QYRR01000004.1, read on the forward strand.
TCTGGAACCCGGAGTTCCTCCGGGAGGGCTTCGCCGTACAGGACACCCTGCACCCCGACCGCATCGTCTACGGGCTTGCCGAGGAGCCTCAGGAGGCGCTCGAGGCCCAGCAGGTCCTTGACACCGTCTACGCCCCCCTGCTGGCTGAGGGAATCCCGCAGATCCTCACCGACTACGCCACCGCCGAGCTGGTCAAGACCGCGGCAAACTCCTTCCTGGCCACCAAGATCAGCTTCATCAACGCGATGGCGGGCCTGTGCGAGGCGGCCGGGGCAGACGTCACCGTGCTGGCCCAGGCCATCGGCTATGACGCCCGCATCGGGCACCGCTTCCTGCGGGCAGGCGTAGGCTTCGGCGGGGGCTGCCTCCCCAAGGACATCAGGGCGCTGCGGGCAACCGCCCGCGCCCACGACGCCGATGGCCTGGCCAGCCTCCTGGAGACGGTGGACACGGTCAACCAGGCCCAGAGGGCGCGGGTGGTGGACCTGGCTCTGGAGCACGTGGGCGGGGACCTCAGCGACGTACCCGTCACCATCCTGGGTGCGGCCTTCAAGCCGGACAGCGACGACGTGCGGGACTCCCCCGCCCTGGACGTGGCCTCCCGCCTGTCAGACCTTGGTGCCGTGGTCACCGTCTGCGACCCCCACGCCCTGCCCGTGGTGGCCCGTACCCACCCTCACGTCAGGCGCGAGGAGGACGTGGTCACGGCGTTGGAAGGGGCCGAGCTGGTCCTGCTGCTCACCGAGTGGGAGCAGTTCGTGGGACTCGACCCCGCGCTGGCGGCTGCGCACGTGGCCCGCCAGGTCGTCATCGACGCCCGCAACGCCCTGGACCCGGCTGCCTGGCGCGGGGCCGGGTGGCAGTACACGGGAGTCGGGCGCTAGGGCTGACGTTGGGAGTGTGCTGAGCATGCGCCTGCCTCGCCGCCCTGTCACTGGGGGCAAGAAGGAGACCAGCTACCCGCCCCGGGACTCTCAGGTCGTTGCCTCGGTCACTATCGGCACCCGGGTCATGGTCGCCATCGTCGTGGTGGCGGGAGTCGCCCTGGGAGTCTCCGGGCTCTTTGTGTGGCTGCTGGGCCAGAACAGCATCAGCAGTGACGTCAACGCGCAGCTAGAGCGCAGCAGGGACAGGTTCAAGGCGCTGGTCGAGCAGGGGGTGGACCCGGACACGGGCGCCCCCTTCTCCGAGCCCTCCCAGGCGGTCTACGCCTACATCCGGCAGTCGGTCCTGGGTCCCGACGAGGCCGAGCTGGGGTTTGTCGGCTCCGAGCTGACGCTGCTACCTCCCACCCGGGCAGCCCTCACACCCGAGGACGACCAGGAGCTGATCTCCCACCTGGAGTCCCACGTGACCGGGGACAAGGTGGTTATCGAGGACATCCGGACCTCCCAGGCCAGGTACCGCGTCATGGTGGCCCCGACCAGGACCGCCTCCGGGTCGGCTGCCGGGGCGGCACTGGTACACGTGGTGAACCTGGACACCGCCCATGCCGACCTGCGCCGCACCATGGTGATGTACATGGCCAGCGCGGTCTTTACCGTGGCGCTCGTGGCGGCTCTGGCGTGGTTCGCCGTAGAGCGGCTGCTGCGGCCCATCGGCCAGCTGCGCGAGGCGACCGAGGCTATCGGGGAGAACGACCTGACCTCCCGCGTGCCTGTGCGCGGACGTGACGACCTGACCACGCTGGCCGTGGCCATCAACTGGATGCTGGACCGCGTCCAGCGCTCGGTAGAGGCCCAGCGGGACCTGCTTGACGACGTCGGCCACGAGCTGCGTACCCCTATCACCGTGGTCCGCGGCCACCTCGAGCTCCTGGACCCTGACGACGCCGAGGACGTCGCCCAGACCCGGGAACTGGCTATCGACGAGGTGGACAGAATGGGAACCCTGGTCAACGACCTCCTTCTGCTGGCCGACGTGTCCGAGACCGGTGTTATCAGCCCTCAGCAGGTCGACGTCTCCGTCCTCACCCAGCAGGTCTTCGAGAAGGCCCAGGGCCTGGGTGACCGCCGCTGGCAGCTGGAGGAGGTTGCAGGCATCTGCTGCGAGATGGACCCTACCCGGATCACCCAGGCCTGGCTGCAGCTGGCGGCGAACGCAGTCAAGTACTCCGACCCCGGCTCCCGGGTCAGCCTGGGCTCCCGGGTGGACGGGGCCAGCCTGCTCATGTGGGTCAGGGATGAGGGCATCGGCATCGCGGAGGAGGACCTGCCCCTGGTGCGTCGCCGCTTTGGCCGCACGGCGGCAGCGGTGCAGAAGGCCTCAGGAACGGGGCTGGGCCTGAGCATCGTGGACAGTATCGCCGTGGCCCACCACGGCTGTCTGGAAATACGCTCCTTCCAGGGGCTCGGCTCCCTGTTCACCTTAAGACTCCCCCTCCACACTGTGGCCGACCATGCCACGAGCCCGAGGAAGGACACAGACTGATGAGCACCATCCTGGTAGTGGAGGACGAGGCCCGGATCGCTTCCTTCCTCGCCAAGGGCCTCCGCGCAGCCGGCTACACCACCCAGGTCACCGCCTCGGGTCTGCAGGCCCTGGAGGTGGTCCTCCAAGAGGACATCGACCTGGTCGTCCTCGACATCGGCCTGCCTGACATCGACGGCTTTGAAGTCCTGGAGCGCCTGCGAGGGCAGGGTGTGTCCACTCCTGTCATCATGCTGACAGCACGCTCCTCGGTGGCGGACCGGGTAGCGGGCCTGGAGCGGGGGGCGGACGACTACATGCCCAAGCCGTTCTCCTTCGAGGAGCTCCTGGCGCGGGTGCGGGTGCGCCTGCGCTCCGAGACGGCTCCCGCAGATCCCGCCGACCCGGTCAGGATCACCCACAAGGACCTGGTGCTCGACCTGCGGGGCCGCACCATGGAGGTAGCCGGGGACACGGTGGAGCTGTCCGCCAGGGAGTTCGCGCTGGCGGAGACCTTCATGCGCCACCCGGGCCAGGTGCTCAGCCGCGAGCAGCTCCTCAGCACCGTGTGGGGGTATGACTTTGACCCGGGATCTAACGTGGTGGAGGTCTACGTGTCCTACCTGCGCAGCAAGCTTGGTAAGGAGCGGGTGCAGACCGTACGCGGCATGGGATACCGGCTGGTGTAGGCAGCAACTGTCAGGCACACGGCCCGAGCCCGAGGCAGGCACCCGACGCGGCAGCCCCCTGCTGTGGACACCATGGGGACGGCTCAGGAGACGTACCGTCTAGCTAGTCGTCATCATCGTTATCGTCATCATCGTTATCGTCATCAAGGTCATCGTCATTGAGGTCGTCAACGTCGTCACTGTCGTCATCATGATCGTCGCTGACGCCGCCACCTGGGGCCTGCTGCTGGGAGCCCGAGCCGTTCTGAGCGCCGCCTGCGCCGGACTGGTCCCCGGAACCACCCTGACTGCCATCACCAGCGTCCTGTCCCGGGTCAACCTCTACCGGCTCGGCAGGCTCCACCGGCTGGGGGCTGGTCTCCTCGCCCCCGGTGTCAGGAGTCGGGGTCGGGGAAGCAGACGCTGAGACGGTCGGGCTGCTGGTGGCCAGCGGCGTCGGAGTCGCGGTCAGAACGAGCCCGGGCTCGCTGGTCGAGGCAGCCGGGCCGTTGAGAGCCAGCCAGATCATCCAGGTCAGGAGCATCCCGGTCACGGCAACGATAGCGGCAGCGACCCGGGTGCCCCGGCTCGTCATGGCGATCATGGTACGCATACGGTGCCCTCCTCAGGCACAGAAGACGGGTCCTCCTCAGGCACAGGAGACGGGGGTCAGGCACGGATATGGCCGTCTCCCTCGACGATCCACGTCGTGGTGGTCAGCTCGGCCAACCCCATCGGCCCGCGTGCGTGCAGCTTCTGGGTAGAGATGCCCAGCTCGGCCCCCAGCCCCAGCTGGCCGCCGTCGGTGAAGCGGGTGGAGGCGTTGACCATGACGGCTGCAGAGTCCATCCCGGCGACAAAAGCGTTGATGACGGCGACGTCCTGAGCCACGACAGCCTCAGTGTGTCCCGTGGTATAGGTACGGATGTGCTCGACGGCACGGTCCAGGTCCTCAACGACGGCAACCGCCAGATCCAGGGAGCCGTACTCAGTGCCCCAGTCCTCCTCAGCCGCCTCCACCAGCAGGTGCCCGTGACCAGAGGCGCCAGCAGGCCCGCGGAGAAGGCGGTGGGCCGTAGGGTCGGCGTGCAGGGTGGTCCCGGCCTCCCACAGGGCCGCCGCCGCCCGGGACAGGTAGGTGTCGGCGACCTTGGCGTGGACCAGGAGGGTCTCGGCAGCGTTGCACACACCCACACGCTGCGTCTTGGCGTTAACGATGATCTCCACCGCGGCCTCCAGGTCGGCAGAGGCATCCACGTAGACGTGGCAGTTCCCCGAGCCGGTCTCGATGACCGGCACCGTGGACTCCTCCACGACGCTACGGATAAGTCCAGCGCCTCCCCGGGGCACCAGTACGTCGACCAGACCACGGGCATGCATGAGGGCGCGCGCTCCCTCCCGCCCAGCCGCGTCGACGCTGGCCACCAGATCCGCAGGCAGCCCCTGGGACTCAAGCGCCCGTCGCAGGCTGGCAACGATCGCGGCGTTGGACTCCTGGGCAGCGCTTCCTCCCCGCAGGAGGACGGCGTTACCGGACTTGACCGCAAGGGCCGCTACATCCACGGTCACGTTGGGCCGGGCCTCATAGATCATGCCGACCACGCCCATGGGTACGCGAACCCGCCGTACCCGCAGCCCGTTGGGCATAACTGACCCGTCCACGACCTCCCCGACCGGGTCGGGCAACGCGGCGACCTCTCGCAGCGACCCGGCGATCCCTGCCAGGCGGGGCTCGTCCAGCGCCAGGCGGTCCAGGAGCCCCGGGCTCATACCCGCGGCCCGCTCCCGCTCAGTGTCACGGGTATTGGCCTCCAGGATCGTTGCGCTGTCAGCCAGCAGACCCGTGGCCATGGCCTCCAGGACGGCATCCTTGACCCCCCGTGGGGCGGCAGCAAGCACACGCTGCGCCTCCCGGGCAGCGCGAGCGGCCACCTGAACCAGCCCGGCAGCCTCCGGAACGAAATCGTTACTCATACAACTACCATACGGCCTCTCCCTCTCCGTTGGTATTCCCCTGCGGTACCCGTGTCCCGGACCTGGAACCGGCAGCAGGCTGACTCACAACTCCCAGGACCTGCCACGGACCGCCCTGGCACGCGCCTGTCCCACTGTCATCCCTGACCAGCCCCTGAAGACCCTGAGGAAGAAAAGAACTCGGTGCAGCCCAGCAGGCAGGCGGCGTCGCAGCACCGCCGTCGTGCGCCAGAGACCTATCGGGTCACGCCGCACGGGTTGCGTCCCCTCTCAGGTGCCATACCCCACCCCAGCCAGTCAGCACATCGCTACCCGTCGGCGGGACCGTCGAGCACCTCCTGGACCGCTGGGGCAAGGCGGGCGACGACCTCCTCCAGGCTCAGCTCCGCCACAGGCGGGGCGCACAGGAGGTAGCGGGCCACGGCAACACCGAACAGCTGCGCGCCGGCGAGTCCCAGCCCACCCAGCTCCTCTGGCCGCAGGCCGGCGATGCTGCTGGCCGCAGGAACCACAGCAGCGCTGAGCCTTGTCCCGGCCTCCTGGGAGGCCACGGCCGAGCGCACGACTGCGGTCAGCACGGGACCAAGCTCGGGGTCCTCCCACATGCTCAGGTAGGCGCGGACCAGCCGCTCACCCCCTCCGGAACCCTCCAGCCCGCCCCCGACCGCCTCAGCCAACGGCGCCCGCGACGTGACAGCCGCGACGAAGAGCCCTGCCTTGTCACCGAAGAAGTGCCGAATGAGCGCTGGATCCACGCCCGCCCCCCTGGCTATGGCCCGCACCGAGGCCCCCTCAAAACCTCTGTCGGCAAAGAGCGACAGGGCTGAGTCGAGAATCGCCTCGCGGGTCCCGCTGTCGCCCGGGCGCCGGCCAGTCGGGCGACGTCTGGTCCCGCCGCCGTCTGGCTGGTCGCTGTTCGGTCCCGTCTGCCCGCTGCGCGATCGTGTCATGCGCACCACTATATCTCCACTTGCAGATTTCCTCACTCGTGGAGTTCAATGGTGCCGTCCGTCCGCTAACCAGATGCAGCGACCAGAGCCGGAAGGAACCCCTATGGTCACAACCGCGCCCTCATCCTCCTCTCGCGCCATCGACGTCAGGAGTCTTGACAAGTCCTATGGCCGCTTCCGCGCGCTCACCGATCTGTGCCTTCACCTGGACCGGGGTGAGGTGCTGGGCTTCCTCGGCCCCAACGGGGCGGGGAAGTCCACTACGATCCGCGTCCTGCTCGGGCTGCTGCGCCACGACGCGGGCACGGTGCGGGTCCTGGGCCAGGACCCCTGGCGCGACGTCGTCGAGCTGCACCAGCGCATGGCCTACGTGCCCGGGGACGTGTCCCTGTGGCCGTCCATGACCGGAGGCGAGGCCATCGACCTGCTCGGCTCCCTACGCGGGGGGCTCAGCCGCACGCGCCGCCAGGAGCTCATCGAGCGCTTCGAGCTCGACCCCACCAAGCGCGGACGCCAGTACTCCAAGGGCAACCGCCAGAAGGTGGCTATCATCGCGGCCCTAGCCAGCGACGCCGAGCTCCTCGTCCTCGACGAGCCCACCTCCGGCCTGGACCCCCTTATGGAGGAGGCCTTTCAGGTCACCGTTCAGGAAGCCAAGGACCGCGGCGCGTCGGTCCTTCTGTCTAGCCACATCATGAGCGAGGTGGAGAACCTCGCTGACCGCGTCTCGATTATCCGCAACGGCACCATCGCGCGAGAAGGGACCCTGGAGGAGCTGCGTTCCGACTCGCGCAGCACTGTGCACGCCACCCTCGGCCATGCTCCTGGCGACACTCCTGGCGACACTCCTGGCGACGACGAGCTCGACAGCATTGACGGGCTTGAAGAGGTCACCCTGTCGGGCGCCCGGCTGACCGCACTGGTCCGTCCCGACCAGATGGGTCGGGCCATGGCCAGCCTGTCCGCCATCGGCATCCGCACCCTGCAGGTCGAGCCCCCGAGCCTGGAGAGCCTCTTCCTCGACCTCTACCAGGACGACCCCCAGGACGGCGCCGACTCCCGCCAGCAGTTCCCCGCAGCCAGGAAGGAGCAGTGACCACGATGGCACCAGAGACGGGACGGGCACGCCAGACGAGCCAGGCAGCCCAGGACACCCAGGACGCCCGACACGCGCCCGGAGGAGACCGCAAGGAAGCATCGCGCAGGAGGCCACCTGCGGCCGCCCTGACGGGCACACGCCTTCTCCTGCGCACCTCCCTGCGCCACGACGGCCGCCTCCTGGTCCCGTGGATCCTCATCGTGACGCTGCTGTCGGCCTCCTCCCCGCTCCTCTACCCGTTAATCTTCGACACCCAGCAGGAGCGGGCGACCCTGGCAGCGACGATCGGCGCCAACCCTGCGCTCGGCCTGATCTTCGGTCCGGCGCACGACCTCCTGAGCACCGACGGCTTCAACGCCTGGCGCTCCCTGACACTGGGAGGATTTATCACGGCCATGTCCGCGGTCCTGGCTGTCGTGCGCGCCACCCGCGGCCAGGAGGACTCCGGCCAGGCCGAGCTGCTCGCCTCGGGGGTGATGGGGCGCGGCGCCAGGCTTGCGACCGGGGTGCTCATGGCATCCACCGGCGCACTAGCGACCGGCATCGTCGCAGCCGTGGTGACCGTGGCCTGCGGGGGCGGGTGGGGCAGCACCGCGCTGCTGTGCGCCACCTTCACCACGACAGGACTGATGTTCGCCGGGGTCGCCGCCCTGGCCTCCCAAGTGGCTGCGGACCGCCGTATGGCCTCCACGATCTCCCTGGGCACCCTGGGGTTCCTCTTTGCCCTGAGGGGCCTGGCCTACTCCCTGGAAACACCATCGTGGACCCTGTGGGCCAACCCGCTGGGCTGGATGACCCAGACCGAGCCCGTGGTGTCGAACAGCTGGTGGCCGCTGCTGCCAGCGCTGCTCCTGGCCACGGTCCTGGTGGTGGCCGCCTTCCTCCTCCAGGATCGCCGCGACTTCGCGCAGGGACTTCTCAGCCCACCACCAGGTCCCGCTGACGGGCAGGTACGCGGGCCGTGGGCTCTCACCTGGCGGCTCAACCGGGAGCTGCTGCTGACCTGGCTGGTCGTCTCCCTCGCCCTGGGCACGGTCTTCGGCTACTTCACCACCTCGATCGACGACCTCCTCGGATCCAACGAGGCCGTCCAGGGGGTCCTCGCCTCAGGCGCCACGACCCAGGACGACCTGGTCTCCGCCTTCCTGGTGACGATCCTGAGCCTGGTGGGCATTATCTGCTCGGTCCCCGGAATCCAGATCATGCTGAGGATCCGCTCCGAGGAGGTCGAGGACCGCGTCGAGCCGCTGATCGCGACGTCCCTGAGCCGGGGACGTTACTACCTGAGCGGGCTCGTCTCGGCTCTGACTGCCTCGACCCTCCTGGTCACGGTCGCCGGGACCATGCTGGCAATCGTGTCGTCAGTCGCAGACGCCGGGATCGGCTTCACCAGCACGATCATCCAGGTCGCGGCAACGCTGCCCGCCGTGTGGGCGGTCGTGGCCGTATCCGTCATGGTCGTCGGAGCCCGACCAGCGCTCAGCATCGCTGCCTGGGCCGGGGTGCTGGCCTCCTTCGGCCTGACCCTGCTGGGCCCCACCTTCAACCTGCCGGGGTGGGCGCTGGGGATCAGCCCCTTCTACCACGTGCCTGCGGTGACGGATGCGGACGCGACGCTGACTGGCCTGGCGGTGGTGGCATCCGTGGCCTGCGCACTCACCCTGGCCGGGTGGGTCAGCTTCCAGCGCCGCGACCTGGCACGCGAGTAGCTGCACCACCCCTGGCCCAGCCCTCCGCCACGCAGCCGACACCAGGGCCAGCCAGGGCAACCAGCCGAGATATGAAACCTGGGACCCTGGGAGGAGTCATGGAGCCGACGGCGGGAACCCGCTCACGGGGCCACGCTGCCGCCGTCACACCACTGTCCAGCACACATGAAGAGGACAGTCATGAGGGGGATAGTATGTGGGGCTACCCACAGGAGAGGCTCTGCTGCCGGCAGGGCGGTTGAGACGTGATGGGAGGCGTGCGGATGAGAATCACCCAGGTGTCCGCTAGCAACTGGAGGAACTTCAAGTCCCTCGACCTCCAGCTTGACCGGCGTCTCTTTGTCGTCGGGCCCAACGCGGCAGGAAAGTCGAACCTGCTCGACCTGTTCCGCTTCCTCGGCGACATCGCCAGACCCGGGGGCGGCCTGGCCAGCGCGGTCGGCGGACGTGGCGGGCTCAGCCGGGTCCGCAGCCTGTTCGCACGCAACTACCACAGAGGTCGGCTCATTGTGGACGTCCACCTGGAAGAGGGTGGTACCACCTGGCACTACCGGCTGTCCGTCAAGGGACAGTCGGGAGGCCTCAACCGTCCGGTCGTGGACGAGGAGCTCGTCGAGCGTGACGGCACCCCGCTGCTCCAGCGCCCGACCTCTGAGGATCTAGACGACCCGGAGCGGCTGACCCAGACGCACCTGGAGCAGATCGGGGCCAACCAGGACTTCAGGAGTATCGCGGAGTACGTCAGCAAGGTCCAGTACTTTCACCTGGTCCCCCAGGTCATCCGCGACCCCTCCAGGAGCGGCTTGGACAGGGACGACCCCTTCGGCGGCGACTTTATCGCCCAGATGAACGCAACACCTCCACGGACCCGTGACGCCTGGATGCGGCGGATGCAGGCCGCCCTCCAGGCCGCCGTCCCAGAGTTCGAGTCCCTGGCAATCGAGGTAGACTCTGCAGGCAGGCCCCACCTGCGCGCAGGCTACCGCAACTGGCGCTCCACGCCGTCAACTCAGTACGAGACCGAGTTCTCCGACGGCACCCTGCGGCTCATCGGTCTGCTGTGGACCGTGATCAAGGCGCCCAGCGGCGCTGGGACCCTCCTTCTTGAGGAGCCTGAGCTCTCCCTCAACTCTGCCATCGTCCGCCTGCTTCCCTCAGTACTGGCAGCAGCCCAGCGCTCCAGCGACCTTCAGGTGGTCCTGTCCACCCACGCCCCCGAGATCCTTGACGACGAAGGCGTCCTCCCCGAGGAAGTCCTCGTGCTCAGGGTCACCGACGACGGGACGCGGGCAGACCTCCTCTCCTCGCTTCCCGAGGCAGTGGACGACATCAGCCTGGGGCTGCCCCTGTCCGACGTCGTCAGTGGCCTGACCGAGCCGCAGGATCTTGACAGCCTGCTGAAGGCGGCACGGGGCAGGCGCTCGTGACAGATCCACCTCCTGTCTGAGATGCGGGACTACCTCTTGGAGGTCCAGGGAGGCTGAGACCCCGACACATCACTGAGGCCACGCCCCTGAGGTACCAGGAGGCGGGATCTCCCCGCTGCCGCGGCAGACCAGCTCGGTGGGCACCACGAGGTGCTCTGGCTCGCCCTGGTCCCCGTCCAGCCGGGAGAACAGGCGCCGAGCGGCAAGACTGCCCATGGTCCTGGGGTCCTGGCGCACCACGGTCAGGGCGGGGGCCAGCATGTCCGCCAGGGGAAGGTCGTCAAAGCCGACGTGCGCCACGACCTCACGCAGCCCGAGGCGCCTCAGCGCGTGCAGCGCGCCCTCGGTGAGGAGGTTCTGCCCGCTGAACACCGCCGTAGGCGGATCCGGCGAGGTCATGACGCCCCACAGCGCCCGCTCAGCCGCCTCGGCACCAACCAGCCCTGACACGACCAGCGCCCCGGACTCCTCAGTGCGTGTCTCTCGAAACGCATCAAGGAACCCCTGGCGCCGCGCGAGCGCGGTGGCAACGTTGAGCCTCTCGGTGAGCAGGACGATCCTGCGGTGTCCCTGGCCCAGAAGATGACGCGTGGCACGCTCGGCGGCGCTGGTGGTGTCGCTGGTGACGCAGTCCGCCACGAGTCCGCGCGGAGCCCTGTCCACGAACACGATCGGTACCCCCATGTGCAGCACGCGCTCCAGGGCGGCTCCGTCAACGGTGGTGGTGTTGACGATGATCCCGTCCACGTGCCGTCTGATCGAGTCCTCGACGGCGGCGACCTCGCGCTGGGGCTCCTCATCAAGGCTGGAGGCCAGGACAGCCACGTCGTGCTCGCGGGCGACGTCCTCCACGCCACGGTGGAGCTCTCCCGCGAACGGATTGTCCACACTGGCCACGAGCAGGGCTATGGTCCTCGTCGCCCCGCCCGGGCGGCGGAGGCTACCGGCACGGATGTCCACGTGGTAGTCGAGCTCCTGCACAGCGTCCCAGACCCGGCGCGCGGTATCCGCAGCCACGTTCGGCTCCCCGTTAACAACCCTGGAGACGGTCTTGGTGCCGACTCCCGCCAACCTGGCAACCTGCTTCATGGTGGGGCGGCTCCGCTGCCCACCTGCTGCGACCGCCGACCGCAGCAGCACAGAGTCCTCACTCACTCCCCCAGCCTACTTGACCGCTCACGACCCTTGACATATCGTTGTGGCTGTCTGATTGACATCGTTGTCAACCAGACAGGGCGCCGATCTTACGCACTCCGCTCTGTCACCACGAAGCCACACGCCTCTTCTCACCGCCGTCGCCCTCCTCAGACGGGCCGTCGGCTGGCACCCAGCCTGTCCACCTGCCCGGTCCCGGTCCTCACCGTCTGGCGCCTCCAGGCACAGCCGGGTACCCACAGCCAAGCAACGGAGCACACATGCCACCTCAACTACCCCCTGCCCGTCTCCGACTCCGCGATGTATCCAAGTCCTTCCCAGGGGTCCAGGCCCTGAGCAAGATCACCTTCGACCTCCTTCCCGGAGAGGTCCACGCCCTGGTCGGCGAGAACGGCGCGGGCAAGTCCACCCTGGTCAAGGTCCTCACCGGGATCTATCCCGACTTCGAGGGACGCTACGACTATGACGGAGCTCCCGCTCACTTCCGCTCCGTCCGGGACGCGCAGCACGCCGGGATCTCGATCGTCCACCAAGAGCTGAACATGATGGCTGACCTCACCGTGGCCCAGAACATCTTCATCGGGCGGGAGTCCTCCTCCCCGCTGGTATCGGACCGTCACCTCAACCGCAGGGCGCAGGCCCTCATCGACGAGTACGACATCGGAGTCTCGCCTTCCGCCCTCCTGCGCGACCTGAGCGTCTCCAAGGCCCAGCTCGTCGAGATCGCGCGCGCCCTGTCCTTCCCGGCCACGAAGGTCCTCATCCTGGACGAGCCGACCGCCGCCCTGACAGACAGCGAGAGCGCCGACCTTCTCCAGCGGGTCGACCGACTGCGCGCTCAGGGGGTGTCAGTCATCTACATCTCCCACCGCATGCACGAGGTCATGACGGTTGCCGACCGCATTACCGTGCTGCGTGACGGAGCCAGTGTCGGGACGCTACCAGCCTCCGAGTCCTCTCAGGAGGAGATCATCGAGCTCATGGTGGGCCGTCAGGTCGTCAACGCCCCCAAGAAGCGCTCCACGGTGCCGCAGGACGCCACAGTCGTCCTAGAGACCAGGAACCTCTCCTCCCGAGACGTCCACGGCGTCTCCTTCACCCTGCGCGCCGGGGAGGTACTCGGCTTCGCGGGGCTGGTCGGCGCCGGGCGCACCGAGACTATGCGGATCGTGGCCGGGGCCGACCGGGCGTCCTCGGGCAGCATACGGGTGCACAACCGCCGCGTCACCTTCCGGCACCCCAGGGACGCGATCAAGGTCGGCATCGCCTACCTATCCGAGGACCGCAAGCGCTACGGCCTCGTCACCGGCCTCTCCGTCGCAGAGAACACCTCTCTGGCCTCCTACGACGCGCTGTGCACCGGTCCTGTCGTCCACGAACGGACGGTCCAGGCCTGCGCACGCAGGTATATCGACACGCTACGGATCAAGACGCCCTCACCCCGACAGCTGGTCCGCAACCTCTCAGGCGGCAACCAGCAAAAGGTGGTGCTGGCCAAGTGGCTCCTGCGCGACGTCGAGATCCTCATCTTCGACGAGCCGACACGCGGCATCGATATCGGAGCCCGCGCTGAGATCTACCAGCTGATGCGCGACCTCGTGGAGGAGGGCAGGTCCATCCTCCTGGTCTCCTCGGACCTCGACGAGATCCTCCACCTGTCTGACCGCGTCGTCGTCATGCGCGAAGGACGCAAGACCGGCGAGCTTGACATCTCCGAGGCAACCCCTGTCTCCGTCATGGAGCTGGCGACCAGGCAGAGGGAAGGACACCCCGCATGACCACCGATACCACCACCCGAGGACCCGCCAGGACCCTGCCGATGCAGCAGATCATGGCACTGGCGGCCCTCGCCGTCCTCTACGCGTTCTTCGCCGTCTTTGGCAACCACTTCCTGTCACCCAGCACCCTGGTCTCGATCCTCGACTCCTCCTACTACATCGGCTTCCTGGCCATCGGCATGACCTTTGTCATTATCACCGCGGGCATTGACCTGTCCTCGGGGACAGTCATGGTGGGTGCGGCACTGGTAGGAGGAGTGGCGTACAACGTGTGGGGTCTACCGATCCTGGTCTCGCTTCTAGTCGTCCTGGCCACCGGCGTCGCCTTCGGCGTCGCCAACGGTGTCCTTGTCGGCTTCCTGCGCCTGCCTCCGTTCATCGCCACCCTGGGGATGCAGTTCGCCTCGCTGGGCCTGTGCGCCGTCATCGCCCAGGTCCAGACCCAGACCTACCCGAGCCTGTCCTCCGACGACGGCTGGTTCAAGACGGTCCTGTACAGGACGGGTGACCTTCCGGTCGGCGTCCTGTGGCTAGCCGCCTTCTTCTCCATGGCATGGTTCATCCTCTCGCGCACCAAGCTGGGGCGCTACACCTACGCCATCGGGTCCAACGAGGAGGCAGCCGAGCTGTCCGGCGTCATCGTGTCGCGGTGGAAGTTCTGGGTCTACGTCCTCAACGGGTTCTTCTGCGGCCTGGCCGGGGTCATCTACGCGGCGACCTTCTCCTCCATCACCCCGCAGACCGGCAACGGCCAGGAGATGTACGCCATCGCCGCCTGCGTGATCGGCGGCACCTCCCTGGCCGGAGGAGTCGGCTCCCTGTGGGGCACGATCATCGGCGTCTTCGTCATCAGCGTCCTCAAGACCGGCCTGCTGTCCATGGGCCTGCCGGTGCAGTGGCAGCAGGTGCTCATCGGCGTCGTGGTGGTGCTCGCCGTCCTGCTCGACGTCGTGCGCAGCAGACGCGCCCGACGCTCCTGACACCCCCTGACCCGCCTCCGCAACCGTGAAAGGACCACCATGAACCCCGCCGTGAACCCCACCACCCTCACGACCCGCACAGCACCCGCCGCTCCCGTGCCAGACGGGGCTCCTGCGCCCGCACGCCGGGCCGTGCTGGCAGCCACCCTGGCGGCCGCCGGCGCCCTGACACTGGCCGCCTGCTCCCAGGGATCCGGCTCGAACGCGACGATGAAGGTCATCATCATCGCAAAGAGCTACCAGAACCAGTTCTACCAGGCTGCCTTCAGGGGAGCCCAGGACGCCGCGGACGAGCTCAACGTACAGCTGGAGACCAACGGCCCCGACGCAGAGTCCAACGTCTCCCAGCAGGTTGAGCAGCTCTCGGCCGCTGTCAACCAGGGACCTGCGGCTATCGCCCTGGCCGCCTGCCAGCCCGACGCCGTCCAGGACGCCCTGGTCAGTGCCAGAAGCCGGGACATACCGGTCATCGGGTTTGACTCCGGCGTTCCCGACGACGCCTCCGGAGCAGTCGTGGCCACAGCCACCACTGACAACACCGTGGCGGGCGGCAACGTGGCCACCAACCTGGCCCAGGACACGAGCCTGGTATCCGCAGTGACCTCCGCGACCGCAGACTCGCCCGCCGTCATCGGTGTCCTCGCCCAGGACTCGACCTCAGGCTCCATCGTCCAGCGTGTCGACGGCTTCGTGGACACGCTCGTCACCGAACTGGAGGAGCTGGACGGCCTGGCCGGGGCGGTGGACGTCTCCGGACAGCAGCGGTGGACCCAGGCCTCCTCCGAGCCCGCCAAGGTGAGGATCGTGGTCACGGTCCCACCAACCACCAGCCAGGCGGACATCCAGTCCGCAGCGACCTCCGTGCTGTCCACCACCGGGCTCGTCGCCCTGTTCGCCGCCAACCAGGACGCGGTCAACGGCGTCATCTCAGCGACCGGCGACGCCACCGCCCTCGACCGCTCCAGCGGCACCTACAAGGACCTGCTCGTCGTGGGCTTCGACGCAGGAAGGTCTCAGAAGGACGCTGTCAGCTCCGGCGCCTTCCTGGGGTCAGTCACCCAGGACCCGTACCAGATGGGCTACCAGGCCGTCACCCTGGCGGTCAGGGCAGCCAACGGCGAGACGGTCCAGGACGTGGACACCGGCTCCCACTGGTACACCGCCTCGAACATTGACGACACGGAGATCTCGGAGCTGCTCTATGACTGAGCACCGGCTCAGGCACAGGATCGGCGCAAGGAAGGCTCACTCCCCCGCCGTGCGGGGCAGCTCGGCCAGGTCGTCGCGGTGGACCACCGGGGCCACGTGGTCGGGTGCAGGCCTACCCTGCGCCCGGGCACGGAGGACCTCCGTCAGCTCTGCGGAGGCGTAGCGGCAGATCCCCCGGGCGAGCGTGCGCCCAGGCCCGACCACCTCCACCACGGCCCCGGACTCGAACTCCCCGTCGACCCCGGTGACCCCCGGCAGCAGGAGGGACTTCTTGCCGGAGGTGATGGCCCGGGCCGCACCGTCGTCGATGAGGAGCCGTCCCTCAGGCTGGGAGGCGTGGGCCATCCACAGGCGGCGGCTGGGGCGTCGCGGACCGGTGGGAGCGAACCAGGTGCCCATGTCTGCAGGGACGTCCTGTCCTCCCAGGAGGAGGGGAGCGTCGTCGGCGCCGGCGATGAGGACCGCTGTCCCCGAGGCGCAGGAGATCGTCGCCGCCTGGACCTTGGTCACCATGCCCCCCGTGCCCACGGCCGAGCCCCGACCGGACACGTTGAGGTCTGCCAGGTCGGCGGCGGAGCCCACGTAGCGCACCGGGACCGCCCCGGCGGTTCCCGGAGGCGCCGTCCACAGGCCGTCCACGTCGGTAAGCAGGACCAGCACGTCGGCGCTGACCAGGTGGGCCACCAGCGCTGCCAGGTGGTCGTTGTCACCGAGGCTGAACTCCGTAGTGGCCACGGCGTCGTTCTCGTTGACGACGGGGACCGCCCCCAGGGACAGCAGCGCGTCAAAGGTCGCCCGAACGGTGCGGTAGTGGCTGCGTACCGCAACGTCCTGGGCGGTCAGCAGCACCTGAGCGGTCACCACCCCGTAGGCGCTCATGGCGCTCTGCCACCGGGCTACGAGGTTTCCTTGCCCCACCGAGGCCGCCGCCTGCAGCAGACGCAGCTCCCCGGGCCGCCTCTCCAGCCCCAGGGGGACGAGGCCTGCGGCAACCGCGCCGGAGGACACCAGGACGACGTCGTGCCCACGGCCGCGCAGCCTGGCGATCAGTCCGGCGATGATGTCGATGCGGTTGAGGTCCAGCCCGCCGTCGACCCGGGTCAGGGAGGAGGAGCCGACCTTAAGGACGATCCGGGCGCCGGGGGGCAGCGCGGCAGGCCGTTGCCCCGGCACCGGAGCCCTGCGGCTCACTGCGTCTCCTCCCAGACCGAGGCATCCGTCCACAGGCCCTCGGCGGCCTCCTGGCGTAGCTCGGCACGGGCCGCCTCCTTGGCGTCCATCATCTCGTGGTAGTGACGACGACGCTCCGCGTTAGTCCGCCGGTGCCCTTCCTGGAGGCGGGCGTCGGTGCCGCGTGCACCCAGCAGCTCAGGTCCTGTAGCCAGGGCCGGCTCCCAGGTGAAGAGCACACCTCGCTCCAGGTCACCGATGAGGACCGTGTCACCGGCGTGTGCCCCCGCCCTGACCAGCTCGTCCTCGACTCCGGCGGCCGCCAGGCGGTCAGCCAGGTAGCCTACCGCCTCGTCGTTGGTGAAGTCGGTCTGAAGGACCCACCTCTCCGGCTTGTCTCCCCGCACCTGGTAGACCTGTCCCTCCGAGGGGTGCTGGAGGGCAGAGACAACCGCTACTGGCTCCCTGTCCTTCCTACCAACCCCAGCGGGCCGGATGACCGGACGCTGGACAGGCTGGCCGTCATGGCCCACCCTGCCCGCCCTCCGGGAGGGAGCCTGTCCACGCGCCTGCTCCACCAGACCCGCCAGGGCGAAGGACAGAGGTCTCAGCCCGCGGTGCACGACGGCTGAGACCTCGAAGACCGGCACCCCCCGGGCCTCGACGTCGCTGCGGACGAAGTCAGCCAGCTCTGCGGCCTCAGGAACATCGACCTTGTTGAGAACAACGACACGGGGGCGCTGTGGCAGCGGCAGGAGCCCCGTGAGGGCCGGATCTGACTCCTGGCTGCCCAGCCGGTCCGCGTAGGCCGCCAGCTCGGCCTCGATCGTGTCCATGTCGCTGAGCGGGTCACGGCCCGGCTCCAGGGTGGCGCAGTCCAGGACGTGGACGATGACGGCGCAGCGCTCGATGTGGCGCAGGAAGTCCAGACCTAGGCCCCTACCCCGGGAGGCTCCAGGGATGAGGCCCGGGACGTCGGCGACCGTGTAGCGGCTGGCGCCCGCCTCGACCACCCCAAGGTTGGGCACCAGGGTGGTGAAGGGATAGTCGGCGATCTTAGGGCGGGCGGCGCTCATCGCGGCGATGAGGGAGGACTTGCCCGCACTCGGGTAGCCCACCAGTGCCACGTCGGCGACGGTCTTGAGCTCCAGGACCACGTCGAGGGCCTGGCCCGGTTCACCCAGGAGGTGGAAGCCAGGGGCCTTCCTCCTCTTCGAGGCCAGGGAGAAGTTGCCACGCCCGCCCGTCCCACCGCGGGCGACTACCACCGAGCAGGGGTGTCCCACCAGGTCAGCCAGGACCTGGCCGTCAACGTCCTTGACTACCGTACCCTCCGGGACGGGCAGGACCAGGTCCTGCCCGTCGACGCCTCGGCGCCAGCTACCCATCCCCGGGGTACCGCTGGAGGCACGTCGATGCGGTCGGCGATGGTAGGCCAGCAGGGTTGACACCGAGGGGTCCGTGGTGATGACGACGTCGCCTCCGTGCCCCCCGTCCCCGCCGTCAGGGCCGGCCAGGGGCTTGAACTTCTCACGGTGCACCGAGGTACAGCCGTGGCCGCCGTCCCCGCCGGCTACGTGAAGAACCACTCGGTCGATGAAGCTGGGCATAGAGCCTCCCCCAGGAGCGACAGGTGCGGCGGACAGGTGGCAGGTACCCGTGCGGGCCTGCCCAGACAGGACGGGGGCAAACGGTATGAACCGTTCGCCCCCGTTCCGACGTATGACGGTGCCGCGCGGCTCAGGCCTCGGGAAGGACGACGTTCACAACGCGACGGCCCCGGAAGGTGCCGAACTCGACACTGCCGGCAGCGGTGGCGAACAGCGTGTCGTCGTTACCGCGGCCCACGTTGCGGCCAGGGTGGAAGTGGGTGCCGCGCTGGCGGACGAGGATCTCCCCAGCCTTGACGACCTGGCCCCCGAACCGCTTGACGCCCAGGCGCTGGGCGTTGGAGTCACGGCCGTTACGGGAGGAGCCAAGACCCTTCTTGTGTGCCATGTCAGGATTCTCTCTCTCTCGATCGTGTGCGTCCAGGCGCCCCTTGAGGGGCGTGCAGGAGGGTCAGTCGATAGACGTGACCTTGACCGCCGTCAGCCTGGCCCGGTGGCCCTGGCGCCTGCGGTAGCCGGTCTTGTTCTTGAACTTGAGGATGTTGATCTTGGGGCCCTTCCGCTCACCGAGGATCTCAGCGGTGACAGAGCTGTGGGCCAGGTCAGCGGCACCAGTCGTCACCTTGTCCCCGTCCACCACCATCAGCGGAGCGAGGGTGACCCGGTCACCCACCTCGCCAACGAGCTTGTCAACAACCACGACGTCGCCGACGGAGACCTTCTCCTGACGGCCACCAGCCTTGACGATCGCGTAGACCACTTGTTTGCTCTTCCTGTCGCGTCTTGAGGCACCCACCGGCACGGACCACACTGGTAGCAGCCATCGCGCCGGTCTCCCGGGCATGGTGCACGATGCACCGGCTGACAACTTTAGGTGATCCGTCTTCCGGGACCAACCGCGCCAGGACCGTCAGACCTGTGTTCTTGGGCACGAAGCCAGGGAGACCGCCCCGGGAAGCGGCGCGCGGGGCAGCCTCCCGCCACCACTTCCGTAACCAGGTTCCCGACGCCGCGCTACCGGTCGCCAAGAACGGCTGCGGCGGTGGCCTCGTCGGTAACGAGTCCGGAGAGGTACCCTCCCCGCAGCACCGCTCGGATCGCCTCCACCTTGTGCCAGCCGTGTGCCACCCCGATGACCAGTGGAACCTCCCGCAGCCGGTCCGGCTCCAGGCAGACGGTACGTCGGCACACAGGGGTGCGGACGTGTACCCCGCGAGCGTCGATGTGGTGCCCGCAGATATGGGCCACCGCACCTGCCCGCGCGCACTGCTCGACAAGCTCTGGAGTCATCCACCTGCGTAGGATCGGGCTGACCGCTCCTTTATCCACGGCCCCCACCCCGGTCAGAGCCACGTCGCTTCGGGCCGCCAGCTCCAGGGTGATGACCACCTGCTCCTCCCGGCGCATCGCGTCCGCGGCCTGGACGGTGTCAAACACGAGCGGGACCGGCAGCGCCTGATGGCTGCCCCCCAGCCGCATCGCCATGTCCCGGCAGATGTCGGGTCCGTCCTCCAGCCCGCTGGACTGCCCGACCAGTCCCAGCATCTGCACGACCAGGCTGCGCGGCCAGGAGCGCTGGGGGAGCGAGCGCACCACCGACCCGACCTCACGGCCGTTGGAGACCGCAATGACCGAGGTCGGTCGGCAGTGCTCCAGGAGCAGCTGCGCCGCCTGGGCGCCCAGCTGGTCCCCTGCCTGCTCCGTCACCCGCACCGCGCGCAGGCCGTAGGCGGACACCAGCCGGTCCTCGATCTCAGTGAGTCGCTCGATCGGATGGGACACCTGCACCGTCACCACACCTGTCCGGCGCGCCTGGGCCAGGAGCCGGGAGACCGTGGAGCGTGAGTAGCCGGTACGCCTGGCTACCTCCGCCTGGTCCGCCCCCTCCTCCCAGTACATCCGCGACACCTCCAGGAGCAGCCGGATCCGGTTCCGGTCAACACCTGCTGCGCACATATTCCCATATTATCCCACGACAGCAGCCCGACACGCCCTGTCGCGAATCGCATCCGACCTCGGATAGGCCAAAAGTAGAGGTGAGAAACGGTTTCTGGGTCGAGCCGCCGGACACCGGAGTCCCCCTCGCCGGGCACGCCACCGCTAACGCACAAAAGTGCACTTCCCCTCATACCTGCACGCCGATGCCCTTCTAGGGTGGCCGTGTCAGCAGCCCGGTGGCACGCACAGGCGGCCGCGCTCGCGGACAAGCAGCAGGAAAGAGGCAGCAAGGAGGCCCTCCATGGCGCACACGGCGCTCGCACGAACCATTGCCGGGGACGTGGACCCCACCACCCTGGGGGTGGTCAACGCCCACGACCACCTCATCCGCAACGGTGCAGGCGAGGTCTACATCGACCCCGACCACCAGCTGGACGACGTCGACAAGGCGGTAGAGGAGGCTGGTCGCTTCGTGTCGGCGTCAAGGCGCTGGGCCCAGGCCGGCACCGTCGTCGACATGTGCCCGGCCAACTGCGGCCGGGACCTGGAGCGTCTGGCCGAGGTAGGGCGGCGCGTACCCGACCTGCACATCATCGCCTCCACCGGCTTCCACCGGGAAAAGGTCTACCTGGAGACCCGCAGCCACTGGGTAAGCCGCTACAGCGTGGACCAGATCGCGAACCTGCTCATCGCCGACATCCGCGAGGGCATCGACCGCCACGACTACTCCGGCCCGATCGTGGAGCGCACGCCCTACAAGGCAGGAGTCATCAAGGTCGCCACCTCCTACGGCGTGATCACCGACTTCGAGCGCACGTGCATGCGAGCAGCCGCGCTCGCCTCGATCGAGACGGGCGCCCCGATCAACACCCACACCACCTTCGGCACCTGCGGCCTGGAGCAGGCTCGCGAGCTCATCGGTATGGGCGTCCCGGCCGACCAGATCGCCATCGGCCACATCCAGCGCAACGCCGACGTCTACTACCTGCGCCAGATCCTGGACACCGGGGCGTGGCTGGAGATCGACGGGACCTACCGCATCAAGTACCAGCCCGACACCAACCGGATCATGGAGCTGCGCGAGCTGGGCGAGCTGGGCTACGGCAAGCGCATCCTCCTGGGCACCGACTCAGGCAAGCGCTCCTACCAGAAGGCCTACGGGTCTGTGACCGGTGTGGACTTTAACCCCGCCGTGGACGGCCCCCGTATGCTGGAGGAGGGCTTCGACCCCTCCTACGTCCAGGACCTGCTTGTGGGTAACGGTCAGCGCTTCTTCACGATGAGGAAGGACGTGAGGGGGGACCAGTCATGACTCCTCCCCGGCTCCAGGTCGCCCTGGACACCACCGACCTGGTCACTGCGCTGCGCTGCCTGGGTCGGTGCCAGCCCGCGGTCGACGTCATCGAGGTGGGCACCGTGCTCCTGCTGGCTGAGGGGCTGCGCTGCGTACGTGAGATCCGCGCACTCTACCCGGAGGCCACCATCCTCGCCGACGCACGTATCGCCGAGGCGGGCTCGGTCCTGTCGCGCCAGTGCTTCGAGGCAGGGGCCGACTGGGTGTCCTGCGTGGCGGGCGCCTCTTTGACCACTGTGGAGCAGGTAGTCAGTGTCGCCTCCGACCACGGCGGTGAGGTCCAGGTCGAGCTGGGTGAGCACTACGACCACGACCGGGCCGCCGCCTGGCGCGAGCGCGGAGTCGAGCACGTCATCGTCCACCGCTCCCGCGACGCCGAGGCCGCCGGCTCGCTGTCCTGGGGGCCGAGGGACCTGGAGACCGTGGACGACCTGGCTGCCATGGGCTTCACCGTGACGGTCACCGGCGGGGTCACGCCCCGCGAGCTCGACGTCTTCTCGGGGCACCCGGTCGGTGTGGTCATCGCGGGCCGGGCGATCGTGGGCGCGCAGGACCCGTTGGAGGCCGCCCGGCAGATGCGTGAGGCCATGGAGAGGGTGTGGGACCGGTGAGTACCGGGAGCACCGACAGCACAGGCCCCGCCAGGAGCACCGGCGGGGCGGCCTCCGCTGGCACCCGCACCTCCAGCACAGTCAGCACGGCTAGTGCAGCCAGCGAGGTGACCCTCGGTATCTACGAGAAGGCCCTGGTCGGCACCACCGACTGGGACGAGCTGTTCAGCCAGGTACGCGCGGCGGGGTTCAGCTTCACTGATCTCTCCGTGGACGAGTCCGACGAGCGTCTGGCCCGCCTGGGCTGGTCCTCCCCACGGCGTCGCCGGGTGGCGCAGGCCGCCGCGGACACAGGGGTGCGCATCGGCGGCGTGTGCCTGAGCGCGCACCGACGCTTCGGCCCGGGCTCCGCCGACCCTGCGGTGCGGGACCAGGCCCGCAGCATCTACCACCAAGGCATCGACCTGTGCGTGGACCTGGGCGCATCCGTGCTCCAGGTAGCCGGGTACTTCGCCCACGGCGAGCCCCGGGACCCGCAGGCCCGTAGCCGCTACGTCGACATGCTGGGCGAGGTGCTGCCCCACGCGGCGGAGGCGGGCGTCATCCTCGGGATTGAGAACGTCGACGGCCACGACATCGCCGCCGTCCAGGACGTCGTCGCCGTTCTCGACGAGCTGCCCTCCCCCTGGCTCCAGGCCTACGCCGACATCGGCAACATCGCGGAGCACGGTGGTGACGCCGCCACCGAGCTGACCTCCGGGCTGACACGCATCGTCGCCCTGCACCTCAAGGACGTCCGCCCTGGGGAGCCGCGACGCGTCCCCATGGGTCAGGGCGTCACCGACTTCGACGGTGCCTTCGCCACCCTGGCCGCCGCCCGCTGGAGCGGACGCATGATGATCGAGATGTGGAACGACGACGCCGAGGACTCCCTGGAGCGCTGCGTGGCGGCCCGGCACTTCATCGAGGACCGGCTTGACCGCGCAGGCATCTCGGTGCGTACGCCCCGGTGGGAGGCAGCCGCATGACTCACGACAACAGACCCTCGACACGCTCAGGAACCAACCATGACAGACACAGTAACCGCCACCACGACCATCGCCACAGTCGGCACCAGCAATGACACAGCAACCACGGCAGCACGGTACGGACCCCGTGACGGCGCCCAGGCCGCCTTCGACCTGACCACGATCGGCGAGGGCCAGATCCGCCTCACCTGCGAGCGCGGGGACCGCCTCGCCTCCGCCCGGCACCTGCGGATGAGCGCAGCGGGCTCGGAGGCCAACGTCGCCGGCCTGCTCAGCCAGCTGGGACGACGTACCTCGTGGGCCACCAAGCTGCCCCAGGGCGAGCTGACCCACAGGATCCTCAGCGAGTACCGCTCGGTAGGCGTGGACCTGTCCCACGTCGTCCTGACCCAGCACGGCCGCGTCGCCCAGTACTTTCTGGAGCCGGGCGAGTACCCGCTTCCGGGCAGGGTCACCTACGACCGCCTGTACACCCCGTTCCGCGACATCGAGCCAGCCGACTTCAACTGGGACAGTCTCCTGGACACCCGCGTGGTGTTCCTGACCGGCATCACGGCCGCCCTGACGCAGCGCACGGCAGAGGTGGTGCGCTACTTCGCTGACGCCGCCCAGGAGCGGGGTATCGCCATCGCCCTCGACGTCAACTTCCGCTCCCTCCTGTGGGACGGAGACCAGGCCCGCTCCGTGCTGGAGCCCATCGCCCGCTCCGCCTCGATCCTGTTCTGCTCACGGGCGGACGCACAGGTGGTCTTCGGCCTCACCCACAGCGAGGGGGTCCAGGTCTGCCGCTCCGTGCGCGAGCTTCTGGGCCCGCCCGTCGTCGTGTCCACCGATGCCGCGCGAGGGACCTACCTGTCCACCGCTGAGGGCGACCAGGCCTTCGAGATCGAGCAGGTGCCCATCGTGGACCGTCCCGGTGCCGGCGACTCCTTCGTGGCCGGCACCCTCCATGGGTGGCTCGACGGCGACGTCTCCCGAGGTATCGCAACCGGCCTGCGCACAGCCTCCCTGGCCCTGACCCACCACGGCGACCTGACTCGTGTGCCTCCCGGTGAGCTGGACCTGGCCCTCAGCGGGGACATCGTGCGCTAGGGCGGCTCCTTCCGGGCAGCGTCCACGCAGCCCGGCTCACCCCGTACCCGGAAAAAGCCTTCTGCACATACCAACGATTGGTTCAATGATGAGCACTCTGGTCTCCACCAGCCCGCCTCGGGGACGTACCGCCCCCGAGCAGATAGACAACCACCCTCTCACCAGGCACCAGCGGTCCCTCATCGGGATGGCTATCGTCGGCAACGTGTCGGAGTTCTTCGACATGTTCCTTATCGGCTTCATCGTCAACATGCTGATCGAGTCCCCCGGGTGGGACCTGACAGGCTTCCACTCCGGGGTCATCCTGGCAGGAGCAGGCCTGGGCACCGTCATCGGCTCGGTGATGTGGGGCCGCCTAGCGGACAGCCTGGGCCGCAGGACCGCCTTCATCGCCTGCATCATCGTCCTGGTGCTCTTCACCGCCGCCTCCGCCCTGACCCCGGTCAACGGCTGGGTGCTGCTGGCTGTCCTGCGCACTGGCGTCGGTATCGGGGTGGGCGGTCTCAACATCACCTCCGTGCCCTACGTCCAGGAGTTCGTCCCGGCCAGGCAGCGGGGCCTGCTGGCAGGGCTGACCAGCGTCTTCATCCCGGCCGGGATCTTCCTGGGGGGCCTGGTCACCAGGTACTTCGGTGACGCCCTGGGCTGGCGGGGTCTGATCGCGGTAGGCTGCGTCCCCATCGTGCTGCTCGCCTGGACCCGGGTGGTCCCCGAGTCCCCCCGGTTCCTACAGTCACGGGGCCGAGAGCAGGAAGCACGGCAGGCCTACGCCTGGGCCATGGAGATCCCCGTGGAGCACGTGGCCGAGCTGCCGGAGATCAGGCAGGCCGCCTCAACCTCCTACTCGGCGATCTTCACCAGGTACCCGCGCCAGCTCCTGGTGGTGGCCGTGGGATCGTTCTCCTTCATCCTGGGGTCTTTTACCGTCCAGTCCTGGGGGCAGAGCCTGCTGGGACAGTCCTTTGGCTTCAGCGTCTCCGCCGTGGCTACGCTGTTCATGCTGGTCTCCCTGGGCGACCTCCTGGGGCGCCTCGGGTCGGCGTGGATCTCCGACCGTATCGGACGGCGCTACACCATGCTGGGATGCGGCCTGATCGGCGGGACCGGGGCACTCATCGCCGCTTGGTCCACCACGATGGTTGACAGCCGCGGGACCACCACGGCCGGGTACGTCTTCTTCGTCGGCATCTTCATCGTCATGACCTTCGGAGACGGTGCCTTCGGCATCCTCAACGCCTTCGGGGGCGAGCAGTTCCCCACCCAGGCCCGCTCAACGGGCCTGGGCCTGGGCTACGGCATCGGGTCGGTGGCCAAGGTTGTCGGCCCCTACTTCATGGGGGCGCTCATGGGTAGCGACGAGCCTACGGTCGAGGTCGTCATGGTTCCCTTCCTCATCTTTGCGGTCATGCTGTTCGCCGGGGGCATCACCTACATGTTCGCCCGGGAGACCAAGGGAACCTCCCTGGAGGACATCTGAGCCGGGCAGGAGCCTAGACGCACACGCCAGACACCGACGTCGGGCCGGGCAGGAGCACGCAGAGCGAGCCGTCCCGGCCCGACGTAGCACCCACGGCACTAACAGACACGCAGGACCGTGGAGCCGGTGGAGCCGAGGGGTAACCGCACGGGCAGGGCCTGTACCCCTAGGAAGTGCTGTCAGTGCCGCCTGTACTGTCAGTACCGCCTGTACTGCCAGTGCCGTCAGAGCCCTCAGTCTGCGTGCCACCAGGCGCAGGGGGCGCTGGGCGCGGCGCAGTTACCTCGGTGGTCACGACCCGACGCCGTCGAGGCCTCCTGGCCCGAGTCCCAGCCGCAGCATCAGTACTACTCCCACTGTCCTCCCTGCTGCTTCCACTGTCTGCGTGGGCCTGGTGAGCCTGCTCGGTGGCGGCCGCAATCTGGGCCAGGGCACCGCGGGCAGTGGAGCGCGCCTTGTCCTGAGAGGCAACAGAGGCTGCCGCAGAGGCCTCTGCGGCAGCCTGCCCCGGGTCTCCAGCCTGGTCCTGATCAGAGGACCCGGCCTGCCTCGACTCCTTGGCGGACCTGCCCGCAGCCTTGGAGCCGGAGGCGGACGCACGTACGGCGTCCCGGCCTGACCCGGTGTCCCTACCCTTGCGTCCGCGCCCCTTGCCCGCGCCCCGCGAGGCAGAGGCGGACATGTCCACCTGCTGGTTCTCCACGGGCGCGTCGTGCACGATGAAGCCTCGACCCTTGCAGGTCTCGCAGGTGGTGGAGAATGCCTCGACCAGTCCCTGCCCCACGCGCTTGCGGGTCATCTGCACCAGGCCGAGCGAGGTGACCTCAGTGACCTGGTGCCGGGTGCGGTCCCGGCCCAGGCACTCGACAAGACGTCGCAGCACCAGGTCGCGGTTGGACTCCAGGACCATGTCGACAAAGTCGATGACGATCATGCCGCCGATGTCACGCAGCCGCAGCTGCCGCACGATCTCCTCGGCTGCCTCAAGGTTGTTGCGGGTGACCGTCTCCTCCAGGGTACCGCCCGCCCCCGTGAACCGGCCGGTGTTGACGTCGATGACGGTCATCGCCTCGGTGCGGTCAATGACCAGGGTCCCGCCAGAGGGCAGCCAGACCTTGCGGTCGAAGCCCTTGGACAGCTGCTCGTCCACACGGTGGGCGCTAAAGACGTCCTCCGGGCTCGTCCAGCGCTCGAGGCGGTCAGCCAGGTCGGGGCTGAGCTCGTTGACGTATCCGGATATCGTCTTCCAGGCGCCGGTCCCGGAGACCACCAGCCTGCGGAAGTCCTCGTTGAAGACGTCGCGCACGACTCGCACCGCCAGTTCCGGCTCCCCCTTAAGAAGTACCGGGACCTTGGTGCTGCCCTTACGCACCGAGGCCACTTTCTTGTCGATCGCCTCCCACTGGGAGACCAGCCGGGCCACGTCGGCGGCCAGCTGCTCCTCCGAGGCACCCTCGGCGGCGGTCCGCACGATCACGCCCGCAGAGTCGGGGACCACGCGCTGAAGGATCTTGCGCAGCCGGGACCGCTCGGTGTCAGGAAGCTTGCGCGATATCCCGGTCATGCTGCCCCCGGGGACCAAGACTAGGTAGCGCCCGGCCAGGGTGACCTGGCTGGTCAGCCGCGCCCCCTTGTGCCCGATGGGGTCCTTGGTGACCTGGACCAGGACCGTGTCCCCGCTGGACAGGGCGTCCTCGATACGGCGGGACCGACCAGCGGTATCGGCCGCCTCCCAGTCGACCTCGCCGGCGTAGAGGACGGCGTTGCGCCCCCTGCCCAGGTCGACGAACGCGGCCTCCATCGAGGGCAGCACGTTCTGGACCCGACCCATGTAGACGTTGCCGACCATGGAGGTCTGGGTATGGCGAGCTACGTAGTGCTCCACCAGCAGCCCGTCCTCCAGGACCGCGATCTGGTTGAGACCGTCCGTCTCACGCACGATCATCTGGCGGTCCACGCTCTCTCGGCGGGCCAGGAACTCGGCCTCGGTGACGACACTGCGACGACGGCCAGAGGCCCGTCCCTCGCGGCGGCGCTGACGCTTGGCCTCCAGCCGGGTGGAGCCCTTCAGCGCGGTCACCTCGTCACGGGCGTCCCGGCTCGGCTCCGTGCGCGTGCGCGAGCGACGGCGACGGCGTGGGACCACGGACGCCACTGAGTCCTCCGAGGTGTCCGTCGAGGTGTCCGCGACCTCCTCGGCAGCCTCCCGGCCGACGTCCTGCCCGGTGTCACCAGGTTCCCGCGACGACGCCTCACCGCTGCCCTGGCTGCCGTCCTGACTGTCCCGGCTGCTTGAGTCCGCCGTCTCCGCGTCGACGCCGTCAGTAGGGGCGGTGCGTAATCGGGAGCGGCGCCCCCGGCTGCCACGGCGACGTCTGCGGCTCCCACCGGACTCGGCCTGCTCGGCCTGCTCACCGTCGTCGTCAGCACGGGCACTACGGGCACTGTCTGCGCGCGTTCCGCTGCCCGTGTCGTCGTCCATCCCCTCCTCGTCCCGAGGGGACCGCCCCTCCACGGCTGCGCGACGTCGGCCCCGCCTGGGTCCAGACGAGGAGCCCGTCCCCGAGGCACTCGCACCCACAGAGCCCGCGGTCCCGCCAGTACCACCTGTGGCGGAGTCCTGACCGTCTCTACTATCTCTGCCCTCTGCCGGCTCCTGCTGCTGGGTACCGGAGCCCTCACGCAGCGCGACCGCGGCGCGTCGGGAGGCGGCAGGAGCCGGGTCTGGTGCCGCGGACTGCTGCGTGACCCTCCTTCGGCGGCGCGCCCGGCTGGGGTCAGGGGCCTGAAAGAGCAGCGAGGCCACCGGAAGGCGCGGCGGCTCCTCGTTGCCCTTGTCCTGAGGACCCGCAGCAGGAGTCTCCTGGGGCGCCGTGGCCGTCTCCGTGTGGTGGTCAGCCGACTGCGCCACCCACCCCTGGGAGGCCTCCTGCGGCCTGCGGTCACCGTGGTCGTCTTCTGTTGTTGTACGTCGTGCCATTTCGAGGTTTTCCGGGTGCCGTCGCCGCCGTCGTACCCCCGGAGCTCCGGCACGGTCACGCTCCTGCCAGGAGAAGCATCCACAAAGTCTGTCGCGCACGCCGCTAATGGGCGCTGACACCCCTGGCGCCTGCACAGGCCGGGCTCGCGGCGGCGCTTGCAGCGGCGCGAGGCGCCCGGAAGAGGTCGTCCCAGGGTGCCCGCCCCAGGCATCGGTACGGGACGCCCGGGACCTAGGCAAGTATTCCACAACCACAGCTCTCCCCGGGACAGGTCGCACACGCTGACCCGGACCCGTGCCCCACCCGGTCGGCACAGGTCTTGCGGTAACAGCACAACTGTACTCCTTTGTGTTTGTGACAAACCGTCAGTGAGCCGCTACACTCTGGGACCAGGGTCCTCCGTGACTCCAGGGCACTGCGTGACTCGCGTCGCGACGCTCTTGCTAACTCCATTGTCATCTTTGAAAGGTGGCGCTGATGGTCATCGCACCGCTGGCGCTGGACTCCCTCGACCTGGCTCGCTGGCAGTTCGGCATCACGACCGTCTACCACTTCATCCTCGTGCCTCTCACCATCGGCCTGTCCCCGATGGTGGCCCTCATGGAGGCGCTGTGGCTGCGCACGCGCAACGAGCAGTGGCTCGTTGCCGCGAAGTTCTTCGGCAAGATCCTTCTCATCAACTTCGCCCTGGGAGTTGCCACCGGTCTTGTCCAGGAGTTCCAGTTCGGCATGAACTGGTCGGAGTACTCTCGCTTCGTCGGGAACATCTTTGGCGCTCCTCTGGCCTTCGAGGCCCTGCTGGCCTTCTTCATGGAGTCCACCTTCCTGGGGCTGTGGATCTTCGGCTGGGACCGCCTCTCCCCCAGGCTCCACAACCTGTGCATGTGGGCCGTCGCCGCAGGGACCAACTTCTCGGCGTTCTTCATCCTGGCGGCCAACTCCTGGATGCAGCACCCCGTGGGGACCGTCATCAACCCCGACACCGGCCGTGCCGAGCTCGACGGCCTCTCCGGCTTCGCCGCCGTGCTGTCCAACCCCATCCTGTGGACCACAGCCACCCACGTCATCACCTCGGCCTTCCTCGTCGCCGGCGCGGTGGTCCTGGGGGTCTCCGTGTGGTGGATGACCCGGGCCGCGCGCGCCGGCCAGGACTACGAGGCCCGCCACCTGTGGCGGCGCACCACCCGCCTGGGCGCCACCGTCATGCTTGTCGCGGGGCTGGCCACCGCGGTGTCAGGACACTTCCAGGGCCACCTGGTGACTGAGGAGCAGCCCGCCAAGATGGCGGCGGCGGAAGGGCTGTGCCATACCGAGTCCCGTGCGCCGTTTACCGCTGTCGCCTTCGGCGACTGCGACACCGGGATGACCCGGTTCATCTCGGTGCCCGGGGTCTACTCCTTCATGGCCACCAATGACGTCAACGCCGAGGTCACCGGCCTGGTCGACGCCCAGCAGATGTACAGCGACTACGTCCAGGCGCACGAGCCCGGCGCGGCAGAGACCGACTACACCCCCAACGTCATGATCACCTTCTGGTCCTTCCGCCTCATGATCGCACTGGGCATGGCCTCGGTGGGCATCGGTGCTCTCGCCCTGTGGCTGCTACGGTCCGACAGGCTGATCACCCGCCCCTGGCTGGGCAGGGCAGCGCTGTGGACGATGTGGCTTCCCTTCGTCGCCTGCTCCTTCGGCTGGATCTTCACCGAGATGGGGCGCCAGCCCTGGGTCATCGTGCCCAACCTGGCGGACCCTGTCTCCCAGGTGTACATGCGCACCGCTGACGGGGTCTCCACCGCCGCCTCGGCAGGCACCGTCCTGGCCTCGGTGACCATCTTCACCCTCTTGTACGCAGCACTGGGCGTGGTGTGGTTCATGCTGCTGCGACGCTACGTCCGTGAGGGCGTACGCACCCAGAGACCTCCGGCGGACCAGGAGCACGGCAGCGACGCGGCTGCACCGGCGCTCCTGTCCTTCGACTACTGACACTGAGCACAAGGCAGGCACACTATGACTCTGGCAGTCCTGTGGTTCGTCATCATCACCATCCTGTGGGCCGGCTACCTTAGCCTGGAGGGCTTCGACTTCGGGGTAGGGATGCTCCTGAAGACCCTGGGCCGTGACGAGCAGGAGCGCCGTGCCACGATCATGGCGATCGGCCCTCACTGGGACGGCAACGAGGTCTGGCTGGTCACAGCTGGGGCCACCATCTTCGCGGCCTTTCCTGAGTGGTACGGCACCCTGTTCTCCGGCGCCTACATCCCCCTGCTCCTCATCCTCCTGTGCCTCATCGTCCGGGTGTGCGCTATCGAGTGGCGCCCCAAGATCAACTCCCAGTCGTGGCGCGACCGCTGGGACTGGGTCCACACCGTCGCCGCCTGGGTGCCCTCTGTGCTGTGGGGCGTGGTCTTTGCCAACCTGGTCCAGGGCATGCACGTCGAGGTCGTCGAGACCGCCTCAGGCGCCATTGTCCCCGCCAACGAGGTCCCGGCGGACAGCCTGATCAACGGGGCAGCGCACCAGGTCACCGGCAGCTTCTGGTCCATGCTCACCCCCTTCACCCTCCTGGGCGGTGCCGTCACCTGCCTGCTCTTCCTCAGCCACGGCGCCTCCTTCCTCAGAATCAAGACCACCGGCGAGCTCTCCCGGCGGGCCGAGGCCGCCTCGCAGCGGCTCGGGGTGGCATCCACAGCCGTGACCGTGGTGTGGGCGCTGTGGGCCCAGCTGGTCTACTCCGCCAGCACGCTCTCCTGGGTCCCGTTGGCCCTGGCCGCGCTGGGACTGACCACGTCCCTGGCCGCCAGCCGGGTCGGCCGCGGCGCCCAGGCCTTTGCCCTCCACTTCGCGGGCATCGCCTTCGTCGTCATCTTCATCTTCACCGCCATGGCGCCTGACGTGATGCGCTCCTCTGCGGACCCCGCCTACTCCCTGACCCTCACACAGGCCGCCAGCGCGGACACGACGCTGATGATCATGCTGGCTGCCATAGTGGTCTTTATGCCCGGTGTCCTGGCCTACACGATCTGGAGCTACAAGGTCTTCTCAGGCAGGATCAGCCCCAGCCAGGTCAACCCCGACGAAGGGGGCCTCCACCCCACCCTGATCCGCGACTCCGCCCAGCCGGAGGCGCACATCGGCCACTGACCGTCCCGGCAGCACAGCCCGGCACAGCGGCCGGGGACTCGGGCCAGACCACTATCCTTGTCCTGATGAAGCCTCTTGACCCACGGCTCCTGCGTCACGCCCGAGCAGCACGCCGGTACATTGCCACGACCACGCTCAGCGGCGGCGTCGTGGCTGGACTGGTGATCGCCCAGGCCGTACTGGTCTCACAGGCGGTGGCCCCGGCCGTGGTCGGCTCGGGTTCCGCCCGTAGCGTCCCCGCCCTAGTGCTCGCCCTGGGGCTGGTCGTGGTCGCGCGCCCCCTGGTGCTCTACCTCCAGGAGTCCCTCGCCCACAGGGCAGCCACTCGCACCGTTATCGACCTGCGCCGCCAGGTCCTCCAGCACGCGGTCGCTCTGGGGCCTCGTTGGCTGGCCCTCCACGGCTCCGACACCGCCACCCTGCTGACCCGGGCGCTGGAGGACCTGGAGCCCTACTTCGTCCGCTACCTGCCCCAGCTGCTTCTGGCAGCCACCGTCACCCCGGCGACCACGGTGGTGCTCCTGACCCAGGACCTGCCCTCCACCGTCGTCGTCATCTGCACCATTCCCCTGATCCCGGTGTTCATGATCCTCATCGGCAGGATGACGCAGGCCTACTCCCAGGAGCGGCTGGAGGCCATGGAGCGTCTGGGAGGACAGGTCCTCGACCTGCTCGCCGGGCTGCCCACCCTCAAGGCCCTCGGCCGTGAGAAGGGGCCGGCAGCACGGGTGCGGGCGCTGGGCCGCGCCTACAACCGCACCACGATGTCCACGCTACGGGTGGCCTTCCTTTCCGGAGCCGTTCTGGAGTTCATCACCACCCTGTCCGTGGCCATCGTCGCTGTCCAGGTCGGCTTCCGCCTCCTCTACGGCAACCTGGACCTGTCCACCGGGCTCCTGGTGCTCATGATCGCCCCCGAGGTCTACCAGCCGATCCGTCAGGTCGGCTTCCAGTTCCACGCCTCCGCCAACGGGGTAGCCGCGGCCGAGGCCGTCTTCGAGGTGCTGGAGACTCCCCTGCGGCCCCGCGGCCAGCAGCCCTGCCCGGACCTGGCTACCAGCACTGTCAGCATCGAGAGGCTGTGCGTGTCAGCTCGGGGCCGCTGGGCGCCTGACAACCTGTCCGCGCAGATCCGCCCCGGACGCCTGGTCGTCCTGACCGGTGCCTCCGGGGCCGGCAAGACCACGACCACCCAGGTCCTCCTCGGCCTGCTTCCCGCTGACAAAGGCGAAATCACGGTCCTGCCCCAGGGGGACGCCTCCCGCGCAGTCCGCCTGGAGGACATCGACCCCGCAACCTGGTGGCGGCAGGTCTCCTGGGTTCCCCAGCGCCCCGTCATCGTGCCCGGGACAGTGCTGGACAACGTCCTGCGCGACACAGGCCTGCACGACACCACCTCCCTCTCGCAGAGCCCTCCGGAAGGCACTGCGAGCCTGGACAGCGTGCCCGCGGCCCTGGTTGAGGCGGCCCGGACCACCGGCCTGGACGAGGTTGTCTCCACCCTGCCCCAGGGCTGGTCCACGCTACTGGGTCAGGGTGGCGTGGGGCTCAGCGTGGGCCAGCGTCAGCGCCTGGCCCTGACCCGCGCCCTGCTAGCACCCACCGCGCTGGTCGTCATGGACGAGCCTACCGCGCACCTGGACGCCGCCAGTGAGGCCCACGTGCTCGACGGGGTGCGTGCGCTGCACGCCTCTGGACGCACCGTGGTGGTTATTGCGCACCGTCCCGCCCTGGCCTCCCTGGCCCAGGACACCGTGACTATCACCTCCAGCACCCCCAGCACCGCCGACTCCAGCACGGGTCCCGAGGAGGCGCACTCGCCAGGCCAGGAGGCCCCATGACGCCCACGAACACAGCCGCCACCGCCGGGACCCTGCGAGGAGTCCTGTCACCCCAGGAACGTCACGCGCTGCGCCGGGCCACCGCCCTGACCGACCTGGACCGCCGCCGCTTCGCAGGCGCCGTCCTGGCCGGCGCCGCTGGCACGGCCTCAGCAGTCGCGCTGTCAGCCGTAGCAGCCTGGCTCATTGCCCAGGCCTCCCTGGCCACCGACATCGCTGCCCTGGGCGTCGCGCCGGTGGCGGTGCGGCTGCTGGGGATCTCCCGCTCCGTCCTGCGCTACTGCGAGCGGCTCATCTCCCACGACACAGCCCTGCGGGGTATGAGCGCACTGCGGACCCACCTCTACGAGATCCTCGCCTCGGCACGCACCGACGCCGTCGTCGGCCTGCGGCGTGGCGACGTCCTGGCCCGGGTGGGCGCTGACGTCGATGCCGTCGGCGACCTCGTGGTGCGTGCCTACCTGCCAATGGCTGTGACAGCCACGGTGGGAGCCGCCACCTGCCTGGGACTGGCAGCCGTCTACTGGCCATCGGCCGTAGTCGTGGCCGTCTGCCTGCTGGTAACGGGCATCGTCGGCCCCCTGGCAACGATCCGCTCCTCCCGCCTGGCCGAGCTGGCCCGCCAGGAGCAGGCCACCGACCTGTCCTCCACTGTCATGACAGTGCTGGAGTCCGGACCAGAGCTTGCCGTGTCGGCCCGCCTGGCAGGCGTCATGGACGACCTCGCCCGTACTGAGCGCAGACTGGCACGCACACGTGACCGGGCCGCCCGCCCGGCTGCTGCCGCCACTGCGGTCGACTCCCTGGCCATGGGGGCCGCTGTGCTGGGCAACCTGCTGGTCGGCCTGCCCGCGGTGCAGTCGGGGCAGCTGGGGGAGGTCTGGCTGGCTGTCGTCGTACTGGTCCCCCTGGCGGCCTTCGAGGCCACCTCCTCCCTGGCGCCAGCCACCGTCCAGCTGGTCCGCTCCGCCGGAGCGGCCAGGAGGGTGGTCGCCATGATCGAAGCCGCCGAGGCGGGCACGAGGAGCGGCCCCGAGGCCGCAGCCCCGGCAGACCAGGTGGCGGTGGCAGGCTCAGCAGGGCTAGCAGACGCAGACGGCACCACAGGTGCGGCACCGTCCCCGCGCGAGCCCCAGACGGCAGCGCTGCCTCGCGGCTACCGCACGGCTGCCCGCCCGAGCAGGACGTCCCAGGAGACCTCTCAGGCCCATCTTCATGCTCAGGACCTGTCCGTCGGGTGGCCCGGGGGGCCGGTGGTCGCCGAGGGGCTCAGCCTGGACCTGGCCCCGGGCAGGCGGACTGCCCTCGTCGGCCCCTCCGGGATCGGCAAGACCACGCTGGTGCTGACCCTCGCCGGGCTGCTGGAGCCCAGGGGCGGGACGCTGGCCCTCAACGGCACCGCCCCGTGGCTGCGCCCCCGGCAGGAGGTGGCTGCCAGCCTCACTGTCACCGCCGAGGACGCTCATATCTTCGACACTACGGTCCTGGAGAACCTCCGGGTGGCTCACGGGGACCTCAGCCCTGACCAGGCCCAGATCCTGCTGCGGCAGGCAGGCCTGGGAGACTGGCTTGACGGCCTGCCCGAGGGCCTGGACACCGTCGTGGGTGCCAACGCGACCACCGTGTCGGGGGGGGAGAGGCGCCGCCTCCTGCTGGCCCGCGCCCTGGCCGCGCCGGCACCGCTCATGGTCCTGGACGAG
Source organism: Actinomyces sp. 2119 (assembly GCF_003591215.1). Lineage (NCBI taxonomy): Bacteria > Bacillati > Actinomycetota > Actinomycetes > Actinomycetales > Actinomycetaceae > Actinomyces > Actinomyces sp. 2119. The sequence goes on from NZ_QYRR01000004.1 coordinate 151,980, forward strand.
CCCGGTGAGCACCTGGACCCCGCCACGGCCGACAGGCTCGTGGCCGACCTTCTCCAGGCAGGCGGCCGAGAGCGCGGGGTCCTGCTGGTCACTCACCGTCTCAGCGCTCTGGCAGCGGCTGACGAGGTCATTGTCATGGGACGACCACGGGGCAAGCCCCACGACGGGCAGCGCCCCGCCACCGTCACCGGCCGCGGCAGCCACGAGCAGCTGGTAGCCACGCATCAGGAGTACCGGTGGTCCCTGGCCCAGGAGAACCCCCTCCCGCAACCTGCAGCCGACATGACGGCGACGGCAGCGACGACAGCGACAAACGACCACTAAGACAACAGGGCCGGCCCGCCGTAGGACACTGCGAGGCCAGGTCCACGCCACGGGCCGGACAGCGGCCGCAGCAGCGAGGCGGCTGAGGCGTACGACCCGCACGGGAGGAGAAACGGGAGCAAGGATGAGTGACAGGATGCACGAGCCGTCCCAGGAGCACTCCTGGGACGGTGCAGCCGACGCCCCAGGTCAGGGCGGTGCGCCGCCCGGCGCCCCTGGCTGGAGATCCCCCGGGACCACAGGGAGCGTGACCGGTGGCCTGCCCGCAGGGGTGGGCCACCTGGCCTATGCAGTCCACGCGGACCAACTGGCCTCTACCCGAAGCAGGCAGGCACCAGCGCAGTCGCCCCGTCTGGACGCCGCCACCGTCGACCTCATCCAGGCTGCCCTGAGGCTGACCAGCTCCCTGAGAGTCCCTGACGCGCTACAACGCCTGGTGGAGTCAGCCTGCTCGATGACAGGGGCCTCATGGGGGACGATCGCCGTCCTCAGCCGGGCCGACGTACCAGGAAGCGCCTTCCCCTCCGTTCCGGGCGCCTCAGGCCCCACGGTCAGCACCGGGCACCCTACCGCCTCCCCGGACGAGCTCGCCCACCTGGCTGGCAGAGCGCCCCTGGCAGGACCAGAGGGAGCCGACGTCGTCATCGACAACGACTTGTGCGGCGCCTCGGCCTTCACCGGTGCTATCGAGGGCGAGACGGCGGGCAACCTGCTGTCAGCCCCCCTGCGTCTGCACGGGCAGGACTACGGGTGCCTCTACCTGTGTGACAAGCCGTCCGGGTTCAGTGAGGCTGACGTCGCCACAGTCCTGACCCTGGCAGAGGCTGCTGCCGTCGCTGTGGAGAACGCCCGTCTCTACCGGGAGGCGCGTGACCGGGAGCAGTGGATGTCGGTCTCCCAGGAGCTGACCACCCTCCTGCTGTCCGGGGCGGAGGAGGACGACGCCCTGAGTCTCATCGCACGCCGGGTGCGCCAGGTGGCCCACGCCGATACCGCCGCCCTCATCCTGCCCAGCGTGGGCCAGGCGTGGATCTGCGAGATCGCCGACGGGCGCCACGCTGAGGAGCTGATCGGCACCTTCTTCTCCCCCGAGGGCCGGGCACTGACCACGCTGGCCCGCCGCACAGGGCTGACTGTGCGCTCCCTGGCCGAGGCCTGGGACCGCGACGACCTGAGGCTACCCGAGCTGGCGGGGTTCGGCCCCGCCCTCTACGCCCCCATGATCCACCGCGGCCGGGGGGTGGGGGTCATGCTCCTGCTGCGGGACCGCGACGCACCCCCCTTCACCGACAAGGACCTGGAGATCGCCGAGCTGGTCGCGGGCCAGGCCACGATGGCCTTCGAGCTGGCCGACGCCCAGCACGCCGAGGAGATGGCCACCCTCCTGGACGAGCGGGCCAGGATCGGGCGTGACCTGCACGACCTGGCGATCCAGCAGCTCTTTGCCACCGGGATGCAGATCTCCGCCGCACGCGCCCGCCTGCGCCCGGCCCGCAGGCCGCAGGGCATGGACACCGACGACGTCAACGACGCGGACACAGAGGGCGTGGGCACGCAGACGGTGGAGGAGGTCCTCACCTCCGCGCTGGAGGCCGTGGACGACTCGGTGCGCCAGATCCGCTCCATCGTGCGCTCCCTGCGGGACCGTGACGAGGACGTCAGCGTGGTGGAGCGGCTGCGGCGCGAGGCCTCCCTGGCGCGCACCTCCCTGGGCTATGCTCCCTCCCTGCTGCTCAGCGTGGACGGCCGGGGCCTGGCGCAGGCGGCCCGGGAGGAGGAGGACGAGCTGATCGCGGCGGTCGACGCCGCCATCGACTCCGATGTCGCTGACGACATGGTGGCGGTGGTCCGCGAGGGACTGAGCAACGTCGCCCGCCACGCCCACGCCTCCTCGGTCACCGTGGACGTGAGGGTCCAGGGCGTGCTGCCTGCCAGCCGCTCCCCGCATGCAGGGCCAGAGGCTTGCCAGCCAGGCACGCGATCAGCAGGTGCGCAGGCGACAGCCGAGCAGGAGGCGAGGTCGGCTGCCTGGCCGTACGACGGTGTGCCATCAGTGGAGATCGTCTGCCGGGACGACGGCGTGGGCGTGGACCCGAGGGTGACACGTCGCTCCGGGACCGCCAACATGGCCGAACGCGCCCGCAGGCACTCGGGCAGCTTTGTCATCGGCCCGAGGGCACACTCCGACGGCGAGCGACGCGGCACCTGCCTCACATGGCGGGTGCCGCTGAGGCACGGCAACTAGGAGCCCTCCCTGCGGCCCTGCCACCGCGCACAGCTCCCCGAGCACCTCACCCCGGCCCCGGCTCAGCCCCGACGCCAGCCGGAGGCCCGCTGCCCGGCCACCCACGCGGCCACCTGGGTGCGGCGCTGCAGCCCCATCTTGGCCAGCAGCGAGGTGATGTGGTTCTTCACCGTCTTCTCCGCCACGCCCAGGCGCTCACCGATCTCCCGGTTGGACAGCCCGTCACCGATGAGGTCGAGCACCTTACGCTCAGCGTTGGTCAGCTCCGCAGTGGGGTCGTCGTGGTCGGCACGACGGCGCGTCACGGTGCGCTCGTCCAGAAGCACCCTGCCGGAGGCCACAGCCCGCACCACGTCGCTGATCTCGGCGCCGTGAACGGTCTTGAGCAGGTAGGCCCGGGCGCCGGCCTCCAGGGCCTCTGCCAGCGCCTTGTCGTCGTCGAAGGAGGTCAGGACGATCGGCAGGGTCTCCGGAACCAGCTCCCTGAGCTCGTGCATGAGCTCGATCCCAGTACCGTCAGGCAGCTGGAGATCTACGAGGATAACGTCGGGGCGGACCAGCTGGGCACGGCGCAGCGCCTCCGCGCGCGAGCCCGCCTCGGCGACCACGTCCAGCCCGTCCGCCCGGTCAATGATCTCGGCAATTCCACGACGCACGATCTCGTGGTCGTCCACGATCATGACCCGGTCCGTCTCCGGGGAGGGCGCAGCTGGCATGTCAACGACCCTACCAGCCTTGGGGACCTACGTCACAAGCGGCACCACAGCTCCGACCCCGGGCGGGTTGGGTTGTCCCGAGGGGCGCGACACCTGTCACGGCAGGAAGGTAGTGCCCGGCCCGGGCGGGTCACCTCTGGCAGCACGGGCAGTAGGTGTGGGAGCGCCCGCCGATCCTCTCCACCTGCATCAAGGCACGGCAGCGACGGCAAGGCTGGCCGGCCCGGCCGTAGGCCTCCAGGGCGCGGGCGAAGTACCCGGGACTGCCCTCAGCATCGACGTAGAGCTCGTCAAAGCTGGTTCCGCCCGCCTCCAGCGCTCGGTCCATTACCTGGGCGACAGCCTCCAGGAGGCCGGTGACCGCGTGCTCCTCCAGCGAGGTCCCAGGCCGAGCACCGTGGACGCCCGCATACCACAACCCCTCGTCCGCGTAGATGTTACCCACCCCGGAGACGATCCCCTGGTCGAGCAGCAGGGTCTTGATCGCACGGCGTGAGGCCCGCACGCGCTCCACCACGCGGGACCGGTCCAGGTCGGGGTCAAGCAGGTCCCTGGCCACGTGGGTGGTGTCGGCCGGGAGCAGGGCGGCGCTGCTACCCCGCCCGCCCGGGGCGCCGTCGCAGGTGGGCACCAGTGCCGCGACGTGCATCCCGCCCAGCATGCGCTGGTCCACCAGGTCCAGGCGGGCCGCCGTCTGCGCTCCCCGGGGCTGCGGCCCCAGGTGCAGGCGCAGGCGCAGGTGGCGGTGCCCCTGAGGCACCTGGGACAGCGGCCCGCCAGACGAAGGAGCCTGCTCGGCACTACCAGGCTCGCACCGCCGCAGGTCCTCACCGTCGCGCACCAGGAGCTGTCCGCTCATGCCCAGGTGGACCGACAGCGCCCGGTCGCGCCCCAGGGGCGCCCAGAGGAACTTGCCTCGTCGTACCACGGCCTCCAGGGTCCGGCCGACCAGCTGGGAGCACAAGCCCTCCACCCCACCCACCTGACGTCGCAGCGGGCGAGGGTCGAGGACCTCCACACCCGTGACCCTACGGCCCCTGAGGTGGCGTTCCAGGCCCGCACGCACCACCTCGACCTCGGGGAGCTCAGGCACGTGCGCAGCGACCTGGTCCGCCCCGCAGGTCGGCACTCTCCTGGGCGACAGGTCGGTGGACAGGCGGGTCACCAGAGGGAGACGAGGCGTCAGGGAGGTCCTCAGCATCGTCCTTGGCACCTCGGCCCGCCAGGAGGTCGGCGCGCAGCGCGTCGTGGACACCGGGCAGGTCCAGCCCGCCGTCGCCCCTGGAGGCCAGGATCGTGGCGTAGGCCGCCTCAGCGGCCTCGTGCTCAGCGGCCTTCTTCGAGGTCCCACCACCCCGCCCCACCTGCTGACCGTCCACGACGGCACGGGCCGTGAAGGAGCGCTCGTGGTCGGGCCCGTGGCTGGTGACCTCATAGGACGGGCTGCCCAGCCCGTGGGCGGCGCACAGCTCTTGCAGGCTCGTCTTCCAGTCCAGGCCGGCGCCCCGGGTCCGGGCGGTGTCCAGGAACCGGGAGACAAGGCGGGTGACCACGGTCCGGGTCGGCTCCAGGCCGTGGGTCAAGTAGGTAGCGCCGATGAGGGCCTCCAGGGTGTCAGCGAGGATCGAGTCCTTGTCCCGGCCTCCCGACAGGGTCTCCCCCTTGCCCAGCCGGATGAAGTCCCCCAGCCCCAGGTCGCGAGCCGCCGCGGCCAGGGCAGGCTCAGAAACAGTGGCTGCCCGCATCTTGGCCAGCTGCCCCTCGGGGACGTCGGGGTGGGAGCGGAAGAGGTGCTCGGTGACCACGACCCCCAGAACGGAGTCCCCCAGGAACTCCAGCCGCTCGTTAGTGGGCAGCCCGCCGTTCTCGTGGGCGTAGGAACGGTGGGTCAGGGCCAGGCCGAGCAGATCAGGGTCGATGCTGGGCCCCCACCGGTAGACCAGGGCCTCCACGTCGGTGCGGGCGGGTGGAACGGTGCGGCGCCGGGCCATCACTGCGCCCCTGCCTGACCACCGTCCCGGGGTATACCGGGAGCCTCCCGAGCCGCCTGGTCTCCCTCCCGGCCCCGGCCAAGACTACCGTTACGGTCACCCCGATCACCCTCGCGGCTGTCCTCCGGTCCGCCGCCACTGGCGCCCAGCTCCTCCAGGAGACCGGCCAGGCCGGCCCAGCGCGGATCAAGGACGTCGTGCCCGTGGTCCGCGGGAAGGTCCTCCAGACGCTCCCCGCACTGCGGACACAGCCCGGGGCAGTCGGGGCGGCACAGCGGCCGGAAGGGAAGCTCCAGGGCCAGGGCGTCACGCAGCGCAGGCTCCAGGTCCAGGGAGGTCCCCTCCACGGTCAGCATCTCCTCAGCCTCCTGGTCCCCCTGGGCTGCCCGGGCCAGGACCGCCTCCGGGGTGAGGTAGAGCTCGTCAAAGGTGATCGTGCGGTCCTCATCCAGGTCCGCCAGGCAGCGCACGCACTGGCCGTGGACGTGAAGCTCGGCGCTGGCCCGGGCCAGGACACCCTCCTCCACCGAGGTCAGAGCCACCTCCAGGCTGAGGCTGCTTCCCCGGGGGACGCCGATGATGTCAGTCCCCAGGTCAGCCGGGGCCGAGGTGCGCACCTGTAGCGTCCTGACCGAGCCCGAGGCCTGCGGCAGATCGGTGATGTCCACGACGAGTCCCTCGGATCCGGGCACAGTACCGGGCATAGTCTCCTCATCTCCTCTGCTGTCTCCCCCACGTGAGTCTCCACGTGGTCCCTAGTCTTCTGAGATCCTCCGGGGCCTATTGTGCACGTCAGCACACAGGACCGGCCAGGCCGGTGCCGACTGGTCAGCGGCGCGTAGCCTCCGGGTCCACGACCCAGCCCGCCCGACGGCGTACCGGCTCCTGGACCTCCCCGACCGCTGCCTGGCTAGAGGCACCGTCCCGGGACCCCAGCCGTGCGGACAGGACCTCCCTGCCTGCGCGAACCTGCTCGGTGATACGCGCGACCTCCGTCTCCAGCGCCGCCAGGGCCTGGTCAGAGTACTCATCGGCACCGTGGCGCAGGGAGGCGGCCTTCTCCTCGGCGGCACCGACGATGGCATCGGCCCTGTCGTGAGCCATGCGCACCACGTTCTCACTGGAGACCAGGCGCTCAGCCTCCTCCTGCGCGTGGCGGACCAGGCGCTCAGCCTCCTGCTTGCCCTGCGACAGCACGGCGTCCGCGTCGGTGATGATCTCCTCGGCCTGGCGCACCGCGGCAGGCACGGCGTCACGCGCTCGCTGGACCAGGTCACGAGCAGCCTCACGGTTGACGATGGCTGAGGCGCTCATGGGCATGGAGCGGGCAGAGGAGATGAGCTCGTCGAGCTCGTCCAGGATACTCAGCAGGCTGTCCCCGGCGTCGTGGCTGGTCCTCACAGCGGGCTCCTCTCGGTGATTGCCTCCAGCGCCCTGGCAACTGCCTCGGGAACCAGGGAACTGACGTCCCCCCCGTGGGTGGCGACCTCCTTGACCAGGGAGGAGGAGATGTGGGAGTGGGCGGGCGCGGCCACCAGGAACACGGTCTCAGGGGCGCCTAGCTCCCGGTTGAGCAGGGCCATCGGCAACTCAGCGTCCAGGTCGGTACCGCTACGCAGCCCCTTGACCACGGCATCTGCCCTGCGGGCACGGCAGTAGTCTGCCAGGAGACCGGGCACGACGTCGACCTCGGTCCTGGGCAGGCCAGCCACCGCCTGACGGACCAGGTCCACCCGGGTGTCCAGGTCGAGCAGGTAGCGCCCGGCCTTAGAGCTGTTGTGGGCCACAGCGACGACCACCGTGTCGAACAGGCTCGTGGCACGGGCGGCCAGGTCGACGTGCCCCAGGGTCGGGGGATCAAAACTACCGGGGTAGACGGCCAGGCTCATGGCTCCACGCTATCGGCCCGGCCCCTTCGGTCCCAGGAACCGCGCCGTGGGGCCGCACCGCTGTCAGCCGCCAGTCTCCGCTGGCGGGGCATGACCTCAGGGCACGGTAGGGTCTGGCTATGGCTCGGATCGTGGCGGGACAAGCAGGGGGCAGACGCATTGCCGTGCCCAGGTCGGGCACGCGCCCGACCTCGGAGCGGGTACGCGAGGCCGTCTTCTCCCGCCTGGAGCACGACGGGGCAGTGGAGGGCTCGCGGGTCCTGGACCTGTACGCAGGCTCGGGCGCGCTGGGCCTGGAGGCAGCCAGCCGCGGAGCAGCCGAGGTGGTCCTGGTCGACGTCGCGCGCCCAGCCACCCAGACCTGCCAGGCCAACGCCCGTTCCCTAGGCCTGCCGGGCGTTCGTGCCGTGACCGCCAACGTCTCAGCCTTCCTGGCCGGCCCCGCTGGTCGGCCTGCGGACCTGGTGCTCCTTGACCCACCCTACGACACCGACGAGACCTCCCTGGCGGGCGTCCTGGACGCCCTTGCCCGCCAGCAGGACCCCTGGCTGGGCCCCAGGTCGGTAGTCGTCGTGGAACGCTCCTCGCGGTCGCCAGAGCCTGACTGGCCTGTCGGCCTGGAGCGCCGCCTCCTCAGGCGCTACGGACAGACCACCGTCTGGTTCGCCGGGCCGACCGGCCAGGCGGCTCCTTCTGCGCAGGCCCGGCAGACGTAACCGGGGAAACCTCGCCGTGCGGGCCTGACAGCGCAGGCCTGGCAGCCGCGAGCCGCTGTGCCTGCCTGCCGCGCCTGCTCGCCCGGGCAGGCACTACCCCCGCTCGAGGAAGGCCTGGGAGCGTGCGTCCAGGCGCTGGGCGATCGCCTGCGCGAGCGCCCGGTGGCCCTCCAGCCGCGGGTCCTGGGACACGATGGCTTCCGCCTGCTGACGCGCCCGGGCTATGAGGTCCACGTCGCGGGTGACGCGCAGGAGGTCCAGCCCTGAAGCGCGTCCCGACTGGGAGGCACCCAGCACGTCCCCCTCGCTGCGTAGCCCCAGGTCAGCCTCAGCCAGGGCGAAGCCGTCAGTGGTGGAGGCGAAGGCTTTGAGACGGTGGAATGCGGGAGAGCCCACCTGCGCCCCGGTGACCGCCATGCACACCGACTCCCTGCTGCCGCGCCCGACCCGGCCACGCAGCTGGTGGAGCTGGGACAGACCGAAGCGGTCGGCGTCCAGGATCACCATCATGGAGGCCTCGGGCACGTCCACGCCCACCTCGATCACCGTCGTGGCCACCAGCACCGGGGTGGTGCCAGAGGCGAAGGCCTCCATGGCAGCGTCCTTATCGGCACCACTCATCTGGCCGGTCAGGGTGCCGATGCCCACGCCCTCCAGGGCCGGCTCGCACGACAGGGCACGCGCCCACTGCTCCACCGACGCGAGAGCCCCCGGCGCGCTGCCCGCCGCAGCCCCTGCCACCGTCTGACCCCGTCCGAGGTCGGTACCCGCGCCCTCAGCACCGACGTCGCTCACGTCGCCACCGGTGCCCGACGCCACAGCGGCGTCCTGCTCCGCCTCTTCCTCAGCGCCCTCCTCGGCACTGATGCGGGGGCACACCACGTAGACCCTGCCCCCGTCGGCCACCTCACGGGCGGCGCGGCGCCACAGGCCCTCCACCCAGGTCCGGCGCTCCCAGGGGACCAGGTGGGTGGTCACGGGGCTGCGACCTGCGGGCACCTCGTCCAGAACAGAGGTAGCAAGATCACCAAACACCGTCATGGCGATCGTACGGGGAATGGGAGTGGCTGTCATGACCAAGAGGTGAGGGGTGCGGCGCTGGCCCGTGACCGGGTCGGTGGAGCCCCCTCGCTGGCGAAGAGCGTCGCGCTGGGCCACGCCAAAGCGGTGCTGCTCGTCGACGACGACCAGCCCCAGGAAGGGGATCTGGACCGAGTCGGACAGCAGGGCGTGGGTTCCCACCACGATCGCGTCCGCCCCGCCCGCCAGCTCTGCCAGGACCTGACGGCGCCGGGCCGCAGAGGTGGCGCGGGTCAGCAGGTGGACCCTGGTGGCGCGCCGGGCCGCTCCCAGGGTCCCGGCCTCCGCCAGGTCCCCCAGGAGGGCCTCCAGGGAGGCGTGGTGCTGGGCGGCGAGGACCTCGGTGGGGGCCAGGAGGGCCGCCTGACCCCCCGCCCCGACGACCTGCAGCATGGCGCGCAGGGCCACCAGGGTCTTGCCGGAGCCGACATCGCCCTGGAGGAGACGCTGCATCGGCACCGTGTCAGCCAGGTCGGCGGCTATCTCCTCCCCTACCCGCGCCTGCCCCGCGGTCAGCCGGTAGGGCAGGGAAGAGTCCAGGTCGGCACGCAGCGAGCCGTGCGCCTCGGGGACCGGCCAGGCCACAGCGGTCCGGGTGGCCTGGTGCTCAGCACGCCGCTGCGCCAGGGCGGCCTGGAGGACCAGGGCCTCCTCGTGGCGCAGGCGCCTTCGGGCCGCCTTCCACTGGCTGGCATCCCGGGGTACGTGCGCCCACCGGTAGGCGGTCAGGACGTCCACCAGGCCCTCCTGGCGTCGGAGCCCCTCAGGAAGCGGGTCGGACAGGTCGACCGGGCCCACCTGGTCCAGCACGGTACGCACCGCCTTGGCGACCCGCCACGACGGAAGCGCCTCCGTGGCGGGGTAGATGGGCACGGGCCGCTCCAGCAGCGCCTGGCGCTCGGTCTCATCCAGGTCGTCAAGGACCTGAAAGCGTGGGGAGGCGAGCTGCCGACGGCCACGGTGCGAGCCCACCCTGCCGCTGAGGAGCACCGTCGTGCCCGGGCTGAGGCGGTCGGCCAGCCCCTTCATCTGGCGAACAGGCCCGAACATCACCACGTCCATCCTGGACGTGCCGTCGGTGACAGCTGCCTCCAGAACGGCGGGAGGGTGCCCCGAGCGAGTTCGCCGGGAGGCCGAGCGCACTACCTGCGCCTGGATCGTGGCCTGCTCCCCTTCCACCAGGGTGCTCAGGTCGGTCAGCTCCCCCCAGGTGTCGTAGCGGCGTGGTAGGTGTCTCAGCAGGTCCCCGCCCGTGACCAGGCCCTGCCTGGACAGCTGGGAGGCTGTCGCCGCGCCCACGAGACGCTCCAGAGGACGAGCCAGAAGAGGCGCAGCACTGGCAGCGTCAGGACCGCCCGCCGTGCCAAGGCTGCTCGGCCTCCGTGATGACGGCCTGGTCGGTCTCGACGACGACCTGCTCGATGGCGACCTACTCGATGGCGACGAGGACATCAGGCTCCTCCTGGCCCCCCGCGTGGACAACGACCTCGACCCCGGGGGTGACAGCGAGAGTCACAGCATCGTCGGGGGCCTGCGCACCGGTGACCTGGCTGCGCTGGGCGAGGGCGCTGACAACCAGGGCCGCAACGTCCCTGCTGGCATGCCGTCCGGTGATGACGGTGAGCAGCTCGTCGTCCGGCCTCAGGGCAGCGTGAATAGCCCGCACCACGGCCTCCGGCTCCGCCTCGGCACCGGCCAGGCGGAGGGTACGCATCGTGGCCCCGGCCTGGGAGGCGCGTCTGGCCAGGTCGGTCAGCGGGATGCCCTGCCCCTGACCCGCCACGGCCACGGCCGCAGCCAGGACGCGAGCCTCGTTGTCGGTGTCGCACACCACCAGCTGGGGGCCCCCGGGCTCAGACACGGCCGGTGCACCAAGGCGCCAGGCGGCGCTCTCGCTTCCCAGGGCACGGGGAGCCCCCTCAGGCGTCAACGACGTGGTCGGTGTCATGGTCGGTGTCGTAGTCGGTGTCATGGACACGGCCGAGCGGGCCACCAGGAACCGGGCGGCCTCGTGGGCGACCTGGGTACTGGCGGCGTCGCAGGGAAGGACGACGACCTGGGCCGCCCCCAGGTCACCAGCGGCCCGCACCACGGCGTCACGGTCGGGATCCAGAACGACGACGGCCCCGGTGCGCGCCAGCTGCTCCACCAGTCCCGGAGCCCGGCTGCAGGCGATGACACCGACCCTGCTGCGAGCCTCTGGCCGCAGGAGCGGACCTGGACCGCTGGTAGGACCAGCGGCTGAGCCCTCGGCGACGGCGCCTGGCCCAGGGCGGGAGGGAACCGCCTGGGAGGGGTGCATGCGCACGGACTGCGCCCGACGCTGCGCGCGTCGGGCCGCCAGTCGCTCGAAGGACACCACGTGGCCTGCCGGGTCCGTGGCGGACCACGGGGAGGGGGGCTCCTCGGCCGGGGCGACTAGAGCGGTGGGGTGGAGGTGGTGAATGCAGGTCTGGCGTGCCCGCCCCTGGCGCGGCAGGGCCGCACGAGGGGTGTCGGTGTGGACGTGAACCTGGTACAGCCCCACACCAAGAGCGTCAGGGGTTCCCACCACCCCCACCGAGTCCCCGACACGCTCCAGGTCCTCACGCAGCTGGGCAGCCTGGTCGGCCGTCGCCTCCAGCAGGTACATGACCTCGAACTCACCTGAGGCCGCCCCAGCAGCGGCACCGGGGGCAGCCCCACCCGCCCCGTGGGAGACTCCCCCGGCCGCAAGCTCGCGCAGCATCTGGCAGGCCACTGCGGTGTAGGGCGCCCGGTCCTGCCAGGTGCCGCCGCCCCTGCTCGCGTCGGCAGCCCCGGCGCCACCGGTAGCGTCAATGCTGTCCGACAGGCTGGTGAACAGCAGCATGACAGCAGCCGCGCCCGCGTCAACCGGTCCGTGCCCCAGTCCGGCGGTCTCTACGACGGACTCCTGCGCCCCGAAGGCAGCCGCAGCGGCGACGGTGCTCAACGAGGCCGGAGCCGGGGGCGCGGACTCCTCCAGGGCATGCCGGGCAGCCGTCGCCGCGTCGCGGACCACCGTCAGCAGGGTGCCGACCACGGGACGGGAGACAGCCGCCCATGTCGTCGAGGCCATCCGCTCCACGGCGTGGACCAGCTCCACAGCCCGCAGCCCCGAGGGGTCAGCGGCCTGGGCGCACACGTCTGCCAGGGCCGACAGCGCCTGGGAGACCAGCAGGCCCGAGTTCCCTCGAGCCCCACGCACAGTGCTGTCGGCCACGGCACGCGACACCTGGACGGCGTCTGCCGAGGACGGCACACGCTCCAGCCCCTCAGCAGCCGAGCGCAGCGTGAGCAGGATATTTGTCCCCGTGTCAGCGTCAGGGACCGGGAAGACGTTGAGCGCGTCCACCAGGTCCCTCACGTCCACGGCAACGGCCTCAGCCAGGAGGATCCAGTGACGTATCGTGGCACCCTCCAGGACGGCAGCGGGCGCACCCCGCCCGGCCCGGCCGTGTTCCTGCCGACGCGCCATGCTGCCTCCTGCTGCCAGAGATCTGCTGGGACCGTGCGTGGGACCGCTGGTTAGGACTGCGCTACCGCACCGTGCCCCGGCCGGGGAGCGCGGGGCCAGCAGGACATCAGGTTACCTGGTCGCGCTCGGACTGTCTTTCCCGGCCACGACCCCGCCCGTCGGCCCGGACTCGGCCCGGCTGCGGTGTGCCTGAGCCCACGCCGCTCCCGCTTGGGCATCTCCAGCACGTCCGCTATGGTATCGGGGCTGCCTGGCTGCATGGCCTCCGGGTGGCTGACCCAGCGATGAGCCGGTCGGGCTCACTCGCCCCACACGGAAGAATCAGGAGTGAGACCGTGGCTGCTGTGTGCGACGTCTGCGGCAAGGGCCCCATGTTCGGCAAGAGCGTCTCGCACTCCCACGTGCGGACCAACCGTCGGTGGAACCCGAACATCCAGCGTGTCCGCGCGCTTGTGAACGGGGTTCCCAAGCGCCTCAAGGTGTGTACGTCCTGCCTCAAGGCGGGTAAGGTCACACGGAACATCTGAGCGTCTCCGCCGGGCCTCCCGGCACCAGGGCCGTCACCCCACGGGTGGCGGCTTTTACGTTACCGGTGCACCAGGAGCCCCTGCGCCTCCCAGCCATGCCTCCCGAGGCCTACCGCACTCTCCTGCCCACCCAGGCACAAGCAGGCGGGCACCCGGGTAGACAGCCGGATAGACAGCGTCCCGGCTAGACGTCCCAGGTAGACACCCTCTCAGCCCCGGACCCCGAAGTGGTCCCATCCCAGACCGGTACCGCCAGCCTCGTCACGATCAGGGACGAGGGCAGGAGGAGACCCGTCCACGAGCACCCCCGGATCCTGCTGCGGCCCGGGCCGTCGCACGCGGCCCACGACCCGACTGCCCGGCGGCAACCGCCTCAGCGCCTGGGGCGCGACGGCAGCCAGCACACCGTGGTCCTCTCCCCCGGTCAGCACCCACTGACGTGCCCTGGCGCGGGCGGTGGCCGGGTCCGCGCCGTCAAGCAGGGCAGCCACGGGCGTCAGCAGGGACGTCTCGGCCGCCACGGCACCGACCAGGTGCCGACTCCCCTGCGGGACCGCCGCCGTCCCACCACCATCACCAGCACCGCCATCACCAGCACCGCCGCTGTGCTCGCGCGTACCGGCAGGGGCCTCGCCCAGGTCCTCAGAGGACAGGACGTCAGCGGTCAGGACGTCAGCGGTCAGGACGTCAGCGGTCAGGACGTTGATGACGACGCCGCTGGCTCTGGCCATCCTGTCGGCGTCACGCAGCAGGGAGTCGGAGACGTCCATCATGGCGGTGGCACCCAGGTCAGCCAGGGCCGGACCCACCTCCAACGGCGGCTGCGGGACACGGAAGAGGCTCATGCAGCGCAGGGCCTGGGGCAGCGCGCGCACCCGCCGGTCCTCCTCCATCCCGGCCTCCAGGAGGCACAGCCCGGCAGCGCTGCAGCCCAGGCTGCCAACGTGGACCACGATGTCCCCGGGCCTGGCGCCGCTGCGCAGCACGGGCGCCCTGCCCTCAAGACTGCCCAGGGCGGTCACGGCTACCACGATGCTGTCCCCCGAGCTCAGGTCACCCCCCACGACGCCAGCCCCACTCGCCTCGCACACCCGAGCCATCCCCCGGGCCAGGTCCAGCACCCACGACACCGGCGTGTCCGCAGGCAGGACAAGACCGACCACTACGGCAGCCGCCCGGGCGCCCATGGCGGCCAGGTCAGCCAGGTTCTGGGCAGCGGCACGCGCCCCGACGTCGTGGCCACCAGACCACTCCCGCCGAAAGTGCCGCCCCTCGACCAGGACGTCGGTCCCCACCACGGCACGTGCGTCAGGAAGCCCCAGGACGGCGCAGTCATCACCGTTGCCGACAAGCGCGGCACCGGCAGGCGGCAGCAGCGGGGCGACCAGCCTCAGCAACGCCTCCTCGCTCAGCTCAGACACAACCTGGTCCTGGAGCCGGGCGGAGGCGTCGGGAACGCCGGAGCCGACCACGGCAGGCCCGCCACCTCCCAGGAGACCCTCGCTGCCGCCTCCCGCCTCAGCGGTTGACATCCGTGGAACGCTCCAGGGCCAACTCGATAAGCTCGGATACCAGGGAGGTGTAGTCCGTGCCCGAGACCTGCCACATATAGGGGTACATGGAGTAGGGCGTGAATCCGGGCATGGTGTTGACCTCGTTGACAAGCGCCTGCCCCTGCGCGGTCAGGAAGAAGTCCACCCTCATCAGCCCCTCGCCCCCCAGCGCGTCGAAGGCCCGCGCAGCAGTGTCGCGGAGAAGCTCTCGTTCCTCGGAGCGCAGAGGAGCGGGGCAGACCATGGAGACGGCGTCATGGGCCAGGTACTTGGTCTGGTAGTCGTAGAAGTCCCCGGCACCCTGCTCAGGATCCATGAGGACCTCCCCAGGCTCAGCCACCCTGGGGGCCTGCCCGTCACGTCCTCCCAGGACGGCCACCTCGATCTCACGAGCCTGGACGCCGGACTCCACCAGCACCTTGGGGTCCACGACGCTGGCGGCCGTAATGGCCGCGGACAGGTCCTGGGCACGGTCCACCTTGGTGATGCCCAGGGAGGAGCCTGCCCGGCACGGCTTGACAAACAGGGGGTAGTCCAGCGCCTCGCAGGCGTCCAGGACCAGCTCGGGGTCACGGCGCCAGGTGCGGGGACTGACGACGACGTGAGGCACGGTGGGTATCCCGGCCGCACCCAGCAGGACCTTGGTGACCTGCTTGTCCATGCCTGCCGCGCTGGCCAGCACCCCGCACCCCACGTAGCGCAGGCCCGCCATCTCCAGCAGACCCTGGACCGTCCCGTCCTCGCCGTAGGGACCGTGCAGCAGAGGCAGGACCACGTCCACAGCCAGCTCACGCGGCGGCTGCCCGGGCAGGGCGACGAGCACGCAGCCCCGCCCGCCCTGCGGGAGGGTCACAGTCCCCCGCCCTGTGCCCTCCTCAGTGATCTCCACCGGCGGGCGGCCTTCGGCCAGCTCCAGGGCTGCCGGGTCGTCGTCCACCAGGACCCACCGGCCGTTCCTGGTGATACCCACCGGTACTACCTCGTAGCGCTGCCGGTCGATGGCTGACAGGACGCCCGCTGCCGTGGCGCAGGACACCGAGTGCTCGCCGCTGCGCCCGCCGAAGAGGACGACAACACGTGGCCTGCGCGGGCCGGAGGACGGTGAGGATGCAGGTTCCTGCTGGTCAGACATGGGCGTCATCGTAGCGCGGCCTCCTCCCTGACCAGACCGGCCTCTCCGCCCGCAGGCTATACTTATGCTGTACCAGGCAGGTCCGTGCCTGCCCCGTGTCTGCGGGCACGTCCTGGGACAGCCCGGTGGTCAGAAGAGGCGTCCGGTACCTGCCGCTAGGTTCTTGTGCTGATTCAGGAGGATCCATGAGACACCGCGTGTCGCACCCGGCGACTGCCCCAGCCTCCGTCCTGCTCACCGTGCCCCTTGTGGTGTCCCTGCTGGCCCTCCTGGGCCTGGGCGCCTGCTCCACACAGGCAGCGGGCAGTGCCGGGAGCCGCCAGGACGCCACTACCAGCGCCTCAGCCTCTTCCGCGACGTCACCCACGACCTCTCCCGCACCGGCGTCGCCCCCGGTCGCTGCCGCCTCCCAGGTACCCACCACCACCGGTGTGCTGACCCAGAAGGAGCAGGGCAGCCAGGTCGCCCCCTCCTGGGGCAGCGGCAGCCAGGGACAGGACGCGGCCGAGGACTCCGCCCTGGTCATCACCGACGTACGCGTGGGCTCCCACGACGACGAGGGATACGACCGGATCGTTATCGAGCTGGCCGGCAACGGGGCTCCAGGCTGGTCGGCCCTGTGGACCGACCAGGCCTACTCCCTGGGCAAGGGGGACCCTATTGCAGTCAGCGGCGACTACACCCTGGTGGTCACCGGGACCGGTGCCACCATGCCGACGACTCCTGAGCAGCAGGAGCTGGCCTACACCGGGACCACACGCTTCGACATGGACGCCAAGGGAATCGAGCAGGCCCACGTGAACCTGACTGTGGAGGACCAGTTCCAGGTGGTGCTAGGCACGGGCTCCCAGACCTACCGCGTCTTCACCCTCTCCAGCCCCACCCGCCTGGTCATTGACGTGGCAGACGACGCCGCCGGGGAGCTCGGGGACGGTGAGGGCTAGAGAATCCCGCCGCCAGATCCCCGCCCCGTCCCTGGGAGCCCTGGGAGCCCGTCCTCGGGAGTCCCGGGAGTCCTTAGTCTCAGTCGTGAGGCTACTCGTGAGGCGGGGCGTGGACCCCCTCCGCTTTTCGGGGACGTGCCAGCAGTACGTCAGTGACCTCGGCTACGGTGGCCGTGCCCTCCACGACCGCCACCACCCCGGCGGTAATCGGCATCTCCACCCCCTGGGCCAGTGCCAGGTCCAGGACCGCCCGCGCCGACCTGGCCCCCTCCGCCACTCCCCGTGAGGCTGCTGCCGCCTGGTCCACGCTCATCCCCTCACCCAGGCGGCGTCCGAAGGCCTGGTTGCGGCTCAGGGGCGAGGAGCAGGTGGCAACTAGGTCGCCCACGCCGGCCAGACCCGCGAAAGTCTCCGGCCTGGCGCCCAGGGCCAGGCCCAGGCGGGTGATCTCCACCAGGCCGCGGGAGATGATCGTGGCCCGCGAGTTGTCCCCCATGCCGTGCCCGGTGGCAGCGCCCACGGCCAGGGCAATGACGTTCTTGACGGCACCGCACAGCTCGACCCCCAGCACGTCGGTGTTGGTGTAGGGACGAAAGGTGGCAGTGGCGCAGGAGGAGGCCACCAGACGAGCTACCGCCTCGTCCTGGGCGGCCACGACTGTGCCCGTGGGCTGCCCGGCAGCGATCTCGTCGGCCAGGTTGGGCCCAGACACCACGGCCACCCTGCCAGGAGGCAGCCCGAGTACCTGGGTGAGAAGCTCGCTCATACGCAGCCCCGTCCCCAGCTCCACCCCCTTCATGAGCGACACGGCCACCGCCGCCTCTCCCAGGGTTCCTCCCAGCGGCCCCAGGACACTGCGCGCCTCCTGGGAGGGCAGGGCCACCGCGACAAGCTGGGCGCCATAGACTGCCTGAGACCTGCTGGTGGTGGCCCGCACGGTCGACGGCAGGCGGTGGCCCGGCACGTAGCGCTCGTTGGTACCCGCGTTGATCTCCTCGGCCACCTCGCGGCGCCGCGCCCATATGGTCGTGGGGGTGCCCGCCTGGGCCAGGAGGGAGGCAAAGGTGGTGCCCCAGGCCCCTGAGCCGATGACCGCCGCCCTCATGCCGACTCCTCACCCAGGTGGGCCCCCAGGTCGGAGCGGGCCTCCTCAGGCTCCACAGGGTCGGGGCGTCGCACCCCCACCCTCCTGCGTCCCGGGTCCCCGTCATACTTCAGGTCAAAGGGTCGCGGGGCCTTCAGCCCCCGCAGCTCCTCCACCAGGCCGGTGACGGCGCGCATGATCTCCGCGGTGCACTCACGCACGGCCTCACGGTCGGTGACGTCGCTGCCGTAGCACGACAGGTCCAGGGGCTCGCCGATTCTGACTCTGACGTCCTTGCGCGGAAGGGGGCGCAGCCTCACGGAGTAGGTGTCCAGGATCATGTGGGCGCCCCACTGGCCCATGGGCAAGACCGGTACCCCCGTGGCCATGGCAAGCCGAGCGGCGCCTGTCTTCCCTGTCATGGGCCACTTCAGCGGGTCACGTGACAGGGTTCCCTCCGGGAAGACCATGACAGCCTCCCCAGCGCGCAGCACCCTCTCCGCCTCAGCCAGGGAGCCAGACGCCGCCGAGCTCGACCGCTGCACCGGGATCTGGCCTCCCGCACGCAGGACCGACCCCAGGACAGGTACTCGGAACAGGGACGATTTGGTCAGGGAGTAGATCGGGATCCCGGCATCCACGATGCTGCGCATCGCGGTCAGGGAGTCCAGGTCGCTCAGGTGGTTGGCCACCGCGATAAAGCCGCCGTCAGCGGGAATGTTCTCCACCCCGCTCACCTGCTGACGGGAGACCATCCGCAGGAAGGGGATGATCACGCCTCGGGCGGCAAAACGGTAGAACGGGCTGAACTGTCGGGTCTGCTGAGGGTGGGCCACGACAGGACTCTAGCCGTTCTCCGTCCGCCAGGTAGCGCCTGGAGGCCGACTCCGTCCGTCTCCGTCGCGCTCAGGCCAGACGAGTCACGTTCGCGTCCAGGGCGGCCAGCTTGGACATAAAGCTCTCGTACCCGCGGTCGATGAGGTTGACGCCCTCGACACGGCTGGTCCCCTCTGCCGCCAGGGCGGCAATGAGGTGCGAGAAGCCCCCGCGCAGGTCCGGTACCACGATATCGGCGCCCCGTAGCGGCGCAGGTCCTGAGATGACTGCCGAGTGGTAGAAGTTGCGCTGGCCGAAGCGGCAGGCGGTACCCCCGAGGCACTCGCGGTAGACCTGGATCGTGGCCCCCATCTTGCGCAGGGCGCCGGTGAAGCCGAAGCGGTTCTCGTAAACGGTCTCGTGGACGATGGACAGGCCCCCGGCCTGGGTCAGGGCCACGACCAGGGGCTGCTGCCAGTCGGTCATGAAACCAGGGTGGACGTTGGTCTCCACCACGCTGGAGCGCAGGTCGCCCCCAGGGTGGTAGAAGCGGATACCGTCGTCGCGCACGTCGAAGGCACCGCCTACCTTGCGGAAGGTGTTGAGGAAGGTGGTCATGTGGCTCTGGCGCGCCCCACGCACGAAGACGTCGCCCCGGGTGGCCAGGGCCGCCGAGGCCCAGGACGCCGCCTCGATACGGTCCGGCAGGGCAGCGTGGTTGTAGCCGCCGAGCTCCTCGACACCCTCGACGTGGATGGTGCGGTCGGTGTCCACCGAGATGATGGCCCCCATCTTCTGCAGCACGTCCACCAGGTCCATGATCTCAGGCTCGACAGCCGCTCCCCGCAGCTCGGTCAGCCCGTGGGCGCGCACAGCGGTGAGGAGAGTCTGCTCGGTGGCGCCCACAGAAGGATAGGGCAGCTCGATAACAGTGCCGTTGAGGCCGTGGGGCGCAGTCAGCCGGATACCCTGGACCTGCTTGTCCACGTCCGCGCCAAACTGCCGCAGGATCTCCAGGTGGAAGTCGATGGGACGGTCGCCGATGCGGCACCCACCGAGGTCGGGGATGAACGCCTCCCCGAGCCGGTGCAGCAGCGGCCCGCAGAAGAGGATCGGAATACGTGAGGAGCCCGCGTGGGCATCAATATCTGCGACGTGAGCCGCCTCGACCTTGGAGGGGTCCAGGCGCAGCACGCCCTCACGCTGGTCGTAGTCGATGGACACCCCGTGCAGGCTCAGCAGCCCGGAGACGACGTCGACGTCACGGATGAGGGGGACGTTGCGCAGCACCGACTGGGTGGTCCCCAGCAGCGCAGCCACCATGGCCTTAGGAGCCAGGTTCTTGGCACCGCGCACAGTGATCTCGCCGTTGAGCGGACGCCCTCCCTCCACCTGGAGCAGACCATCGACCATGTGTTCCTCCATCACGTGCAGACCGAGCGCGACGCGGTGGCAACCGCCCCGGCCCCGGAACGGCTCACAGCCGGGGCCGTCCCAGCATAGGCGTGCGCTCCCGGCCAGGCTGGCCGTAGAACGCTCCGGCCAGGGTGTCCTTGGACTCAGGGAAGGTCCCTGAGACCTGGCAGTCTCAGGGTGCCTGCGTCGAGCGCGCCGACACGACCTGCTCCTTGGGCAGGTGCCTGGCGGGCAGGGTCCGCGGCTTGTAGGCGGGGCGACCCTGCTCGTAGGCCTGGATCTTGTCCTCGTGCTGCAAGGTCAGGGAGATATCGTCCAGGCCCTCCATGAGGGTCCAACGCACGTAGTCGTCAATCTGGAAGGAGCAGCGGAAGCCCGCCGCCTCCACACTGCGGTGCTCTAGGTCCACCGTCACCTCGGTGCCCGGCTCCGCCTCCAGGATCTTCCACAGCTGCTCGCAGTCCTCCTGGGTCACCACCCCGGTCACCAGCCCCTGCTTGCCGGAGTTGCCCCGGAAGATGTCGGCAAAGCGAGGGGCCAGAACCGCCCTGAACCCGTAGTCCTTGAGCGCCCACACCGCGTGCTCGCGCGAGGAGCCCGTCCCGAAGTCCGGCCCCGCCACGAGCACGGAGGCCCGCCTGTAGGCCTCCTGGTTGAGGACGAAGTCAGGCTCACCAGCACGCCACGAGGCGAACAGGGCGTCGTCGAACCCGGTGCGCGTGATGCGCTTGAGGTAGACGGCGGGAATGATCTGGTCGGTGTCCACGGCGCTGCGCCGCAGCGGGGCACCGACCCCGGTGTGACGGACAAACTTCTCCATATCTGATCAGGCTCCTTCTGCCTCTGGCGGGACGTCAGGCAGATCGGCGGGCGTGGACAGACGACCACGCACCGCCGTGGCGGCCGCCACCACCGGGGACACCAGGTGGGTGCGTCCGCCCTTGCCCTGACGGCCCTCGAAGTTGCGGTTGGAGGTGGAGGCGGCACGCTCGCCCGGGCTGAGCTGGTCAGGGTTCATACCCAGGCACATGGAGCACCCCGCGTTGCGCCACTCCGCGCCAAAACTGGTGAACACCTGATCCAGGCCCTCAGCCTCGGCCTGGAGCCGTACGCGCGCGGAGGCCGGAACTACCAGCATGCGCAGGCCGTCGGCCTTCTCCCGGCCCCGGATCACCTCGGCGGCAGCACGGAGGTCCTCGATTCGCCCGTTGGTGCACGAGCCGAGGAAGACAGTGTCCACCTTGATGTCACGCAGGGGCGTGCCCGGGGCAAGGTCCATGTACTCCAGAGCACGCTGGGCAGCCAGGCGCTCGGTCTCGTCGGCGATCTCCTCCGGGACCGGGACACTGCCCGAGATCGGCAGCCCCTGGCCCGGATTCGTTCCCCAGGTGACAAAAGGCTCGATGTCCCTGGCCTCCAAGACCACCTCGGTGTCAAAAACGGCATCGGGGTCGGTGCGCAGGGAGGACCAGTACTCCACCGCCGCGTCCCAGTCCTCCCCCTGAGGGGCATGGGGACGACCACGGATGTAGTCAAAAGTGGTCTGGTCAGGGGCGATCATGCCTGCCCGGGCACCACCCTCAATGCTCATGTTGCAGATGGTCATACGGGCCTCCATGGACAGCTGCTCGATGGCGCGGCCGCGGTACTCAATAACGTGCCCCTGCCCCCCGTTGGTACCGATCTTGGCGATGATGGCCAGGATGATGTCCTTGGCACCGCTGCCGGGGGGCAGGTCCCCGTCGATAGTGACGCTCATGGTCTTGAACGGCGCGATCGGCAGGGTCTGGGTGGCCAGGACGTGCTCCACCTGGGACGTGCCGATACCAAAGGCCAACGCCCCGAAGGCGCCGTGGGTCGAGGTGTGGGAGTCACCACAGACGACGGTCATCCCCGGCTGGGTCAGCCCCAGCTGAGGGCCGACGGCGTGGACGATGCCCTGGTCGGCATCGCCCAGGGAGTGCAGACGCACCCCGAACTCAGCGCAGTTGGCCCGCAGCGTCTCGATCTGGGCGCGGCTGGTGATGTCGGCGATAGGCAGGTCGATGTCGAGGGTCGGGGTGTTGTGGTCCTCGGTGGCCAGGGTCAGGTCGGTACGGCGGACCTGACGGCCCGCTAGGCGCAGGCCCTCGAAGGCCTGGGGGCTGGTGACCTCGTGGACCAGGTGCAGGTCGATGTAGAGCAGGTCGGGCGCCCCGTCAACACCCTGGGACACGATGTGGTTGCGCCAGACCTTCTCGGCCAGAGTCATTCCCATCGCGCAGCCGTCCTTTCCTTTCCTTGAGGCACGAGCACGGGCCCGGTGGTGCGCGGCCCCCGGCCCAAGGGACGTCGCCGCTTCCACGTCCCGCTCAGGACGTTATGCTGACACCACGCCACTTCTCGTAGGCAAGCATACTTGAAGTCTCATACCTTGAAATGGCAGTATCAGAATATGGACAACCCCACTGAGAGCAGCAGCGGCGTCGGCGTCATCGACAAGGCCGCGCAGGTGCTCAACGCCCTGGAGTCCGGCCCCGCCACCCTGGCGCACCTGGTTGCCTCGACCCATCTGGCCCGCCCCACCGCCCACCGCATCGCGGTGGCCCTGGAGTACCACCGCCTGGTCACCCGCGACTCCCAGGGCAGGTTCGTCCTAGGCCCCCGGCTCGCAGAGCTGGCCAGGGCCGCGGGCGAGGACCACCTCCTGGTGGCCGCAGGCCCGGTCCTGGCCGCACTGCGCGACAAGACCCACGAGTCCGCCCAGCTCTATCGGCGCCAGGGAGACGTACGCGTGTGCGTGGCCAACGCCGAGCGTCCGATCGGGCTGCGTGACTCGATCCCGGTGGGCGCCACCATGTCCATGCAGGGCGGCTCCGCAGCCCAGGTCCTGCTGGCCTGGGAGGAGCCGGACCGTCTCCACCGCGGCCTGGTCGGCTCCCGGTTCAACGCCACGATGCTGTCTGCGGTGCGACGGCGCGGGTGGTCCCAGTCGGTGGGGGAGCGGGAGCCCGGGGTCGCCTCCGTGTCCGCGCCGGTACGAGGCAGCAGCGGGAAGGTCGTCGCCGCCATCTCCATCTCCGGACCGATCGACCGCATGGGCCGTCAGCCCGGACGGACCCACGGTGCCGTCGTCGTAGCCGCGGCACGCCGCCTGTCGGAGGCCCTGCGCCACGACGAGGACCGCTGACACCCGGTCATCCCCCGCTCAGCCTCTCGCCCCCGCCCGCCGGTAGGCCGACAGGTTCATACCCGTGACGCTGCCCCACTCCGGGGTGGGAGGAACAGTCCTGTTGTGGTGCTTGATGCGCTCCAGGCGCTGGGGGTCCGCCAGAAGCCCGGCCAGGGCCTCGGCCAGGCCTGCGTCGTCGTCCGCCAGGAGCCCGTCCACGCCGTGCTCGATGAAGTCTCCGACCCCCGAGGAGCCCAGCGCCACCACGGCCAGCCCGGCGGTGCGGGCCTCCAGGACGCTGATCCCAAAGGAGTCGGCCGGAGAGGTCTGCAGGTAGACGTCCGCCTGGGCGAAGGCACGCGCCAGCTCGGGACGGTCCACGCGTCCCACAAGGGTGATGCGCTCCGCCATGCCACTATCGACGACCTCCTGCTCCAGCCGATGCCGCAGGGGGCCGTCACCGTAGACATCCAGGACCGCGTCACGGCATCCTGAGCGCCGCACCGCCTCAGCAAAGGCCTGTACCACCTGCAGCGGCCGCTTGCGCCCGATCCAGCGCAGCGAGGCCACGACCCGCAGCGGCGCCCCGGGTGGTCGGCCCTCCCCTGACGGGCCCGGGTGCCAGTCAGCCAGGCTGATGCCATTGGGCAGCACCGTGACCGGCTCACGGGCACCCGCCTGCAGTACCTGCTGCGCCAGCATGGAGGACACCGCCGTAAGGTCGGCCCCCGCCTCCTGCCACAACCGGACCGGGCTGAGGCCCCCGAGCCGTCCGACAGCCCGCGACCAGCCTCCCAGCACGCAATGGAAGGTGATCGCTGTCGGCACGCCGCAGCGGCGCGCGGCCGCGATGCCCGGCCAGGCGAAGGGCGAGACCACGCCGACGTGGACGTGGACGACGTCGGGCTGCAGGTGCTCCATCAGCCACGTCATCTCCCCGCGCGCCCGAGGGTGGACAGGCAGCTCGGCAGGAAGGGGCACGGTAGTACGAAATACGGGAAAGCCGTCCGCTCGTTCCACCTCCCGCCCCCGGTGAGTGCCCGCTGGCGTCGCGGTAACGACAGCGGGCTCGTGCCCGTGCCGCAGGAGGTTCCTGGCCAGGTCCCGCACCTGGGTCTCGATCCCACCCAGGCGTGGGGCGTAGCAGTCAGACACGATGAGCACGCGCATGGTGCCCAGTGTGCCACCAGTCGCCAGGCGCAAGAGCCCGTCCGGGCCCCACGCCCCCGGGCCAGCGCGCCAGATCGGCTCCTCAGGTCGTACCCTCAGTCCTGGGAACCGACCTGCCGCAACTTGGCGATAGCAGCCTCGAAGTCCTCCAGGGACTCAAAGGAGGAGTAGACAGAGGCGAACCGGAGGTAGGCGATCTGGTCCAGCTCGCGCAGCGGACCGAGGATGGCCAGACCGACCTCGTGGGAGTCCACGAGAGCCTGCCCGCTGGCGCGTACCTCCTCCTCGACCTTGTGGGCCAGGAGGGCCAGGTCGTCGTCAGAGACCGGACGCCCCTGGCAGGCCCGACGGACACCGACCATGACCTTGTCCCTGCTGAACGGCTCTACTGCCCCCGACCGCTTACGCACCGAGAGGCTGGCTGTCTCCAGGGTGGTGAAACGTCGACCGCAGTGCTGGCACTGACGTCGTCGACGTATCGAGGTCCCGTCCTCAGCGGTTCGTGAGTCCACGACCCGGGAGCCGTCATGGCGGCAGAAGGGGCAGTGCACGTGACCGACCTCCAGGTGATCGCTTGACCGACACCTTGGAGACTAAACGCCAGCCGCGTCACACCGCAAGCCTCAGACACCCTGGTACAGCACCAGGCTCTCAGGAGACCGGCACGACGAGACGCTGCCCAGCACGCACCGACGGGGTCTCCAGGTTGTTGAGCTCGACAATGACGGCCACCGTCTCGGCGACGTCCGGGCTCCCCGTCGAGGAGGCCACGTCCCACAGGGACTGCCCGGGCTGGACAACTGCCGTGGAAGTCCCGGTGTAGCCCGGCTGGCCCAGCGCCGACAGCACGATGCCCCCGGCAACCAGCACCGCCACCACGAGGGTGACCACCAGACCTGCGGCCAGGTACCGCACCGCAGCAGGTACAGACGGGGCGCACACCCCCTCGGCTCCCGGGGCGGTGGACACAGCTTTGGACGCCATCCCGCCCCCGCGCTGGAGCCGATGTCGTCCAGCACGGACCGCCGGGTGAGCGGGCGACATCCGAGAGGGGCGCCTTGCGGGGGCGCGCACGACCAGAGGAGCACCCGGCCGCCGAGGGGGCATCTCCAGCAGTCGGGGGGTTGCCTGGCCACCTTCCCGGCTACCGCCGCCGTCAGGACGCACAGGGGCGGCCACGTCAGGTACCGGCCGCAGGTGGGTCGGGCGCCCGGTCCCGCGACGAGCGCCCGTACGGTGCGGACGACGCTGCTCCTCACCCCCGGGCGCGGCAGGAACCAGGCTCAGGTGCCGGGGACGGATCCGGGGAGCGGGAGCCCAGCCACGTACCTTCTGGGTGGGGCGGGACGACGGTGGGACGGCTGCTGCACTCACGAGCTCCTCCAGAACACATGTTCGACGAACGTCTGTTCGATAGACTAGCGCCCCAGAGCCGACACGTCCACCATTCTTCGAACACGTGTTTGAAGGCGTGTCCGATCGGCTCTAGGATTGGGGCACCAAGACCACCACGGGCCTACGACACGAATGCCCGGCCGGCCCCGCCCCTAGGCCTGCAGGATCACCAGGGGCGCGGCCACCTGGCTCCGCCAGCGGGGTACCAGGCTGTCGGGCAGGGCGGCGGCAGGCAGCAGCGAGCTCAGGGAAGGCACGGCGATGAGCACGACCACCGGCCACAGCGGACGCGCCGCCGGGACCACCAGGATGCGCGGCACCACCACGCCTGCGGCTGACAGCCTCCTGGCAGACCTCGACATCCGGGCACGGGCTGTCTACGAGGCGGTCCAAGATGCTGTCGAGTCCCGCGGCTACCCGCCGTCGCTGCGAGAGATCGGCACCATTGTGGGCCTGACCAGCCCCTCCTCCGTCAAGCACCAGCTGGACAAGCTGGAGCGGCTGGGGCTGCTGCGCCGCGACCCCCGACGCCCCCGCGCCATGGAGGTGGTGCTCCCCGGCAGCGGGAGCACCGACCGGGCAGACCGGAGGGGCTCGGCGGGGACGCCAGCCCAGGTTCCGGCACCGTCACGCACAGACGGGGCACCCCGCCCTCCCCGCGACCTGCCGTCCACCGGGGAGCCACGGGGAGAGCCGCAGACGGAGGTAGAGGAGACAGTACCTGTCCCTCTCGTCGGCCACGTCGCCGCAGGCGCCCCGATCCTGGCGGAACAGCACTGGGAAGAGGTCATGCCCCTGCCTCGTCGCCTGACGGGGGGCGGGGACCTGTTCATGCTCAGGGTCCAGGGCGACTCCATGACCGAGGCAGCCATCTGTGACGGCGACTGGGTTGTGGTACGCGCCCAGCCCGACGCGCAGACTGGCGAGGTCGTGGCTGCCATGCTTGAGGAGCCGGACGGCGCCAGCGCGACGGTCAAGGTGCTCTCGCGGCGTGACGGGCACCAGTGGCTCCTGCCCCGCAACCCCGCCTACGCCCCCATCGACGGCGACGAGGCCACAATCATGGGCAAAGTAGTCGCTGTCCTACGCTCCCTGTGACCGACCCCGACACAACACCTCCGCAACACCCCGCAGCATGGCCCCTGCGGCAGCCCCCGAGCAGTCGCCCCCTCGGGCGCCCCTCCGGGTGAGAGGGGACGACTGCCACGCTGCTGCGGCCCGGGTGGCACCCGGTACCACGGCAGAGCGGCCGGGCTGCCGGTCGAGGCCGTCATCCAGGGGTGCCGACAAAAACGGCGGTCGGGGGTCAGTAGCCCAGGCCGCGAGCCACCTCGCGCAGGTGGTCGGCCGAGGCCGTGAGGGCCTCTTTCTCACCAGGGGTCAGCGGGAGCTCGAGGCGCCGCCCCGCCCCTTCCCTGCCCACGATGGTGGGCACCGCCATGCACACGTCAGAGATCCCGTGCCAGTCGGTGAGCAGCGGGGAGATCGTCAGCACCCGCTGCTCGTCGTTGAGGACCGCGGAGATGATCCGCTGGACCGCCAGGCCCACGGCGTAGTTCGTGGCTCCCTTACCCTCAATGATGCGGTAGGCGGAGCGGACGACGTCGTGGGCGATACGGTCGCGCTTGGCCTGGTCAAAGACGCCTCCGTCAAGAGTCTGGCCCCACTGGGTGACCGGCACCCCCCCGATCTCCGTGGACGACCACAGCGGGACCTCGGAGTCCCCGTGCTCGCCAGCAATGTAGCCGTGAATGTTCTGCGTGGCGGTTCCGGTCTCTAGGGAGACCAGGTAACGCATACGGGCGGTATCCAGGACGGTGCCGGAGCCGAAGAGCTGGTTCTCCGGGAGACCCGTGATCTTCTTGGCGCAGTAGGTGACCACGTCCACCGGGTTGGCCACGAGCAGGAAGATGGCATGGGGAGCAACCTCCACCAGCCGTGGCAGGATCTTCTCCATGATGCCCACCGTGGCGCCCGCCAGCTCCAGGCGGGACTGGCCAGGCTTCTGCTTGGCACCGGCAGTGATGGCAATAACGTCAGCGTCGCGGCAGATCTCCGGATCGTCGGAGCCGGAGACTGCACCTGCGGAGGTGAACTGGATGCCCTGGGCGATGTCCAGGGCCTCCGCCTCCACCTTCTCCTTGGCAATGTCCTGGAGCACCACCTCGCGGGCCACGCCCTTGGTGACGCAGGCATAGGCAAGCGTGGACCCGACAGCACCCGCACCAATGATAGCGACCTTGGACGGGCGCCCTGAGTGGGCAGTGGGGTAGGAGCCTTGAGCGGTGTTGGTGATGGTAGCTTCGGACACGGTGTCTCCTCCGACTCGATCAGCGGTAAGGGGAACGGGTTCCCCGGGTCTTACCCTACGTGGTCCCACCAGCCGCACCGAGGGACTCTTGGCACCTGAGCCGTAACGGCTCAGTCGTGGGCGGCCAGACGGGTGAGCGCGCCCAGGACGACCTGCGGGTCCGAGGTCGGCCACAGCGGCGGCAGGGAGCGGGAGAGGAAGCCCCCGTAGCGGGCTGTGCGCAGCCGGGGGTCCAGGACCGCGACTACGCCCCGGTCCTGGCGACGGCGGATGAGGCGGCCCGCGCCCTGAGCCAGCAGCAGGGCCGCGTGCGTCGCCGCCACGCTCATGAAGCCGTTGCCGCCCGCAGCGGCCACAGCCTGGGTGCGTGCCTGGACCACGGGGTCGTCAGGTCTGGGGAACGGGATGCGGTCGATGACGACCAGGCGGCAGGTACGCCCAGGCACGTCCACCCCCTGCCACAGGCTGAGGCTGCCCACCAGGCAGGCTGTGTCGTCGGAGGCAAAGGCCTCCACGAGCGTGGGCAGCTGGTCCTCCCCCTGGGCGTAGACGGGCAGACTGGTGGATGAGCGCAGGAGCTCCGCCGCCTCCTGTGCCGCCAGACGCGAGGAGAACAGGCCGAGCATCCCTCCCCCGGAGGCCTCCGCCAGGGCCAGCATCTCCTCCAGCGCGGCCTGCGAGACACCGGAGCCGGGACGAGGAAGGTGCGTAGGCGCGTACAGGATGCCCTGACGCGGATAGTCGAAGGGCGAGCCCACGTCAAAGCCTCGCCAGGACTCCCCCGCCAGGGTCAGTCCGAGGGTGCGGGCCATCGGCCCAAAGCCTCCGCCCAACACCAGGGTCGCGGAGGTCAGCACCGTGCTGCGGCCCGCCAGCAGGGTGGTCGCCACCCGCGAGGCGACGTCAACGGGTGCCAGCATGAGCCGTGGCGGCTCCTCCCCGGCTCCAGGCCGCTCCACCCAGGCCACTTCCCGCCCCTGGTCCACCGCGTCCGAGGTCAGACGGTCCACGGTGTCTACCAGGTCGGCGAGGGCCTGACGGGCCATGCTGAGGCCCCCGGCCTCCTGGGCGCGGGCAGCGGTACCACGAGTCTTCTCACGCACGTCGGCAGCAACCTGGCGGACCGCGTCGTCCAGGACTACCAGGGCGCTGCGCAGTGACGGCGGCAGCCCCTGCCCCAGTCGGCCGTCAGGAAGCTCGTCCAGAACGCCTGCCAGCCCCTGACCTGCTGCCTCCAGGTCGGAGACCAGCACCGAGGCGTACCTGCGGGCGGTCGTGGCGGCCCGGGCCACTGCGGCACCCGACAGCGAGACAGTACCCTGGGAGCGCACCCGCTCGGCCAGCTCGTGGGCCTCGTCCACCACCAGGACCTGGTGGTCGGGCAGGACCCCGGGACCGCCCGCAGCCACGACACCCAGCACGGCGTGGTTAGTGACGACAATGTCAGCCTGGGCAGCCTGCGACCGGGCCGCACGGGGGAAGCACTCGTCCCTGACCGGGCAGGAGTGCCCCAGGCACTGGGCCCGTGAGACGCTGACCTGTCTCCAGGCCCGGTCAGACACGCCCGGTACGAGGTCGTCACGGTCACCGCTGTCGGTGGTCCGGGCCCACTCCCGCAGCCTGACCACCTGCTCCCCCAGACCCAGGGCGCCAGCCTGACCGACTCCCGGCCCTGACAGCACCTCCCCGGCGCCGAAGAGGGCGTTACCGACGTCGTCGTCCTCGGCGGGGTAGCCCCCCTCCAGCCGGTAGCGGCACAGGTAGTTGTGCCAGCCCTTGAGCAGCGCCACCCGGGGTCTCGACCCGGTAGCACGCTCTACCGCCTGCGCCGCTACAGGGGCATCCTTGGCCAGGACCTGGCGCTGTAGCGCCAGGGTGGCTGTGGAGACTACGACCCGGTGACCGGCGCCGACCGAGTCGAGCATAACCGGTACCAGGTAGGCCAGGGACTTACCAGTACCCGTCCCCGCCTGGACCAGAAGGTGGCCCCCGTCCTGGAGCGTCTCCCCCACCGCTGCCGCCATCGTGGCCTGCCCCTGGCGCGGGCTGCCTCCCACCTCGTTGACCGCGGACCGCAGGACGGACACAATGCTGTCTTGGCTGTCCTGGCTGTCCTGTGCCCGGCCCGTCGGCTCAGCCCCGGTCGGCTCAGCCATCAGCCGTCCCGGGCTCCTCGTCTGCCTTCGCCACGTGCCCGTCGGCACCGGCATCCTCGGCACAGGCGGACCTCAGCTCCGCGGCCAGTGCCGGACCTACCCGGGCGACCAGGTGGGTCCCGGCCTCCGTATAGTCGGCGGAGTCGACCTCTCCGTCGGCATGGGCACGGGAGACCAGGTCACCGCGTGAGTAAGGGACGACGACGTCCACGACGACGTCGGGACGCGGCAGCGCCTCCTCCACACGCTCACGCAGCCTAGCCAGCCCCTCTCCGGTGCGTGCCGAGGTGACGACGGCACCAGGGAGGGCGGTACGCAAGGTCGCCACGACGACAGGGTCCGCCAGGTCCACCTTGTTGAGCACCACCAGCTCAGGCACCTCCAGGGCACCAGGTACGTCCGACAGGACGTGACGCACCGCCGCGACCTGGCCCAGGGGGTCCGGATGGGCGGCGTCAACCACGTGGAGGAGAAGGTCCGCCTCAGCCACCTCCTCCAGGGTGGAGCGGAACGCCTCAATGAGCTCGTGGGGCAGGTTGCGCACGAAGCCGACCGTGTCCGTCAGGGTGTAGGTGCGCCCCTCAGCAGTCTCAGCCCGGCGCACGGTGGGGTCCAGCGTGGCGAACAGCGCGTCCTGGACCATGGCGCCCGCGTCGGTGAGGCGGTTCATGAGGGAGGACTTGCCCGCGTTGGTGTACCCGGCGATCGCTACCGAGGGGATGCCGCCACGCCGCCGCGAGCCGCGCCTGGCCTGGCGGGAGGGAGTCATCTCCTTGATCTCGCGTCGCAGCCTGGCCATGCGGGTGTGGATGCGTCGGCGGTCGAGCTCGATCTTGGTCTCTCCGGGGCCGCGTGAGCCGATCCCCTGGCCGCCGGCCACGCGTCCGCCGGCCTGCCGGGACATGGACTCGCCCCAGCCACGCAGGCGCGGCAGCAGGTACTCCAGCTGGGCGAGCTCGACCTGGGCCTTGCCCTCGCGCGACTTGGCGTGCTGGGCGAAGATGTCCAGAATGAGGGCGGTACGGTCCACCACCTTGACGCCGACGACGTCCTCCAGGGCGCGGCGCTGAGAGGGGGACAGCTCGTCGTCGACGATGACCGTATCCGCCCCCGAGGCGGCCACCGCCTCCGCAAGCTCGCGCGCCTTACCGCTGCCCAGGTAGGTGGCGGGGTCGGGGTGGTCACGCCTCTGGATCACCGCGTCCAGGACCTGGGAGCCGGCGGTCTGTGCCAGGGCGGCCAGCTCGCGCAGAGAGGTCACGATATCCTGGGACCCGGCGGCGTCGGCCCGGTCTACGCCGGTGGCACCGCGGGCACGGTGATCGCCCCTCTCCCCGGTCCGGGACCGGGAGAGGTCCAGGCCGACAAGAACTACCTTCTCCAGGCGGACCTGGCGGTACTCGACCTCGGAGACGTCCTGGAGCTCGGTGGACAGGCTGGCCACACGTCGCAGGCCGGCACGGGCCTCACGCTCCAGCGAGCCGTCGTCATGCTCTCCGTCAAGGTCAGCGAGGCTGCCCAGGCCATCACGGGAGGAGGATCCCGACGTCGAGGCCAGGGCGGTTCCGGCCCGGGACAGGACACGGGCCACGACGTCCTCGGGAGCGGGCGGGAGCTGCGGGAGCCCACCGTCGACGTCATCGGGGACGTCAGGGGACTCGGTGCGGGCGCCGCGCTGAGAGTCGGCATGCGCGGCAGGAACAGTGGATCGAGAACGGGTCACCTTGAGACTCCTTGCAGTATGCGTAGACACGGCCCGGAGCGTGGGCTCAACAGACCTTCCCGGTGCGTCCGGGCCCGGTTCGGTGCAGGACGGAGCCGGGGTGGGACCGCGACCGTCAACGATGACCGTCGGCAAGGCCGCCTCTCCGGCTCAGCGCATACGCAGAATCCACATGAGTTCAGCATAGCTCCCTGCCCTGGTCCGCACAACCTGCCACTCGTCCCGGGTGCCTGTAAGAGGTGCCCGGAGCCCCGCCCAGGACTGCCCGCGAGGTCCGTGGGCCGTGTGGCAGGCACGGGAAACGGGAAGACAGACCGCCCGCAGCTCGGTGTTCCCGCCATCCTGACCGCCTGTGTCGCCTAGGGTCATCTCCTAGGGTGCTCCTAGGGTGACTGTATGAACTGCCTCCACCATCCTGAGACCCCAGCCGCGCTCGTCTGCGAGTGCGGGACCGCTCTGTGCCACGAGTGCGCCGCCCGGCGCCCCGACGTCGGCTGCCCCACGTGCGTTGCCGCGAAGACCTCCCAGGAGGTCGCAGGAGCCGTCACGGACACCGTCATGGTGGTAGTCGGTGCGATCGCAGGGGCTGCGGCCTTCTACGCCCTCACGCGCTCGTGGTCCGAGGTCGGCGGCGCGCTCACTTTCACTGTCATTGGCGCCGAATGGCCCTTCGGGTGGCGGGCGCTACGGTTCTGGTCCGCGCTAGGTACCAGCTACAGCGCCTGGGGAAGTAACCTCGTCGTGGTCGTCCTCATCTGGATGACTCCCCTGTTCCTGCTGGTCCTGAAGATGTGGGTCGCCATGCTTATCGGTGTGCCCGCCCTGGTCGTGACCGCGCTCAGGCGCGTCGTCGTGCTCCTGGGGCTGCGTTCCTCCCGGCTGTCGCAACCAGCGTGAGCACGACCCCCGCCCCCACGCCCCGGACCCTGCTGCTCACCCGCCTGGGCCACCTGGTACTTGCCATGCTCGTGGTCGAGCTGCTGGCCGGGATGCAGGTCTACATCAACCAGACGGTCCTACCCCTGCTGGCCACCGACCTGCACGCCCGCGACCACTACGGCCTGGTGACGGCCGCTGCCCAGGTACCGGCCTTCCTCACCATGCCCCTGGGCGGGGCGATGCTGGTGCGGTGGCGGGCGGACCGGCTCATGACTGCCCTGACCGCCGTCCTGGTGGCCGGAGCGGCCTGGGGAGCCCTGGCTCCGAGCATCGAGATCTACGTGGCGGCCGAGGTCCTGCGCGGCCTGGCCGCCGGGGCGCTGGCCACCGTCACTATGGGGGTGCTTGTCGCGGGGCTGCCCGAGGCCTGGAAGCGCCTCTTCCTGGCAGCCAGCTCAGCGACGTGGGTGGTCTCCTCCCTGCTAGGTCCCGCCTACGCCGCTACCACGAGCACGCTGTGGGGGTGGAGGTGGGCACTGGTGGCCTACGTGCCCCTGCTGGTGGCGGCACGGCTGGTTATGTCCCGAGAGGTCCGGGGGCTTCACGTCGAGGACGACGGGGCCGCCGCACCGTGGACGGCGGCGCTCGCCCTGGCTGCGGGAGTGGGAATGATCGGACTGGCTCCGGCGGGACGCTGGTGGTTCTGGCCCGGCTGCCTCCTTGGTGCCGCCACGGTG
This sequence comes from Actinomyces sp. 2119, assembly GCF_003591215.1. Taxonomy (NCBI): domain Bacteria; kingdom Bacillati; phylum Actinomycetota; class Actinomycetes; order Actinomycetales; family Actinomycetaceae; genus Actinomyces; species Actinomyces sp. 2119. Next base: position 185,413 of record NZ_QYRR01000004.1, read on the forward strand.
GTCTGGGCCTGCGCCCGGGTGTTTCCGCCGGGAACCATGCGTCTGGCCCCGGGGCGCCGGGCGGCGGTAGCCACACTGGCCTGGGTGTGTGCGGCCTACTTCTCCCTAGACTTCCTGGTCTCTCCCGGCGCCCACGACGTCCTGGGACTAGGCGCGGGGCCGATCGGCTGGGCACTGACCTGCGCAGGGGTGCTGTGGTCCGTCACTGCCATGTGGTGCGGGGCGCGACCGGCGCGGGCTACGCGCCACTACACGGCACGTACCACGGCCGGGGCCGCGTGCCTGACCGGCGGTGCCGCGCTGATGGCTCTCGCCTTCACCGCAGCACCGCCCTGGTGGTGGCTGCACGTGGGCTTCGGCCTGGCGGGCACAGGGATGGGCCTCACCCACCAGGACACGCTCATCCGGTGCGTGAGCCAGCCACCTGAGGGCCATGAGGACGGGATCTCCGAGGCCGGTGCGGCGACCTCGGTGACCGTGGCGACCACTGCCGGGGGCGCGGCGCTGGGAACCTTCACCACGGCACTCGTCGCTCCCACGACCGCCGGGGTCGACGGCGCCCGCCTGGTGGGTGCCGTCGTCGTGCTCGCGCTCCTGCTAGCCTGCACCCCATTGCTGGCTCGTCGAGCGGCCTGAGCCGGTGCGGCGCACGGACCACTCGGTACAGGAAGCGGATAGCCCCCGGAAGAATGAGGGAGCAGGCACCCTGCCCGGTAGCCTTGAGCCGTGAACGAGCACTACTTCACCGCCTCGCCCAGCGGCTCCGTGCAGGAGCGCACCCGGCGGGTCCTTGTGTGCGGCACCGAGTACGAGGTAGTCACCGCCTCCGGAGTCTTCTCCGCAGACCGCCTGGACCGGGGGACCCGCGTCCTGCTTGACCACGTGCCACAGCCTCCAGCGCACGGCACCTTCCTGGACCTAGGCTGCGGGTGGGGCCCCATCGCCCTGGCCATGGCACAGGCCTCACCGCAGGCGCTCGTCCTGGCCACGGACGTCAACGAGCGGGCGGTGGAGCTGACAGAGCGCAATGCCGCAGGCGCAGGGCTGACCAACGTCAGCCCCTACCTGGCAGGCGACCTCCAGCGCAGACTGACGCAGTCCGGGCGGAGGCTGGACCTCATATGGTCCAATCCCCCGGTGAGGGTCGGCAAGAGGGCTCTTCACGACCTGCTCACCACCTGGCTGTCCCTACTGTCTGAGCACGGTGAGGCCTGGCTGGTAGTGAATAAGAACCTGGGCGCTGACTCCCTGACCAGGTGGCTTGTCGAGGAGGGCTGGCAGGCGGGCAAAAGTGCCTCGGCCAAGGGCTTCCGGGTGCTGCGGGTCGCGCGCTCCTGACCAGGGAGCACGGGAAGGGCCGCCCCGCCGGGCTGGCACCAGCGCGCAGAGTGTGTAGACCGCGTGGGTCGCGTGGGCACTGCCGTCAGGGGCCGCCCAGTCCTGTGCGGTCCCGCACAGCCCTGCCCTGTCCCGGCCTACTGCGAGGCGCCCAGGTCCTGGGGCGGCCACACGCCCTGCCCGGGCTGCGCCGGGGGCTGTGGCCCAGCGGGAGCCTGTCCCTGGCCCGGGGCATAACCGGTCGGCGGCACCTGGCCCTGGCCCGAGGTGTACGGCACCTGAGGTGCCTGGGGGTAGGCGGCCTGAGGCTGGGCGCTGTAGCCGCCCTGCGGCTGGACGGGCGCCTGAGGCTGGCCCGGCACCGGGTAGGTGGAAGCACCTGGAGCACCCGGTGCCGACACGCCGTAGCCCGCTGCGGGCTGCTGCACCAAGGGCTGTGCTGACGCCGCAGAGCGACGACGACGCACCACCAGGAAGACGACGACCCCCGCCACGGCCGCCAGGAGGACCCCACCGCCGATCAGCGCGGGCAGCAGCCAGGGCAGCCCCTCCGAGTCGCCGCCGGTCACCCGGATCCTGTCCTCGGAGGCAGCGTCGGCCCACGTCACAGTCGAGCCGTCGATCTCGCTGGCACCGGAGGCGGACTCCACGCCGCCCGGGAAGCGGACGGTCAGACGCGCCTGATCGAAGTTGTAGAAGAAGTCCTCGTCCAGGACGACCTCGTAGGCACTGTCGGTGTGGCGCACGGTGATGCTGTCGGTGAAGAGCTCCTCCACGTCCCGCAGGCGCAGACCCGTGAAACGCACGGAGCAGGCAGGCATGCCGTCGAGCTCAGCAACCTCGACGGTCATCGTGCCACTAACCTCTTCCGCGTCCTCCTCGAAGTCCGCCGGGTCGCAGCCGTCCTCCGTCTCCGAGGTGGTCGCGCCCTCCTGGGCAAAGAAGATGGCGATGTCAACAGCCTCCTCCTCGTGCAGGGTCACGGTCATGTCGACGTGGCGGTCGTCCTCGGCAGCGACGGCAGGAGCGACCAGGAGCCACGAGCCCACCAGCGACAGGAGGCCGACCAGGAGGGCGACCAGCGGCGCAAGCCTCAGAGCCCGCAGGCCGCGAGGGAAGGACCGGGAGGACGGGGAAGCTAGGGACACGGTACTTGAACGAATCACCCGCGTGATGGTATCGCAACTGCTCAGCACGGGGCACGCGCGAGCGGAGGTCGGCTGCACGAAGCCGCTGTCCTGGCAGGCACCGACTGCGCGCAGCTGCTCGACAGCGTCCTGCCGGGCGAACTGGACAGGCCCGAGCCCCTCGACGCCCCTCGACGAACTGCCCCCGCAGGACCGCCCCGGTGTCCTCCATACGACGCAGGACCGCGTGAAGCGGGGTCAGGCCGCCACGGACGCCGCCCGCTGCCGCCGTCTCCCGGCAGACCACGCCGTAGCGTTCCAGGAGGTCCTCCCACAGCCTCCTCCGGGGAGACCTGCGCCGCACGCAGGTAGCACCAGGGGGAGCCGACGACCTCCTGTGACCCCTCCCCGCCCGACGATGCCGTGACCACCGATACCGCAGCAGCCGGGACAGGTCTGGGCTGCAGGCGGGCCCGAGCCCGGCGGCTGCGTACACGACGGAGCGGGGCAGCAGGTGCAGGCGCCAGCCAGCGACGCACCGGCTCGAAGGAGTCGGCGCTGGCCCGCCCCTGGCGGACGAGCCGCCAGCACTGTTGCCCGGAGAGGTCGGCCTCCAGGGTCAGGGTGTTCGGCCCCGTCGCCACGGGCGAGACCATCCCGTCGCCACGGGCGAGACCATAAGGGATCCGACACCGACCTGCTGTTCTACACGGACCGGTCGCTGGGACCGCTGGACTGTCAGACACGCTGACTCTGGACGCCCTCACGCTGTGGCTCGCGGCAGGGATCTAGGCTGCCCGTATGACTGCCCGGTCTGTGGCCCCTCCCGCAATCACCGTGCGTGGCGCCCGCGTCCACAACCTCAAGGACGTCACCGTGGAGGTACCCCTGGGGCGACTGGTCGCCGTGGCTGGCGTGTCCGGCTCGGGCAAGTCCTCCCTGGCCCTAGGAGTCCTCTACGCCGAGGGCGCCCGCCGCTATCTGGAGTCCCTGTCCACCTACACGCGACGGCGCCTGACCCAGGCGACCCGCCCCGCCGTCGACGAGGTGCTTCACGTCCCTGCTGCCCTGGCCCTGCACCAGCGCCCACCCGTGCCCGGGGTGCGCTCGACCTTCGGCACCTCAACCGAGGTGCTCAGCTCGCTGCGCCTGGTCTACTCCCGGCTAGGCCACCACACGTGCCCGCAGGGCCACGTCAACGAGCCGACCACTAACGTCGCCCTCGAGCGCCCCCTGCGCTGCACCACGTGCGGCACCCAGTTCTCCCCGCCGAGTGCGGAGTCCTTCGCCTTCAACTCTGAGGGTGCCTGCCCCCGGTGCGAGGGCACGGGCGTGGTACGCACGGTGGACGAGTCCACCCTGGTGCCCGACGACTCCCTGACCATTGACGAGGGCGCCGTCGCCCCCTGGCAGAACCTGATGTGGTCACTTATGAAGGACATCGTCCGTGAGATGGACGTGCGCACGGACGTGCCGTTCCGCGAGCTGACGGCCCGGGAGCGGGACATCGTGCTCCACGGCCCCGCCGAGAAGAGGCACATCCTCTACGTCAACGACAAGACCGGCGTGGCCGCCGAGATGGACTTCACCTACTACAGCGCGGTGCACACCGTGGAGAACGCGCTGGCCAAGGTGAAGGACGAACGGGGCATGAGGCGGGTGGAGAAGTTCCTCCACGAGGCGAGCTGCCCGGACTGCGGCGGCTCCCGCCTGTCTGAGCTGGCGCGCTCCACAATGGTGCGCGGCATCAGCCTGGACCAGGCCTGCGTCATGCCCCTGGGCGACCTGGTGGAGTGGGCGGCGGGAATTCCGGGGACCATGCCGGACGACCTGGCCGCCATGGCTCGCCAGATCGTCGACGAGCTGACGGTGACCGCCACCAGGCTGCTCGACCTGGGACTGGGCTACCTCAGCCTGGACCGGGCCTCCTCGACGCTGTCCACCGGTGAGCGCCAGCGCGTCCAGCTGGCCCGAGCGGTACGCAACCGCACCACCGGGGTCCTCTACGTGCTCGACGAGCCGAGCATCGGCCTGCACCCGGCCAACGTCGCGGGCCTCCTGGCCGTCATGCGCGACCTCCTGGCCGACGGCAACTCGGTGCTTGTTGTCGACCACGACGCCGCCTTACTGGCACAGGCCGACTGGCTCCTCGAGATCGGCCCCGGATCGGGCGCGCAGGGCGGCCAGGTGGTGATCTGCGCCCCGCTGGAGCAGGCCCTGGCCGACCCTGCCTCCCAGGTGGCCGGGTTCCTCACCGGCACCGAGGACGTCCTGGTACGTGACACCGCCGCACCCGAGGAGGTCTTCGACCACGGCAGGGTCCGTCTGGAGACCGCCCCGGTCCACACGGTGCGCGCCCTTGACGTGGAGCTGCCCGAGCAGCGGCTGACCGCGGTGACCGGGGTCTCGGGCTCGGGCAAGACGACCCTGGTGCTGGAGGCACTGGTGCCCGCCCTGGCCTCCCTGGCGGGAGACGAGCCGCTGCCCCGCCCAGCCACGAGCATCGAGACCGGAGGAACGCGCCGCGTCGTGGTGGTGGATTCCACACCGATCGGCGCCAACGTGCGCTCTACCGTCGCCACCTACTCCGGGGTGCTTGACTCCTTGCGCCGCACCTGGGCGGCCTTGCCCCAGGCCCGGCAGGCCGGGTTGAAGGCGGGGGACTTCTCCTACAACACCGGGTCCCTGCGATGCCCCACCTGCGACGGGACCGGCCAGGTGGTCCTCGACGTACAGTTCCTGCCTGACGTGGAGATCGTCTGCCCTGCCTGCGAGGGCAGCCGCTACCGGGTGCAGGCCCTGGAGTACCGCCGGGTCAGACGCGGCGGCAGCCAGGCAGAGGCGACATCCCTGCCCAGTCTGCTGGCCATGACGGTGGAGCAGGCCTGTGAGGCGGTCAGCGACCTGCCTAGCGCCCGGCGGCGCCTGGAGCTGCTGGTCGAGCTGGGACTGGGCTACCTGCGCCTGGGCGAGGCTACGACGACACTGTCAGGCGGGGAGGCTCAGCGTCTCAAGCTCGCCGAGGACCTGGGACGCGACCAGCACGGGACGCTGTTCGTCCTGGACGAGCCGAGCATCGGGCTGCACCCGCTGGACGTACGCGTGCTGCTGGGGGTGCTGGACAGGCTGATCGAGCAGGGGGCGAGCGTCGTTGTCATTGAGCACGACCTGGACATGATCGCCAACGCCGACTGGATCATCGACATGGGACCGGGAGGTGGCCAGGACGGCGGCCGCGTGGTCGCCACGGGCACACCCGCCCAGGTCGCCGCCGCCCCGACCTCGGTGACAGGCCGCTACCTGGCCAGGCACCTGGGGAGACGGAGAGCGTAGGGCGCAGACGACCTAGGAGCCCCGGCACGCGCCACCACGCCGGTGCAGAATATAACCAGCACGTCACCACCGACCCAACCTACTACGAGGAGGACACGTGCACGCACTGATGCTGGACAAGTACGGCGCCCCGCTGAGACCCGCCACCATCCCCACCCCCTCCCCTGCCCCGCACGAGGTCCTCGTGCGTATGGTGGCCAGCGGCGTCAACCACGTCGACGAGCGCGTCCGGGCAGGAGAGTTCAAGAACATCTTCCGTCTCAACCTGCCCAAGGTCCTGGGAAGCGAGCTGGCCGGAGAGGTGGTGGAGGTCGGTTCCGCCGTCACTGACTTCGCGGTAGGCGACCGCGTCTACGGCTACACCGGGATGACCGCCATGGGCTCCTTCGCGGAGACCGTGGCCATCGACTCCGCCGCTGTCGCAGCGGTGCCATCCTCGGTCTCCCTGGTTGAGGCGGCCTCTCTACCCCTGTCTGCCCTGACCACCTGGCGCGCCTTTACCGGGCTGTGGCACCTGAGTCCCGGGCAGGTAGTCCTCATCCACGGCGGTACCGGAGGCGTCGGGGTGGTCGCCATCCAGCTGGCCAAGCACCTGGGGGCCACCGTGGTCACGACCGCCTCAGCCGCCAACGCCGACTACGCCCGCGAGCTGGGGGCCGACCTTGTCATCGACTACCGCAGCGAGGACTTCGTCGAACGGCTGAAGAGTGTACCGGTTGACCTGGTCCTGGACACCCAGGGCGGGGACGTCATCTACCGCTCCCTGGATGTCGTGCGCCCCGGCGGCATGGTCATCGGCCTGGCCAGCGTCCCCGACCCTGGTGTCGCTGACCAGATCGGCGCCGGCCCAGTGCTCAGGCTCGCCGTGACCGTGCTCAGCCACCGGCTGCGCCGACGCGCCCGGTCGCGGGGCGCCAGCTACCGCTTCCTGTTCTTCTTCCCTGACGGGGAGGTACTGCGTACCGTCGCCAAGATCGTTGACAGTGGCGCTCTGCGCCCCCAGGTCGGTCGGGTGCTGCCCTTTGAGAGGACTCGCGAGGCCCTCGCCCAGCTGCAGGCGGGCGGCACCCGGGGCAAGGTCGTCGTCACGACGCAGCCGGAGGAGGTCACCGAGAACAGGCCGCGCACCCCCGGCAAGGACCAGGCAGACCCGAGCCCGTTCGTGGACTGACAGGGACCGGCTGAGGGAGCGTGGCGTCGTGCGAGCCCGCACGAACCATCCCCCTGGCTGCTCACCCCCAGCACCGGCTCCCGGGGGTCCCCTTACCCCTCAGAGGCCTCAAAGACCCGCGTGACCCTGCACAGCTGGGCGTGCAGGGTGGCGGCCTCCTGCGTACTGAGGGGGTAGCGTCGCGCGACGGACGGGGCCACATGTCCCACCTGCCTGCGCAGGTCCTGACCCGCGGGTGTCACGTGCACCATCACCCTACGCTCGTCGGTGTCAATCCGGCGCCGCTCCACCCGCCCCTGCTCCTCCAGACGGCGCAGCAGAGGGGTGAGGGTCCCGCTGTCCAGGCCCAGACGCCTCCCGAGCTCACTCACACCTAGCGGCCCGTCTTCCTGCCACAGGGCCGTCATGACCAGGTACTGGGGGTAGGTGAGCCCGGCATCGGACAGAAGCGGCCCGTAGGAGCGGATAACGGCGCGCGAGGCCCGGTAGAGAGCCAGGCACAGCCAGTCCTCCAGGAGCGGTTCAGCCATAGCGGCACCCTGGGATCCCATGACACAAGCATACCGTCTCTTCAGGAGCACAACTTAGTTGTGTACAATTCTTCGGGCCGGGCAGGCACGTCAGCCCGATACCGGCACCCTGGCGGCGGCCGCCTACAGGGGCCGGCCGCACGAACTGGCTGCAGCGACCCTGCCGGGCAGGATCGCAGTGCCGCCCTGCTACCCAGACACAGCAGGTCCTGCGGAAGGACCCGCAGAAAGGAGCAATACCATGGAAGCCATCTACACCGCTGAGGCCCTGAGCACCGGTGCCGCCCGCAACGGCCACGTCCGTACCACCGACGGCCTGGTGGACCTGGACCTGGCCGTCCCCGTGGAGATGGGCGGCAAGGGCGGTGCCCCCAACCCAGAGCTGCTCTTCGCCTCCGGGTACGCTGCCTGCTTCCACTCCGCCCTGCAGGCCGTGGCCCGTACTGCTGGCAAGAAGCTGGGAGACAGCTCCGTAGGCGCCCGCGTGTCCGTGGCCAAGGAGGGCGAGGGCTTCGGGCTGGCTGTCGAGCTGGAGGTCATCATCCCTGACCTCCCCCACGACGAGGCCCAGGCCCTGGCAGACCAGGCCCACCAGGTCTGCCCCTACTCCAACGCCACCCGTGGCAACATTGAGGTGCTCGTGACCGTCAGCGACGACTGACCGCTGGCTGGCCTACGGCGCCTGGGTACCGTAGGCCAGCCCGGCAGCGCCGCTGCCGGGTACCAGGCTCCCGCAAGCGCCATCCCTGCGTCAGGCCACCCGCACCCGTCCGGTGACGGCAGCGGGTCCCGTCAGCAGGAGGGCCGCGTCCTCAGCCAGCGGGTCAGCCTCCACATGGACCCCGAGATGCCCGCCACGGGTCCGGATCTGGTAATGACGTGAGGCCGTCTCTCCCGCCCACTGGTGCAGCGCGACAGCTGCGGCGCAGCAGCCCGTGCCGCTGGAGAGGACCTCCTGCGCCCCCCGCCCCAGCACGCGTACCTGTGCGCAGCTCACCACCTGGCCCGTAGCGGGGTCGGTCTCCTCACCCAGGGGGACGACAAGGTCCAGGCTCACCCCCGGGACAGGCTCAGGCTCGTAGCGGACCGGCGCCGCCGAGCCTCTCAGGTCCAGCTCTGCGGCCTCCAGCTCGGACTCCTCCCCCAGGGCGACCACGACATGAGGGACGTGGGGACTGGACACGGTCACGCTCAGGCCAGCGCGTGCGCCCTCAAGCCCCGGGACGACCACCGCCGTGTCCCAGCCCTCGGCCTGGGCCTCCTGGGCACGGGCGAGCCCGGTCGGCCCCATGTCCACCGTCCACAGGTCTCCCAGCCGGGTAACCGTACGCGCTCCCGCCCTGGTACCGATGGTCACCGAGTCCCCGTCGCCCAGCGGCTCTAGCCCCTCCGTCTCCAGGACGCGGGCGAACAGGCGCGCGGCGTTGCCGCACGCCCCCAGCACCGAGCCGTCGGCAGCGTAGCAGTCCATGAACCACCGGGCCTCGGGCGCGGCCGAGGCCAGCTGCTTCGCACCGGGCAGGGCCGAGGTCCGCACCACCCGGATGAACCCGTCAGCCCCGATGCCGCCGCGACGGTCGCACACCGCCACGACATCCGTCACGCTCAGCTCGATCTCACAGTCAGGGTCCACAAGGACGAGGAAGTCGTTCAGAGTCGCGTGCCCCTTGACCAGCTCGTGTCCTGCTAGACCCGACATACCTGCCGGAGTGCCTGCTGAGGTACCTGCCATGCCTCCAAGCCTAGGTGAACTCGCGACCGTCACCACCTGTCCCACCGGTACCACGTCGTCACAGGTCACTGGACCCGGATCCCCCTGCGTCTACCACTACCCGGCTACCACCCGGGAGTCAGCCTCCTGGACGAGCTCCACCGCACGGTCCACGACCCGCTGCCACTGAACCTGGACAGGCTCGCCGTCGGGGGCCAGCTCCACGTCGAGCCAGTGCACGCGCGGGTCGCGACGAAACCACTTGAGCTGACGGGCGGCCAGCTGACGAGTGGCCTGGGCCGTGTCAGCCGCAGCCTCCTCCACGCTGCACCGCCCGTCCAGGACGGATAGGGCCTGGGCGTACCCGATGGCGCGTGAGGCTGTCGGCCCCTCGCGCAGCCCCTCACCTACCAGCGCCTGCGTCTCCTCCACCAGTCCGGAGGCAAACATGGCCTCAGCCCGGGCCGTGATACGCGTGCTGAGGGCCTCCCGCTGGGGTCGCAGGGCCAGGTGAACGGTGGGGCTGACGTCCTCGTAACGGGGTAGAGACGCGGAGAAGGGTCTGCCGGTAACCTCCAGAACCTCCAGCGCCCTCACGATCCGGCGGCTGTCACCAGGGCTGACTCGAGCGGCCGCCTGTGGGTCACGCTCCTCCAGCTCGGTGTGCAGACGCGCTGTCCCCTCCTCCTGGACACGCTCCTCCAGCCGGGCACGTACCTGCGGGTCAGTTCCAGGAAAGTCCAGGCTGTCGGTGAGGGCACGCAGGTAGAGGCCGGACCCGCCTACCACCAGCGGCCTGCTGCCGCGCGACTCAATGGCATCCAGGTCGGCACGGGCGTGACGCTGGTAGGCCGCGACGCTGGCCTCCTGGGTCACGTGGAGCACGTCGATCTGATGGTGGGGATAGCCACGGCGCTGGTCGGCGGGCAGCTTCGCGGTACCGATGTCCATACCCCGGTACAGCTGGGAGGCGTCGGCACTGACCACCTCGATACGGCCAGGACCACAGGGGCCACAACCACGAGTGTCCCCGAGCCCGCAGGAGGCCCTGGCAGTGCTGCCCTGGGACGTAGTGTCGCCAGGGGAGGATCCTGGCCCCAGGCGGTCAGCCAGGTCCAGGGCGAGGGCGGACTTTCCTGAGGCAGTAGGACCCGCAACGACGACACGTGCTCCACGAGTGCCCATCGTTGTCCTCACAGCTCAGGCAGGAGCGGCCCCACCTGGGTCAGCGCCTGCGTACAGGCCGACAACGCGGTGCCAAGATGGATACGCAGCTGGTTGTCCGTTACGCCGGCTCCCAGGTCCATCAGGTAGGTGGCACGCACCAGCGGACCGGTGGGACTGTCAACCACGCCGACGGTGGGGAAGAACTTGTCACGGTTCCAGTCGTTGACGGAGGCAGCGATCTCGTCCCGCTGAGAGAGGGGACCTGCCTCCTCCCAGTCTCCCGACACCAGCAGCCAGCCGTCGTGGCCCTCCGGGATCTCGATGACAAAGGGGAAGGAGTCCCACACCCCCAGCAGGTGGGGCTGGCTGTGGTCGCTGCGGTCCTGGACTCGGTACCCCATGGGGCCGGTGAGCATGTTCCTGACCCGGCTCAGGGTGATCTCCTGAACCGTGTCCGCAGAGGGACGCGGCTCCCAGATCCCCGTGGACCACGTAAGCGGGCCCATGACGCCGTCAGCAGCGCTGGTGGCCGCACCGGCTGCGGGCTGGACCTGACGTGCAGGCCTGTCGGCACGCTGCCGACCCTGCGGCACCTGCCTGGCAGCCCCCTGCCCGTCCTCGTCCCGCCCACCGACACGGCCGGGACCCTGTACGTCCCGGCCAGAGTCGGCTGCGGCAGCTGCAGAGTCGCGGTCGATCTTCCCGGAGACCCCCCGACGCCCCTGGGAACCGCCCCCCTGCTCGCTGCTGCCGAGGCGACCCACGGTATCCTGCGTCCTGGCAGCCCGGTCCCAGTGCCCAGGAGCAGACACGCCCTGGGCACGCAGGTCCCACTCCTTGCCCAGCAGCCGCGCTACGAGGCCGCTGACCAGACCACCCAGGCGGTGCTTACGCCGTACCATCAGGGCTCCAGCCTACCCCTCAGGGGGTCAGGAAACAGGTTCTCCGCCTCCCGCATAAGAGTCACGATAAGCCGACAGCCGTTAAAGACGAAGTCGGAGAGCTGCTGGTCGGTCATCTTGGCCTTGAGCGGGTAGGTCACTTCCCCGTGAAGACGCACCACGCCGCCGTCAGCGACGGTCACGTAGGCCTTGGGACCGATACGGGTGACGTTCCACTCCTCCACCAGCGCCCGCATCTGCTCCAGGTGATCGGTGTCCGCGATACGGTGCCAGACTCCCCGGAGCTGGACGGCACGGGTGTCCTGGAAGATGACGTGGACCGTCACGTAGCGCCAGGGGATGCCGACATCGCCCTCGTCGTCGACGAAGTAGCGCAGACCCAGGGCCTGGACACACGCCCGCACTCGCTCAGCGTCCACCGGCGTGGGCGTGGTCGAGGATGGCATGGCACAACCCTAGTAGGACGCCTGCACTCAGCCCACGGCCGCAGCCGGGACTCCACCGTCAGCGCAACCGTCCCGGCTGGCTCAGGAGGCCTGTGCGGCAGCCTGGCGAGCCTGCTCGGCAATCGCGTCCACAGCCTTGTTGAAGGCCTCCGAGGTCTTGGAGGCGCCCGCCAGCGCGTGGACGTGGGCGTCCTCGACACTGCGCCCCACGACGGCCTCGTCAATAGCCTCCGAGAAGCTGTCCACGTGCTCCTGGGAGGTTGACGTCATGACGTTGCCAACGACCTCTACCTGAGTGACAAGACCGTCCGACATGGTGAGCGTGACGTCGATGGAGTCCTCCTCCACCAGCTCGTCCACAGCGCCATAGGCCTGGCTGACACTGTAGGAGCCGTCCGCGTAGGGGCCAGCCGTCGGTGAGGCGGCGGGCGCTGCGGGGTCCCCGGAGACCTCCGTGCTCGGGGCTCCCGTCCCGGGCACGGACGCGGTACCGCCGTCCTGGGGCCGTCCGGCGTACTCGTCCTGGGAGGGCGCAGCCTCCTGACCGCACCCCGCCAGGCCCGCAGCAGCCAGGAGCGCCGTGCCCAGCGCGACCGCCGTGCGGGCACCACGGTAGGCAGGCGGGCGGCAGGCACCCGGCTCACGGGAGGGAGCACACGGAGTAGAGGAGGTGCCCTGCGGGTCCTGGACGTCGTGGTACGGGCTGGTCATGTCTCCTCCTGGCTGGCAGTGCTGCTCGCGCAGAGACCCAGCATATCCGCCTCCTCCCGCCCGACCGCGCCACCGAGGCCGGTCCCCTGCTTCTCCCCCACCAGCCTGCCGTGGTCCAGGAGGATCTGCCGCTGGGCACAGGAGGCCACGAAGGGGTCGTGAGTCACCACGATGAGAGTCCTCCCCTGCTCGTGGAGCCGACGGAAGATGTCCAGCACCAGCTGCCCGTTGGCCTCGTCAAGGTTGCCGGTGGGCTCGTCGGCCAGGACCAGCTCGGGGTGGTTGATCAGTGCACGGGCGAGGCACACACGCTGCTGCTCGCCGCCGGAGAGCTGGGAGGGCAGATGGTGGGCGCGGTCGGCCAGGCCCACGTCCTCCAGCGCCGTCATCGCCTCGTCCCGGTCGGTCATCGAGTGGTAGTACTGGGCCACCATGACGTTCTCCACGGCAGTCAGGTGCTTGATGAGGTGGAACTGCTGAAAGACCAGGCCGATGACGTTCTTGCGAATCTCGGTCAGCTGGGCGGCACTGAGGGCACCCAGCTCACGGCCCTCCAGCCGGACAGAGCCCGTCGTCGGGGTGTCCATGCAGCCGATAATATTCATCAGCGTGGTCTTACCGCTCCCGGAGGAGCCCACCACCGAGAGCCACTGGCCCCTGGGTACCTGGAGGCTGAGGTCGTCCACGGCGTGCAGGTCGCCGTAGGTCTTGGACACGTGGGACAGCTCGAGCAGCATGTCATTCCTCCCTGAGGACAAGCGCGGGATCAATGCGTGAGGCACGGCGTACCGGAGAGTAGGAGGCAGCCACAGCCACCAGGGCGGACAGGAGCACACAGGCCAGCGCCAGCGGCCAGCTAAAGGCGATGGCGGTGTCGAACACGGCCAGGCACACGGTTACCGCCAGGGCGTAGCCCAGTCCCGCGCCTACCACGCCCCCCAGCGCCCCCAGCAGGGCGACCTCGGAGTAGAACTCTGCGGCGATGGACCTCCCAGAGGCCCCCAGGGCCTTGCGCAGACCGATCTCCTTGCGCCGCTGTGAGACCACCATGGTCATAGTGGTCGACACCCCCACCAGCGTCAGCCCGAGCACCACCACGGACACCACCCAGAACAAGGTGTTGAGCATGGTGACGATACGGGCGTCTCCCGAGGTGATCCTAGAGACTGGCTCGCCACGGACGCCCTGGCTGACACCGTCGACGGCCTCCACAACAGCGTCCATCGAGGTCGAGGAGACGTCCACGGAGATCTCGATGATGTCGTAGCCAACGTCGCTGGTGCCGGTGAGCCCCTCCACCTGGGCAGTCGGGGCGTAGACGATGTCGTCCTCCTCGCCACCGGTGTCCACGACTCCCGAGACCCGCCACGAGGCCTGGCCTGCAGCCGCCTCATCCGCCTTGGTGACCTCGGGGCCAGCGCCGTCCCCAGAGTGGCCGGAGTGGCCGGAGTGCCCTGAGTGGTCGGAGCCCTCGTCGGAGAGGTAGTCCAGGGTCACCGTGGAGCCGATACCCAGATCTACCGCCTCGGCCACGTCCTTGCCCACAAGGACCTCCCCCTCACCGGGCCAGGCCCCCTCCAGGGACCAGTGCCCGTTGAGGCCGCGCACCGCCTCCACGTCAACGCCCGCCAGCAGGTAGGGGGAACGGTTGATGCGCACGGTCTCGTAGCGGTAGGCGGCCAGCGGCAGCTCCTCCGCCTGCCGCCCCGTGGCAGCCGCGACCGTCTGGGCCACCTCCTGCTTGTCGGCGAGGGTGATACGGGAGGACTCAGCGCCGACGGACAGGGGCACCACGATAAGGTTCGCGCCGAACTGCCGCATCTGGGCGCTCATCTGCGCAGGCACGGCCAGGCACACCGCAGCCAGGCTGAACAGCGTCACCGCGCCCACGGCCGAGGAGAGCAGCGCACCCAGGACCCGGGAGCGGCGCCGGAAGACGGCCCCGGCAAGCATGGTGACAAACATGCGTCGGTTGGTCATCGTACGTGAGCGGCCCTGGGGCCGCGGCAGCGTGCTACTCACCGCTAGTCATACCCTTTCCTGTCCGCCCTTCCCGTCCGTGCACCTGCGGACCCAGCTGCCTGGCGCGTCGCTGGCCCTGAGGCACCAGCGGACCCGACCTCACCGTCCGTGCAGCGCCGTCGCAGGCTGGATACGCAGGATCGAGCGCATTGAGGAGCCGGTCGCCGCCAGAAGCACCAGGGCCATCAGGGCGGTCACGACGACGTACACCATAGGCCGCATCGTGATGGTGGACTCGAAGACCGCTGCACCGATCACCTGGGCCAGGCCCGATCCGACCACAGCCCCGACTACCAGGCCCACCACCCCGAGGACTGAGGTCTCAGCCAGGATGAGCCGGCTGATGGAGGCGGAGGAGGCCCCCACCGCCTTGAGCAGGGCGAGCTCGCTGGTGCGCTCCACCAGGGAGGCGCTGGTCAGCGAGGCGACCGCCAGCGCAGCCGCCACCAGGCTCAGGGCCGTCATGAGAACCATGAGCGCCTGGGTCCTTGACAGCACGTCGCCCTCCACGGCCGCCACCTGACGGACCTGCTTGGCCACCGCGCCGTCCATGACCTCCTCGATCTGGTAGGAGATAGAGGAGGCGTAGGCGGTGCAGTACCAGGTCTCCCACTCCGAGCTGGACAGCACGGCAGGGTTGGTGGCCGCCCTGCGTGACAGATCGTTCTCCGGGGTCGTCAGTGCCTTGACCTCGACCTCCTCGACCTGGCCCGCGTGGTCGGCCAGGTCCTGGATAACCGCCAGGGGAGCGTAGAGAGTCTCGTCATCGTCGTCGCCGGCGGCGTAGACGCCCACTATGAGCAGCTCGCGCTGCCCCTGCGAGCCGGTCAGGGTGACGGTGTCACCGGTACCTACCCCCAGGTCCTCGGCCAAGGTCGTGCCTACGACAGCCTCCTCGGCATCGTCGCTAGGCCAGGTGCCCTCCATCTCCCACCACGGGCGCAGGGTCGTCACCCCCAGGGTGGTGGTCTCCCCGGTTGACAGGCTCAGATCCTTGTCGAACCAGGTCCCAGTGGCCAGCACCGTGGGTCCAGTGCCCTCCTGGGCGGCGCCGTCAGCGGGACCGGCGCTAACCCGGACCTCTCCGGCGAGGGTCGGAGCCAGGTCGACGATGTTGTAGGCCCAGAAGATCGTCTTGATCCCGGCGACCTCGTCCTCCCTCAGGAAGGAAGTGGCCTCGGAGTCCTGGCTGGTCTCGTAAAGGTTGTCCACGACCGCCTCGGAACGGGGCTGGACCACGATGTTGGAGCCGTAGGTGGTCAGCTCCGCGTTGAGCTTGTCGCCCACGTCCAGGACGACCCCGAGCATGGCCACCGACACCGCCGCGCTGAGACCCACGGTGAGCGCGACCAGCGAGCGGCGTCCGAGCTGGCGGGTGAAGGAGCGGTGGAGCAGACGTAGAAGAAACATCTCAGGCAAAGACCTCCGCGTTGTCCTCCAGCACGGAGGTGGCGATTGTCAGGTCTGCCCCGTCCACGGCAAAGTCGAGGGGGATGGGGTTGCACCCTCCTTGGAACCCGATGGTGGCGGGGTTGATAGCGACGTCGCAGCGCAGGCATATCACCTTGCCATCAGCCTCGTAGTACCCGGAGGGGCCGCAGTTCTCGCAGGCGTCCAGGCCTACTCCATAGGCCCCGCCGTTCTTGAGGATGGCGATGAAGCGCACCTCGGTCGTGCCGGTGGTGTAGGCGTAGCGGTGCAGGTGCCCGTCAGCCAGGGCGGAGGTCGGCAGGCGCACCAGACCTGCGGTCTCGTCCAGGGTGTAGTGCTCAGGCTCAGACAGGGTGGGGACCTCGTTGACCCTGGCGACAGCGACGGTACGCGTGAGCACCAGGGCGGAGAACCCCAGGGCAGAGGCCATGACCCAGCGTCGCGAGCGCCGCCGTCCCGAGCGCTCCGCGCGCACCCGTGCCGGGTTGGGCAGCTCGGGCAGGGAGCGCAGGGTGGAGGCGAACAGGGACACCATGGGGACCAGGAGCAAGGCGGCTGCGACCATGAGGACTGCTCCCTGCGCGTTGTTGGTGGCCCATGTCAGTGCCCGGAAGCCGGACCCGTGCAGCACGATGCGGTGGGTGGCGTGCAGGAGGCGGAGAAGGTCCACGGCACTGACGAGCGCCACCACCGCCCCGAAGGCCAGGACGGTGAGGTGGGCCGCTCGCCTGGGGACACGTCGCAGTGCCCGGGCGTTGATAAAGGCGAGCAGCGCCACCGCCACCCAGCCTCCCAGGAAGCCCAGGACGCGTAGCAGGGTCTCCGTTGACAGGGCTGCCTCCCCCGGCTCGATAAACGCTGTCAGCCGGAGGATGACCTCCTGGGCGGCACGGAAGAAGGACAGCGCCAGGGCGGCACAGGCCACCGTGCTGGCAGCCAGGGAGAACCTCCCCTCGTAGCCCCAGGAGGTCCGCGCCGCCAGCACCGCCAGGACGACCAGGAGAGCCAGGTCCGCTACCACCAGCAGGGAGGCGGTCGGCAGGTTGACGGCGGTGCGCGAGTGCAGGACAGCCGCGGCCCGCAGGAGCGCGAAAACGGTGGCAGCGGCCAGCCCCGCCCCCGCAGCAGCCATCCTGGCCCGGCTGGCCCGGGGCCAGCCGCTGACGACCGGCGGCGTCAGCACCACGGTGACAGCTGCCAGCAGCAGGAACGGGAGAGTCATCCCTCCCACGACGGAGACAAAGTGCTCCAGCATGCCGCTCAGGATCCCTTCTCTCGTGCAGCCCGCCAGCCTGCCAGGCCAGCGCTCTGACGTCGTGTCAGCATCGTGTCTCGGCGGGGCGCCGGGGCAAGGCCGCTCAGGGGGTGGCCTGTGAGGGCGTCCTGACCCCGGTCCTGCCCGGAGGAGGTCACCACTCCTGAGGCGTGTAGTCCCAGTCCCAGGTGAGCTCGATGGGCTCGGTCCAGAAGCGGCCCTCCACGCCCGTCTCGTCGTCAACGTGCAGCACCCATCCCTGGCCCTCGGGGCTGTCGATAGTAAGCGTCAGCTCGTACTCGCCGGCGTCGGGGAGGGCGATGTTGCCTCCGTAGTGGGGGCCGTCCGAGGCGTTCATCGCCATGAAGGTCCCGCTGGTGGCCTCCTCGCCGCTAGCCTTGTCCGTGATGGCGTACTCGACGGTGAGGCCGGGGATGAAGTCGCCGGCACCATAGCCTAGGGTGTTGCCCTCCAGGGCAGAGATGTCGGCCTCCAGGTGGAGGTCGGCGTCGCTGGCGGCCAGACCGGAGTCAGCCGGCTCCATGTCGATGGGCTGGAAGTAGACGACCGCAACGTTGATCTGGTCCACGGCCTCCTGGTCCTCCCCGACCGGGAACTCCTCGAACCCGGCGCCTGAGTCGCCGCCGGAGTCAGCCGCGGAGTCGGAGGCGGCGGTCCCGGAGGAGGCGTCGTCTGAGCTGCCGGAGTCGCCGGAGGAGCAGGCGGCCAGGCCGAGGCTGCCCGCGAGGAGGAGGGCACTGAGTGCGGAGGTGATCGGGAGAGAGCGCATGTGGGATCCTTTGCTCGGTTACGGGTGGGTTGACAGCCGTGCTCCCCAGTCCTTCCCGGGGCGGCGGGTCCTGGTTAGTAGTCAGAGTCAGGTCTGCGAGTCCCAGTACCCTCCTCCACGTCCTGCGCAGCCTCTGCGGCCTCGGCGGCTTCCGCGCCCTGCGGGGTCTCGCTATCACGGCTGTCGTAGGCACCGTGCCTGTCGACCGCCTCGGCCTCCTGCCGTGAGGACTCGGGCTGCGCCTCCACGGCCGCACGGTGACGACGCACCGCGGAAACCAGGGCCAGGCCGACGACGACGACCGCCATGGCTGCCTGGGCGGCCAGCGTCTCCACGTAGGGGTAGACGCCGAGGTAGTCGTAGGTGGGCCACCCCTCGATGTAGGTGGCCGGGACGACGTCGCCCTCCAGGAGGGCGTGGACCCCGCCGCCAGCGAAGACGACGACGAGAACCGCCATCATGGCTGAGGTCACCAGGAAGAAGGGGCGCAGGGGGATGCGCACCGAGGTGAAGCGGATGAGCAGGAAGATCGCCACCAGTGCTGCGGCCCCTGCGGCAAAGCCCTGCCAGACGCTGGCACTGCCACCGGGATCGAGGGCCAGGAGCGCCTGGTAGAACATGACCGTCTCCGCTCCCTCCCGGAATACGGCTAGGAAGCTCAGGGAGGCCAGCGCCCACACACCCCCCTGGGAGACTGACGCCTCAGTGCGGTCCTTGATGTACCTGTTCCACGACTCCACCGAGGATTTCGACAGCATCCAGCTGGATGTGAACAGGAGCATGACCATGGCGGCCAAGGCCACCACGCCCTCCAGGACCTCCTGGTGGGCAGAGGCGGAGTTGAACAGGACCGAGAAGAGCAGCGCGACCACACCCGAGGCTGCTAGCCCCAGTGCCACCCCCAGGTAGATGTAGCGCACGCGGTTCCTCATCCCGGCCTTGACCAGGTAGGCGATGACCGCCGCGACCACGAGGATCGCCTCCAGGCCTTCACGTAGCAGGATGAGGAAGGCCTGGCCGAAGGACCCGCTGAGGAAGGCTCGCACAGGGCTGATCTCGCCCGCGCCGCCGTCCAGGGCGGCGGCGTCCTCGGCCAGCATGGTGGTCAGCAGCCGCGCCTGCTCGGCGACATCCCCCGTGTCGCCAGTCGAGTCCTGCGCCACCATGGCCTTGCGGACCACCTTGAACTGGTTCTCCACCTCGGAGACACGACTGCCTGAGATCGCCGCCATGACGGTCTTCTCAAAGCCCAGCTTCTCGTAGTAGCCGTAGTAGGCGTCGTTGACCAGGGCGGCCCCCGCCTCGCCGTCCCCGGCCTGGGCCTCCTCCACGCCCTGGTTGATGAGCTCAGTCATCTCCTGGGCCACCACGGTCCAGGTACGGTCCCCGCGTCCCTCGTTGACGCTGGTTCTGCTGGCCTGGATCTCGGCGCGCTGGGAGGCGATCACGGCAGCCTGCTCCTGGGCGTAGTCTCGGGGACCCGCCAGGTCGGCGGTGGCGTCGAGCTGGGTGGCGGCCTCAGTAACCTCCTGACTCAGCCCGGCGACACCCTCGCTGAGGACCTGGTCGTTGCCCAGGGAGTAGGCGGCGGTCCGCAGCGCGTCAAACTTCTCCCTGTGGTCCTCGGCCACGTCCTCCCCGAGGGTCTCGGAGACGGCCGCTGACATGTTGGAGGCCTTGTAGGAGGAGTGGTAGGCGCTCTGGAAGCCGGAGGCGGCGCCGGCGGTGTCCCCGTCCTCGTACTTGGTGAGCGCCGAGTGCAGGCGCTCGTCCACCACGGCGGCAGCCTGGCCCCAGGTGTCGTGGTCGGTATCGGAGTCCGAGGCGCGGGCCGGGGAGAGCGCGCCCGCCACAAAAACCACCGGGGACAGCACGAGGACCACCAGGAGCAGCGAAGCCGCGACAACCGGGCCGGTACGGGCTGCGGGGGCTGAGAGCATGCTGGAGGGGTCCTTCATGTGGCAGGGTCAGGGTGTCACCGTCGTGGTGAGGTCATACGTGAGCCTGTTGTGGGATCGTCGCCATAAGTCGCTGGAAGCATAGGTGAGCCTTTCCTTTATGGCGAAGACTATGCTGAGGTAATGGCTCTCGTCAAAGGCTGGCAGGAGGAGGCGTCGAACGTGGTACCGACCAGCGCTGGGTGCGCCCGCGCTCAGCACGGAGGCCGGGACGACCGGGCCGACGCCCTCCCACCACTGCCCGGCCCGGGCGACCACCTGAGGTGCTCATGGTCTCTGCCCGCCACGGGGACTACCTGGCAGGTCCGCACCAGGCAGCCGCTGGAGGCGCAGCCCCGCGCGGCGGTGACTGCGCTCGTGGAGCAGTTTGAGCGGACCTGGTCGCGGTTTCTGCCCTCCTCCCTGGTCCGGCAGGCCGCGGACGGTCGGCTCGGCAGCGGCCCCGTGCTGGTGGACCTGCCTGCGGGCAGCTCCAGGATGCTCGACCTCTACGACCGCCTGTACCGGCTGACGAACGGGCGCCTCGACCCGCTGGCCGGCGCCGACCTGGTCGAGCTGGGATACAGCCCCGACCTAGACTTCCGGGTGCGTGACGGCGCCGCCCACCGCCTGGGGGCGACCCACGGCCGACCGACCTGGGGCACCACCGTGAGCCACGCGGGCGACAGGCTCAGGCTGGAGACTCCGGCCCTCGTCGACGTCGGCGCGGTGGGCAAGGGGTTCCTGGCGGACCTGGTAGGCGCTCTTCTCGCCGACCACGGCGTGGAGGAGCTTGTGGTAGACGCCTCGGGCGACCTGCTGGTGCGCTCGTCGCGGCCCGTGAGAGTAGGGCTGGAACAGCCGGGCAGGTCAGGACACGTCGTGGGTGCCGTGGAGATCTGCCGGGGCGCGGTGTGCGGCTCGGGCACGGACCGGCGCACCTGGGGGCACGGGCTCCACCACATCCTCGACGCCGTGACCGGGCTGCCCGTCCAGCAGGTAGCGGCCACGTGGGTGGTGGCCAGCTCCTGCGCCGTGGCTGACGGTCTGGCCACGGCGCTGTTTACCACCGCGCCCCAGGACCTGGCCCGGGCCACCCGGGGCGCCCCGGGGCTTGACTACGACTTCGTGCTGCTGCGTACTGACGGGTCTGCGTCAGTCTCTCGCGGCTTCCGCAACCTGCCCGCAGAACTCTTTACCTCGTGACTCCTGTTACTCCTACAAGTCCTCAGGGCGTCGGGGCACCGACGCGGATCGTCGGCATCCCGATCGCCACGGGGGCGGAGTCCGGCTCCGGGACCGCGCGGGCCTCGGCCTGGCGGCGCTGCCAGGCGTCCCCCGCCCGGGTACGGCGGACCGTGAAGAGGGCCGGACCGTCATCGAGCCACAGGCGTCCGCCCAGCGGCCCAGCCCCACTGACAGTGCTGCCGGCGCTGCCGACGCTGCCGGCGCTGCCGTCCTGCGTCCCCAGGGCGTGCGCACCCGCCGGTCCAGGGCACCGGGCAGAGTCGGCAATGAGGTGGTGGGGGGCGCCGTGGGTGACACGCACGCTCACCATGTCACCGGGTCGCGGCGCGCCACCGGCGTAGTCACCTGCGTCCAGGCCCGCGGGCAGCGCCAGGTGCACCAGCCGGTTGTCTGCGGCACGCCCTGAGACCCGGGAGGTAGAGGCGTCACGGCGCCCCTCCCCCTCGGCCACGAGCACCTCCAGGACACGCCCCTCCTGGGCGGCGTTCTCCTCGTGGGTGATGCGGCGCACCAGGGCGTCCAGGCGCTGGTAACGCTCCTTGACCACCTCGGTGGGCACCTGGTCCTCACGGTCCGCCGCGGGCGTGCCCGGGCGGGGGGAGTACTCGAAGGTGAAGGCGGAGGCGAATCTGGCGGCCTCGACCACCTCCAGGGTGGCCTGGAAGTCTTCCTCGGTCTCCCCGGGGAAGCCCACGATGATGTCGGTGGTGATGGCGGCCTGCGGCATACGGGTACGCACCTTCTCCAGCAGGTCCAGGAAGCGCCGGGAGCGGTAGGAGCGCCGCATGGCGCGCAGCACCGTGTCCGAGCCGGACTGTAGGGGCATGTGCAGGCTAGGCATGACGGTGGGGGTGGAGGCCATGGCGTCGATGACGTCGTCGGTGAAAGCCGCAGGGTGGGGACTGGTGAAGCGCACCCGCTCAATGCCCTCGACCTGGCCCACAGCCCGCAGCAGCCTGGCGAAGGCTCCCCGCTCCCCGAAGCCCACTCCGTAGGAGTTGACGTTCTGTCCCAGGAGGGTCACCTCAATGGCCCCCTGGGCGGCCACGGCCTCAACCTCGGCCAGGACGTCACCGGGACGGCGGTCGCGCTGCCTGCCCCGCAGTGAGGGCACGATGCAGAAGGTGCAGGTGTTGTTGCAGCCCACGGCCACCGACACCCAGGCCGCGTAGGGCGACTCCCTGCGGGTAGGCAGGGTAGAGGGAAAGACCTTGAGGGACTCCTCCAGCTCCACGGCGGCGGCCCGGTTGTGCCGGGCACGCTCTAGCAGGGCGGGCAGCACGTCCAGGTTGTGGGTACCGAAGACGACGTCCACCCACGGCGCCCGCTCGACAATCCTCTCCCCCATCTGCTGGGCCAGGCACCCGGCGACGGCGATCTGCATGCCGGGGCGCTGGCGCTTGACCTCCGCCAGCTGGCCAAGGTTGCCAAACAGGCGGTTCGCGGCGTTCTCCCGCACCGAGCAGGTGTTGAGGATGACGACGTCGGCCCCGCCGTCACCGGCAGGGGTGGCCCGCGCCGCAGCCTGCGGAACGTCCTGGGCGCGCCGGTAGCCGGCCCCCTCCAGGAGGCCGGCCATGTGCTCGGAGTCGTGGACGTTCATCTGGCAGCCCAGCGTGCGCACGTGGTAGGTGCGCGGCGCAGTGCTGGCGCCCCGGGCGTCCAGGGCCGGGGCGGACGGGGCGGGGGCAACGGAGGTAGAGGTGTCTGCCGTGGTCATCGGCATCGAGTCTACGGCGGACAGAGGGTAGATAGACAGCGGGTCGGCAGCAGATGGGTAGTAGACAGGCAGTGACAGTCAGCAGATGGGAAGTGCTCGCCGCTGCGTCACCTCCGGCAGAGCATTCCGACAGAGCATGGGGGCACGAGCCTCAGCCGACAGCGAGGTATCGTAGATATGGGCGGGTGTGACCCGCCAGTCAGCACCAGGTCCAGACTGCCAGGACCAGGCACGGGACAGACAGACCGGGGAGGACCCGGGATGGAACCAGGAGGACCCGAGGAGAGCCCATGCGCACCATGATCGCGCCGTCGAGCAGCTCACTGTGCCAGACACCGCTGCACCGCACCCACGACCGCCTGGGAGCCCGTCTGCGCACTGTCAGCGGCTGGGCCATGCCCTGGTCCTACGTCGGCGAGCAGGCAGAGCACCGGGCGGCCCGTCACTCGGCCGGGATCCTGGACCTGTCCCACACGGGGGAGGTCAGGGTGGAGGGACCAGGAGCGGCAGCAGCGCTGGACGGGGTCCTGGCCGACCGCGTCTCCACCCTGGCAGTGGGCAGATCGGGCTGCTCGGCGATCGCGGGTCCTGATGGCGGTGTCATCGACGGCGTCCTGGACGAGGTCGTGGTCCACCACGTCGGCGAGGAGGAGTTCCTCCTGGTCACCAGTGCCGCCAGCCGCGAGCGCGTGGCGGCGGAACTGGTCCTGCGCTGCGCGGGCACTGGGGCCCGTGTCACCGACCTGTCCCTAGACACCGCTCTTATCGCGGTCTTGGGGCCACGCGCACCGGAGGTGCTGTGCCACGTCGTGGGCTCCGGCCCGGGCATCCCTGCGGCCCTGGGTCCAGCACCCGGCCAGACCGAGCCGGGCGGGGACGTCCCCGACGTCCTGTGCGGGACGGGCATCGTGGCGCGCCTGCGCTGCTGCGCCATCGTGCGCGCCACGGCCGCGGGGCACTCGGTGCTCCTGGCCCGCACCAGGCGCCACGGCCAGGACGGCTTCGAGCTGTTCTGCGGCTGGGAGGACGCTGAGGACCTGTGGCACACGATCACCGGCGCCGCTGCCGCGCTGCCCGCCAACCATGGCGATGCGGCCGACCTGGCGGTGCTCACCCCCTGCGGCCTGGGCGCCCACGGCCTGCTGCGCCGGGAGGCGGGAGTGACTGGAGTGACTAAGGGGCCGGGGTCGTCCTAGACACCAGGCCTCCCAGAAGCGGCTCGTCACCTCCTCGACCCGAGGGACACGTGTCTGTTACGGTGCTCATGACGTTGTTTCCGGTCGCACTCTAGAAGGCACCATGGCACGACGCACGACAGGACCTACAGCTGGACGCCCACTACGCCGCCTCATGCTCGTACTGACCGCAGTCAGTGCCGTCTGCGGCTGCGGCACGGCGCTCCTGGGCTCCACGGGCGGAATACCCCTGGCTGTCGCGGGAGCCGGTGCCTCGCTGGTCCTAGTGTCGCTGCTGACCAGGCTCCACGAGCGCGCGGTGGGTGTGTGGCTGATCTTCATCGGTGCCACCATGCTTGCCGTCACCGGGACGCTGCGCTACACGCACACTCTTGAGACGGTGCCGCCCACCCCGAGCGCCTGGGTAGGCATCATCGCCTCCGGCCTGCTGGCTGTTCTCGCCGTCATGACCTGGGCTGAGCGGGCTGAGGCGAGCCGCCCCAGCAGGAGCTTCTGAGCAGGGGCAGCCTGTCATGACGGCCACCCCCGTGACAGCGGCGGCGCTCCTGTGGGCCTATGACGCGGCCACACGATTCGGCCTGAGATGGAGGCCCAGGACGCTCCTCGCCGTCGTCACCGGGCTGACCGTGCTGGCAGTGGTGCCGGTGCTTGCGCTGGCGCTACTGGTCGGTCGGCTCTGCGCCGCCGTTGACCTGACCCCACCCTGGCCTGCCCTGGCCGCCGCCTGGGCTGTCTGGCAGCTGGCGCACACAGCGCTCTCCCAGAAGCGGGAGGAGCTGACGGCACCGGTGCTGGCACCATTCATGCGGGCAGTGGACCTGGGGATGCCCCAGTGGTTCCTGGTCCGGTTCACGGTACCAGCGGTGGTCAAGGGCGCCTTCACCGTGCTGGCAGCCAGCGGCCTGCTCGTGGGCAGCGGGGCGGACAGCACCTGGGCCGCCCCGTCCCTTCTCGTCATCGCTGCGGGCACGGCTGCTGAGCTCGGCCTCATGGCCCAGCTCATGACGCACCAGCGCGGTCCTCGTCAGCTGCTCACCGCCGTGCTGCTCTGCCTTGTGGGCGCCCTCGCCCTCGCCCCGAGCATGCTTCCCAGCCAGCTCGGGCTTGCCGGTGCCTGTACTGCACTCACCGGCCTGGCCGCCGCAGAGCTGCGGACGGTAGCGGGCACTACCTGGGTACCGGTCCGTGCACGGCGCCGACGCCGCCGCACACCCCTGTCCGCACGGACGCCTGTGGCGGTACGGACGCTGGTGGTGCTGCGGCTGGGGTGCTGGGTGCCTCCGGTGCGGGCGCTGCTGGTTCGCTCCCTGACGCTCGCCCTGCTGCTGTGCGTGGTCCTGGTCGCCGCCAGAGCGAGCGTCCCTGACATCGGCACGGTGGTGGCACGCAACGGTGAGGCTGCGGCTCGCGTCGTGGCACTCGGAGCAGTGCTGCCCGCCCTGACGATCACGGAGGCAGGCGTCAGCTGGTACGGCGTGCGCAGCCGGTGCTACCAACTCCGGGCTGCCTGGGAAGCGGGTGCCTGTGGCTACGGGCTGGCCGTCGGAAGCACCCTAGCCCATCTTCTTGACGGCCTCCTCATCTCTAGCGCCGTCGGCCTGACCTGCTTCGCCCTGGCCGTCCCGCCCACGGCGGCGGTGCTCCTGCTGCCAGTGGGGGCCTCGCTGGCCGGCCCCCTGGGCAGCGCGCTCGTGCCCGCACCGCAGCTGCCGGACGGGCGCTGCCGGTCCTCCCTGGCTGGGGCGCTGGCGGGCATGGGCCTGCTGGGACCCCACCTCTACTCGGTCCTGACCCCCTCAGCCGCCGCGCTGCCCGTCACCGCCACCATCGTCCTGCTTGGAGGTCTGCCGTGGGTGTCCCTCATGGTCATCCGGAACGCGTCGTTCTCGATCGTGTGACTTTTGCCTACTCAGAGGACGACCCGCCGGTCTTCACCGACCTCTCCATGAGGTTCCCGCGCGAGGGGCTCGTAGCCTTGCAGGCCCCCAACGGCTCCGGCAAGTCGACACTCGTCGAGCTGGTCAGCGGCTACCTCAGGCCGGGGGCCGGACGCGTCCTGGTGTGCGGACACGACGCCTCCAGCCCCAGGGCCCGCCCCTGGCGCAGGGTGGTGCGGACCAGGCCCGCCCTCTACCCGGCGATGAGCGTCTACGACCACCTGGCCTTCTCCAGCCAGCTGGCGGGATCCCGGCTCCACGGCGTACTGGAGCGCGCAGGCCGCTACCGGCTCGCGGACTGGCTTGACACGCGCGCCGACGAGCTCTCCTCGGGTACTGAGCGCAAGCTGTGGCTCCTCATGTGCACCCTGGGGAACTTCGACGTCGTCATGCTGGACGAGCCCTTTATCGCCCTGGACGATCAGGCGCGCGCGGAGCTCAACCGGGAGATGTGCCAGTGGCGCGAGGAGGGCAGGCTGGTCGTCGTCGCCGCCCACGGCAGCCCAGACGGGTTCCAGCCGACCACGACGCTTCGGCTGCCCGCGCCAAGGGCGACAGAGAAGGAAAAGAAGGAGTAAGCCAATGGGTGTGACCGTGCGAGCACACAGGCTGGGAGCCGTCTACGGCTCCCAGCAGCGTCTGTTCGATGTCTCCTTCGAGGTGCAGCCGCACGAGGTTGTCGGCGTCCTTGGTACCAACGGTGCCGGGAAGACGACCCTCTTCCACCGGCTTCTTGGGGCACTGCCAGGTCCCGGCACAGCCTGGGTCGCCGGGTACCGGGGCAGCAACCGGGCTCCGAGTCCTCATCGAGTCGGCGCTGTCCTGGACAGCCTGACAGCCACCCTGATCTGCGGGCACGCTACCTGCTTGCATCCTGGTGTCAAAGCCTTGGTCTGCCACAAAGGCGCGTTGACGAGCTGCTGGAGACTGTCGGCCTGAGCACGCTAGAAGGTCGGCGGGTGGGGCAGCTGTCGCTGGGCATGCGGCAGCGGCTTGCCCTTGCCATGGCTCTTGCCCCGCAGCCGCGACTACTGGTCCTTGATGAGCCAACCAACGGCCTGGACCCCCTCGGGATACGCTGGATTAACTCCGTCATCATCGATTTCGCAGCTCATGGAGGCGCCGTGCTGCTGTCCTCCCACCACCTCTCCCAGCTCGATCACCTTGCTCAGCGCGTCCTTCTCATTGACGCTGGCAGGCTCATCACCGACGAGCCGATGCACGACTTCAAGCTGTCTGCAGGACCACTGACACATCGGGTAGCCTGCAGCCGGGCATCGGACCTCCAGGAACAGCTCGTGCGGAGAGGAGCACATGTCTTACGCACCTCCGACGACGAATGTGCGCAGGTCAGGAGTACACCCATTCCGGCCGTACTATGGTGATCATGATGGCCGGGTCCCGCACTACCTTTGTGATGTCCAAGGTTTTCGGGGCCGCCGTTGTCTCAGCAGCAGTCGCGCTTGTCGGCAGCCTCGGAGCCTGGGGAATTCTTGTCAGCACCGGCCTTCTTGACGGCAGGCTCTGGGTTCCAGGACTGACCGTGCTGATACTCGGACGCTCGGCAGCAGTAGTCGCCTGGGGCGTCGTTGGCACCTGTACGGTACTCACTACCCGATCACAGACTGCGGCAATCACCCTGATACTGACTGTACCGTTCGTGGCGGAGACAGCGGTGAGGACTCTTGCCAGGCAGGTCGGCGGGACTCTGGAGGGCGTGACGCGCCTGCTTCCATTTGCGAGCATTGATGCTCTGGTGCCGGTCCCACCTGGCTCGACACTCTTCGAGGAGCCTGTCAACAGCCCTGAAACTGCCTGCACCGTCGTGGGATGCTTCCTCGCCTTGCTTCTGACCGCCAGTACCCGCAGGGCCTGAACCTGCCCTGTCCTGCTGCGCCAGCCCGTCCGTCTCAGGCCGACTGCATTGTTCAACGAACTCTCAGCGACTCGCGTGGTGATTGCCCATCGGCTGTCAACGGTGATTGATGCAGACATCATCTTCGTTATCGAGAACGGGAGGGTGGTGGAACGGGGTAGCCACCGGGAACTGATTGAAAAAGGCGGCGCCTATAGCGAGCTGTACCTGCGGTCCAGCAGCAAAGAATCGATGTCGGACGGGGCGCGACCAGATGATGGCACCGGCAGCGAGCCCTCGACGGCTCGTCCTGGAGGATGGCCTTCAGGTCCTCCGGGAGGACGAGCCTGAAAGTGAGACGTGGTACCCACGGCCGATGATGCGCGGCTTCAGTAGGAGCACCCTGAACACTAACACACAAAACGATCGCCGCCCTGCGTCGATCTCAAGAACACGAGGGAGAACTAGTATGCAGCCAAGCGAGGCAGCAGTACGAGCGGTCAATCTCCGGAAGATGTACGGTTCGGGCGAGGCGGCGGTGACAGCCTTGGGCGGAGTAGACCTCGAGGTCGCTCACGGCAGTTTTCTGGCGGTTATGGGGCCATCTGGTTCCGGAAAGTCCACGCTCATGCAGACCATGGCCGGGCTGGACTCGCTTGACGCGGGCGAGGTCTGGATCGAGGGAACCAATATCACGCGATTGCGTGACCGTCAACTGACGAGGATGCGCCGGGACCGCATTGGCTTCATCTTCCAGTCATTCAATCTCATCCCCACACTCACCGCCGAGCAGAACATCCTCCTCCCGCTCAAGATCGCGCGCCAGAAGCAGGACAAGGACTGGGTGTCGCTGATTGTCAAGGAACTCGGTATCAGGGACCGTCTGAGTCACAGGCCGCACGAGCTCTCCGGCGGGCAGCAGCAGCGCGTCGCCATCGCGAGGGCGGTCATGACACAACCAGCCGTTGTTTTTGCCGACGAGCCTACGGGAAACCTGGACTCCAACTCTGGCACGCGAATCCTGCAGCTGCTGCGAAACATGGTCTCCGAGCTCGGCCAGACAGTGATCATGGTGACGCACGACCCCAAGGTCGCCTCATACGCCGATGAGGTCCTCATTCTTGCAGACGGCAAGACGCGCGAGACCATACAGGAGCCGACGCAGCGTGCCGTGCTTGAGGCGCTCAGCAGGCTGGAGCCTGACGACTCTGGCGACGAGGAGCACACCTCATGAACCAGGTACTGTTCTCCTCTGTTCGGGCACACGTCGGTCGGCTGATTGCGACTGGTATCGCGGTCACGCTGTCTGTTGCCTTCGTCGTGACGACTCTGCTCCTGTCCTCGTCCTACAGGCAGACGATGGTTGACGGCCTCACAGCCCAGATGGACCAGGCGGACCTCCAGGTCGCGGTCACCGACGACGACGCTGAGACTGCTGATATCGACGAGCAGGTCGCTACCGCTCTGGAGGGTCTGGACAGCCTGGCGGGGGTTGCGGCGGCAGACGCGCAGCGGTCGTCCTACGTGCAGGTCGCTTCCGGCGCGCGACGCGCCAACGCGAGCGTGGAGCCGCTGCTGTCAGCGCAGAACCGGTGGCAGGAGCTGTCGTGGGGAGACTGGCCGAGTGCCCGTGGGGAGGTGACGATGGACGAGGTCAGCGCTGAGGCCCTGGGCGTCACAGTGGGCGACACCCTCCGTGTGACGGACGTGGTCGGCGACGGCGACTCCTCTGACCTTGCCGTCGTGGGGCTCACCTCGACGGCCAACGCTGGTTTCAGCCAGGGGACCCCGACGCTGATCACGACTGAGACGACGTTCGAGGCGCTTGGGCTGCTGGCTGTGACCACGGGGATACTTGTGAGCGCCTCGGAGGGGGTCTCGCCCGGGACGCTGTCGGCCCGTGTCGCCGAGCACGTCGATGTCGGCTCATCCCTGTCAGTCTTCACGCGTGAGGAGGCTGTCGAGCACCAGGTTGCCCAGCTGTCGGGCACCAGCACGCTGCTGACCAGCATGGTGCTCGTGTTCGGGGCGGTGTCACTGCTCGTGTCCGGGTTCGTCATCGCCAACACGTTCCGTGTGCTCGTCGCCCAGCGGACTGGAGAGCTTGCCCTCCTTCGGTGCATCGGGGCAGGCGTTGCCCAGGTGTACCGCTTGATCCTGCTGGAGGCAGGCATTGTAGGGCTGGTCTTCTCGGCCGCTGGTGCCGCCATCGGCATTGGTACCGCAGCAGCACTGGTGTCAGTAAGCGCCTCGGGCGGCACCGGACTACCGCTGTCGGCCTTGTCCGTACCACCGTTGATGGTGGTCGGGTCGATCGCATGCGGCACCGTCGTGACCACGGTCTTTGCACTGGGACCGGCCCGCAATGCCACCAAGGTACGCCCCATCGTCGCCCTGCGGCCTCTTGAGGCTGTCTCCGCGAGACGGGTATCGACTGCGGCGGCCGTCATCGGACCAGGGCTGACAGCTCTTGGCGCAGTCGCAATGGTGTACGCGGCAAGACGGGGATCAATTACTGTGGCCGTGGCTGGTGGCCTCCTCGCCGGCCTGGGAGTCCTCGTGGCCTCGTCGGTCCTGCTCCCAGTGGTCACGAGGCTCCTGGGGATGCTCATCTCGCCCGTGTCCGCGCCCATGCAGCTGGCCGCAGCAAACGTCAACCGCAACAGGCGACGCACCGCCACGACCGGGGCCGCCCTCCTTATTGGCAGCATCCTGCTCGCGATGCTGACAACGGGCGTCAGCTCGGTACGTGAGTCCGTGGTCGCCCAGATCGACGACCGGCGCCCGATTGACATCATCGCTGAGACAGCACCCGGCCAGGCGATGGACACAGAGACGATCGCAGCCATCACACATGTGCCAGGCGTCGTCGCCAGCGCGGAGGTCCTCACAGGGGCCGTGGACCTGGAGAGCGCCTCGAGCGTTGTGCAGCAGGCCGTAGCAGAAGGCGTGGACCAGCAGGCCACGAGCAGTGTCGCCCACTCAGAGGTCTCCGTTCCGCAGGCAGGCAGCGTCCACGTGAGCCCGAACGACCCGGCCGCCCGGTACGACAGCCAGCACATCACCGCGCGCGGCGCTAGCGGTGAGACGACGCTGGAGGTCGTCGTGGATGAGAACGTGCCTGAAGGCATCGTGCACGTCGCGTCGTCTGAGCTCGTAGACATCGACTCCAGCCCAGATGTCACTCGACTGCAGCTCCGGCTGGAGGACGGGATGAGCTCCACCGACATCCAGTCAGTCATGACTGACATCTCCTCCCTCGACGAGGGCATCAACGTCTCCGGAGGCGCCCAGGAACGTGCCTACTACAACCAGATCCTTGACACCATGCTCATGGTGGTGCTCGGCCTCCTGGCTGTCGCGGTCGTCATCGCCTTCGTCGGTATCGGCAACACAGCCGCACTGTCAGTGATCGAACGGCGCCGGGAGTCCGCGCTCCTTCGCACAGTAGGCCTAGGACGAGGACAGCTCATGGCCATGATCTGCACCGAGGCCGGGCTGACGGCCATCGTGTCGACCGCGCTCGGCCTTGTGACCGGGGTCCTCCTCGGATGGGCTGGCATCACCACACTCGGGCAGTCAGCATCAGAGGTCGACATGACCCTGCACGTACCGTGGGGGCAGCTGGCCGCCATCTTGGCTGGGGCCACCACCGCCGGCACGCTCGCCGCCCTCCTGCCCGCATACGCAGCGTCACGTCGGCGCCCTGTCGAGGACCTAGCGGCTACCTGAGCCTGGTCTCCTCAGCCGCAGCGGGACCGGAACCCGCCCTGCCGCTGCCTTCTCCCGCCTCCCGGTCTCAGCCCGGCTGCTGGCGCCGGGAGGCGATCCGGGCGTCGTTGGCGGTGGCCTGGGCGAAGGCCGCCCCCGGCACCGCCACGGAGCCGAAGGAGGCCAGGTCACGACGGAACACCACGGCGGCGAACCAGTCCATCATGATGCGCACCTTCCGGTTCAGGGTGGGCACGGCGTAGACGTGGTAGCCACGGTGCGCCGTCCAGGCCAGGAACCCGCGCAAGTTGTGTCCGAGGATGCGCGCCACCCCCTTGCCTATCCCCAGGGAGGCCACGGTCCCGAGGTTCTCGTGGGCGTAGGAGGCCAGCGGGGGATCCTGGCCGGGCGCGGCGGTAAGCACGGCCACCAGGTTGTCGGCCAGGAGCCTGGCCTGGCGCACGGCGTGCTGGGCGGTGGGCGCGCAGGTCGCCTCCGGGTCCTCGCTGGTCACGTCCGGCACGGCCGCGCAGTCGCCCGCCGCCCAGGCCTCGGGCACCACACAACCTTCACGGGCCACCTGGAGCGTGGGCAGGGTGGTGACACGCCCGCGGGCGTCCACCGGCAGGTCGGAGTCAGCCAGGACGGGGGCAGCCTTGACCCCGGCGGTCCACACGATGGTGTCCGCGTCGAGCTCGGTGCCGTCGGACAGGACCACGTGCCCGTCCACGCAGGAGGACAGGAAGGTGTTGAGGCGTACGTCAATGTCGCGCTCCCGCAGCTGCTCCAGCCCGTAGCCGGAGAGCTCCTCGGTCAGCTCGGGCAGGATACGGCGCGACCCCTCCACGAGGATGAAACGGACGTCCTCCTGCGCCACCGAGTCGATGGTGCGCACCAGGGCACGGGCCATGTCCTCCAGCTCGGCGATGGCCTCCACCCCGGCAAAGCCCCCGCCCACGAACACGAAGGTGAGCAGGCGCCTGCGACGCTGGGCGTCCCAGGTGGAGGCGGCGTCCTCGATGCGCGACAACACGCGGTTGCGCAGGGCCAGGGCCTCCTCGACCTGCTTGAAGCCCAGCGCCTGCTCGGCCAGACCGGGGATGGGCAGGGTGCGCGCCTCGGCGCCGAGCGCCAGGACGAGGTGGTCGTAGCTGATCTCGTAGGGCTGGGGCGCCTCCTGGGAGCTCTCCGGGACGGGAGGGGTGACGGTAAGCCTGCGGGAGGCGTGATCGATGGCCGTGACCGAGCCGGTGAGGATGGTGCACCCAGATAGGGAGCGACGGTGGGCGGCGATGACGTGGCGGGGCTGGATGGAGCCGGCGGCGACCTCCGGAAGGAAGGGCTGGTAGGTCATGTACGGCCGGGGGTCCACTACGGCGACCTCCACCTGGTCGGTACCCAGCCGGGCGCGCAGCGCCCGGGCGGTACAGAAGCCGACGTACCCGCCCCCGGCGATAACGACCCGGGGAGGGCGGAGGCCGCCCCGGGGAGCAGGCTGGCCCGCCACCACCGGGCGGTTGGGGCGTAGGGCCAGGGCGAGCGCGGCACCTGCCGTGAGGAGGCCGACGGCGGACAGCGCGAGGGTGGTAGGAGTGGTGCGACTCACGCCCCGACTATAAGGGTAGCCTTACTTCTTGGCGAGGCGAGACCAGTCGACCCTGCCGTGGTTCCCGCCACAGAAGCGGATGCAGCCGCCCCCGACCATGACGACCCGGGGCGCAGGAGCGGTACACCGGGCCAGGACAAGCACGGCACCGAGCGTGGGGAGGCCGTCCCTGGCCCCGTCACCGGGCACCTACCAGGTCGGCCCAGCGGTCCACGGCCAGCGCGGCCGCCCCCCGCGCCCACTCCTCGAACTCGAAGGGACGCAGCTGCACCGCCGCCGGGGAGGCCGACCAGTGCCGCAGCCGGGCGACCTCCGCCTCAAAGACGTCCCGGTGGGCCTGGAGCACCGCGACCCCCTCCCCCGACACCACCGTGAGGGCAGGGTCGAGGAAGGCGACGAGAGAGCCGACCAGGCGGCCGGCGGCACGCGCGGCGGTGCGCAGGATCTCCCGGACCTCCGACTGGCGCGCCGTCCTAGGGTCCAGAACCTCCGCCATGGTGAGTTCACGGCCGAGTCGAGTGGCCACTGCCCTGGTGATGCCCGACGTCGACGCCACGGCCCTGGCGCAACCCACGTGCCCGACCTCGCACCGTATGTCCGTGGCACCGGGAGAGCTGGCGTGAAGGCTGCCGGTCGGGCCTTCGGGAACGGCGACGGGAAGGTGTCCAATGCTGCCCGCCGCACCGTGTGCCCCAGAGACCACCTCACCACCCACCACCAGGCCGCAGCCGATCCCCTCACCGAGCGTCACCAGGGCGAAGGGGTCGGCACCTCGACCGACGCCGAACCAGGCCTCGGCGTAGGCAAAGGCCCGCACGTCGTTGGCGACCGTGCAGGCGACTCCGGTGGCCGCCGAGACCAGCTCAGCCAGAGGGACGTCACGCCACCCCAGGAAGGCCGCCACCTTGACGACGCTGTCACCCGCGACGGCAGCACCCAGTGATATCCCGATGGTGTCAGGCATCCGCCCCCGCCTGGCTCCCAGACTCGCAGCCACCGAGGCCACCAGTGCCACCACGGCCTCGGGATCCGTGCGCTCCAGAGGGACAGCCTCCTGCTCCAGGACGGCCCCTACCGGCGAGGTCAGCACCGCGTAGAGCCGGTCGGCCGTGAGCTTGACTCCCAGAAAGGTGGCGCAGTCCTCCACCACGGCCAGGGTCCGGGTCGGTCGACCCGGACCTGTCTGCTCCTGAGGAGGCCGCTCGGCCACCTTCCCGGCCTCCAGCAGCGGGCGCACCGTGCGGGTCGTCGTGGCCGCCGACAGCCCCAGGCGCTCACCGAGCTCGGTGCGGCTGAGAGGGCCGGCCGCCACTAGGGCCACCAGGACCCGCGCCCCCAGCGTACGTCCGCTACCTGCCATAGACCTCACGAGACCTCACACCTCACCTCACGCGAACCCTGGTCACTGCCTGACGCTGCCCGCAACAATAGCCGTCAACGTCCCGCAGGCCCAGCACCCCGAACACTGCCCCCAAGCATGGCTGATCTCACAGAGTGACCCAAGGCATCGAGGTGCTAGCCTTTCTTTTCAGCTTACAAGAAACTGGTTCCCACCACCCCTCTGGAAGGACAACGATGACCCTCCACCTGCGCAGTGCGGGCACCTCCCTGGTCCTGGACCTCCCCGAGGACCGTCTCCCGGTGGTGCGCCACTGGGGGCCGGACCTCGGCGACGTCGAGGGCGGCGACCTGGCCGACGCGGCCGCGGCCTCACGTACCAGCCTGGGCAGCAACACCCACTGGATACTCAACGACCTGCCGGTCCTTCCCCTGCCCCACCTGGGCTGGTCCGCCCGTCCGGCAGTAGGGCTGTCCCGCACCGACGGCGATGCCTTCTCCCCCCACCCCACCGGTGTCGCCCACGAGCACTCCCGGCAGGACGGGCCTGCTGGCACTACCGACGTGGTGCGCTCCCTCGCCACCGATCCAGTCCACCTCCTCACCCTGGGCACCGAGCTGCGGCTGGAGCCCTCCGGCCTGGTGCGCCTGCGGGCCTGGGTCAGTGACGACCGCGAAGACAGCGACGACCGCCCTGCCGGTACCACAGGAGCGGACCTGGTAGTCGCCGAGCTCACCCCGGTCATGCCCGTGCCCGACGCAGCGGTGGAGCTCCTGGACACCAGCGGGCACCACCTTCTGGAACGCCAGCTAGTGCGCACGCCCTTCTCCCCCGGCGCGCGGGTCCGCGAGTCCTGGGAGGGGCGACCCGGCCACGACGCCGCTACCTGGCTGGCGGCAGGCTCCCAGGGGTTCGGCTGGCGCAGCGGGCGGGTCCACGCGGTCCACCTGGGCTGGTCCGGTAACAGCCGCCACCTGGCACTGAACACCACCGCAGGCCCCAAGCTGCTCGGTGCCGGGGAACTGCTCCTGCCCGGAGAGGTGATTCTGGGGCCGGGAGAGACCTACACCACGCCGTGGCTGTACTTCTCCTGGGGGGAGGGACTGGACGCCCTGTCCCACCGCAGCCACGACTGGCTGAGGTCCCTGCCTTCCCACCCTCAGCGTCCCCGCCCCGTGCTGCTCAACACCTGGGAGGCGGTCTACTTCGACCACGACCTCGACACGCTCAAGGAGCTCGCCGACGCCGCCGCCCAGGTCGGTATCGAGCGCTACGTCCTGGACGACGGGTGGTTCGGCTCCCGTCGCGACGACACCTCCGGCCTGGGTGACTGGCAGGTCTCCGCCCAGGCCTGGCCCCAGGGGCTGGAGCCGCTGGCGGAGCACGTGCACCGCCTGGGCATGGAGCTCGGTCTGTGGTTCGAGCCGGAGATGGTCAGCACCGACTCCGACCTGGCCCGGGCACACCCTGAGTGGATCCTCTCCGACGGTGCCGGGGGCGCCCCCGAGCACCGTCACCAGCGGGTCCTGGACCTGACCGCCCCGGGCGCCTGGGACTACCTCCTGGAAGCGATCTCCTCCCTGGTGGAGCGCCTGGGCATCGCCTACATCAAGTGGGACCACAACTCCCCCCTCCTGGCCACGGGACACATGACGTCCAACCCCGAGCTGGGAACCCGGCCGGGGGCCGCGGCGGTGCACGACCAGACCCTGGCCTACTACCGTCTCCTGGACGCCCTGCGCGAGCGCTTCCCGGAGCTGGAGATCGAGTCCTGCGCGGGCGGGGGCGGGCGCGTGGACCTGGGTGTGGCAGAGCGGGTCCAGCGTGTGTGGGCCTCGGACTGCATCGACGCCCACGACCGCCATGACATCCAGCGGGGCACCTCGCTCCTGCTGCCTCCCGAGCTCGTGGGGACCCATGTGGGCTCCGGCCGCGCCCACACTACGCTGCGCGACCTCGACCTCGACTTCCGGGCTGGCACGGCCCTGTGGGGCCACATGGGCGTGGAGTGGGACCTCACCGCCGCCGACGAGCCCACGCGCGAGCGCCTGGCCGCTGTCATCGCGCTGCACAAGGAGCTGCGCGGAGTCCTCCACTCCGGGCGGACGGTCCACGCCGACCTCGACCAGGACGAGGCCCTGCGTATCGAGGGCGTTGTCGCCGACGACGGCTCCCAGGCCCTGTTCGAGATCGCCTGCCTGGCCCAGCCCCTGACATGGCCCACGGCGCCACGGCCGCTTCCCGGCCTGGACCCGCGGCGTCGCTACCACGTCCGCCTAGCCGCGCCCCCCTACCCAGAGCTGGAGAGGCAGGCCGGGTGGATGGGCGAGGACGGCGTCGTCCTGCCGGGCTCGTTCCTGACCACCACGGGCCTGGCCCTTCCCGTCCTCCACCCCGACCACCTGGTCCTGGTGCGCGCCACCGCCGTGGACTGAGCCCGCCGACACCACTGGACCTACTGACCCTCCCGCACGCGCCGTCCCGGCCCTGAGCACCCGTCCACACTCTTTCCGCACCACCGCCCCCGTCCACAGTCTGTCCATAATCACCGTCGATTTGGAGACCCGATGTCAATCTCGACCCCGGTCGCGCGACAAGCCAGTCGCCGTCCCCGCTCCGACCTCAGGCTGGGCCTGGCCTTCATCGTCCCCGCGACGATCGGCCTGGTCGCCTTCTTCCTCTGGCCGCTGGCCCGCGGTATCTGGCTCTCCTTCACCGAGTACAACCTGCTCACCCCCGAGGAGTTCACGGGACTGTCCAACTACCAGCGCATGGCCTCCGACTCGACCTTCTGGAACGCCGTGTGGGTGACTCTGGAGTACGTCGTCATCAACATCGGGCTCCAGACGGTCCTGGCCCTGGCCATCGCCGTGCTCATGCAGCGCCTGACCCAGTCCACGCTGGTGCGCTCCATCGTGCTGACCCCCTACCTGGTCTCCAACGTGGTCGTTGCCATGCTGTGGCTGTGGATCCTCGACAACACGCTAGGGATCTCTAACGAGCTCATCCAGGGCCTGACCGGTGAGCGGGTGAACTTCTTCTCCTCGGCCCTGGCCATCCCCACCATCGCCGTCATTAACGTGTGGCGCCACGTGGGCTACACCGCCCTGCTCATCTTTGCCGGGCTGCAGTCGATCCCGGGCACCGTCTACGAGGCGGGCAAGGTGGACGGCGCCAGCGAGTGGACCATGTTCTGGCGCATCACGGTCCCGCTGCTGCGCCCCATCTTGGCCCTGGTGCTCATCATGACGATGATCGGCTCCTTCCAGGTCTTCGACACGGTGTCAGTGACCACCCAGGGAGGCCCGGTCAATGCCAGCCGAGTGCTGCAGTACTACATCTACGACATGGCCTTCGACCGCTTCCAGTTCGGCTACGCCTCCGCCATGGCCGTGGGGCTGCTGGTGGTCCTGGCCGTCATCACGGTCGCGCAGTACCGCATGACCCGCGCCAACGAGACGGACCTGGACTGAGAGGGGCACGACGATGAGCACCAGCACCACCAGCACCACCACCGTGGCCGAGGCCTCCAGCGGCAGCCGGGAGCGCCGCACCTCGCAGGCCGCAGCACCTGGCACCGTCGCCGCCCAGCAGCGGCGCCTCAACCTGGGACGCGCACTGGCCTGGGTCGCCATGTCCCTGATCATCATTATGACGATCCTGCCCTTCTACTGGGTACTGCGCACCGCCCTGTCCTCCAACACCGGGCTGGCCTCGGACCCCACCTCCGTGCTGCCGGTGGACACCAATCTGCGCGGGTTCGCCCGGGTCTTCGGCATGCAGTCCACTGAGGAGGCCATTGCTGACGGCGGCTCGGGCGCCTCGATGAACTTCTGGCTCTACTTGCGCAACTCCGTCATCGTGGCCACCCTGGTCACCGTCTGCCAGGTCTTCTTCTCTGCCATGGCGGCCTACTCCTTCGCTCGCCTGCGCTGGCCGGGCCGCGACACCGTCTTCTCAGTCTTCCTGGCCGCGCTCATGGTTCCCTCGATCTTCACCCTCCTGCCGAACTTCGTGCTCGTCAGGCAGCTGGGACTCATCGACACCCTGCTGGGTGTGGCCATGCCGACGATGTTCATGACCCCTTTTGCGGTCTTCTTCCTCAAGCAGTTCTTCATGAACATCCCCCGTGAGCTGGAGGAGGCTGCCCTGCTGGACGGCGCCTCAAAGATCCGCGTGTTCTTCCAGCTGATCCTTCCCATGGCAAGGGCCCCGATCACCACGCTGGCGATCCTGACCTACATCACCGCCTGGAACGACTACTTCTGGCCCCTGCTGGTGTCCTACACCGACTCCTCCCAGGTGCTGACCGTTGCCGTGGCCGTCTTCAAGTCCCAGACCCCCCAGACCGGTCCCGACTGGTCCGGCCTCATGGCAGCCACCCTGGTGGCAGCCCTGCCCATGCTGCTGCTGTTCATGGCTGCGGCCAGGCGCATCGTCAACTCCATCGGCTTCACCGGGATCAAGTGAGGAACAACGATGACCTCCACATTCTTCAGACACACTGGCTTCGCACGCACCGACGCCTCCGGCAGCGCCGCAACACCGTCGCGCCTTCTGCTGACCCGGCGCACCGCACTGTCAGCCCTGGCCGCCTCCGCCACCGCCCTGACCCTGGGCGCCTGCGCCCAGGGATCT
Source organism: Actinomyces sp. 2119 (assembly GCF_003591215.1). Classification (NCBI taxonomy): domain Bacteria; kingdom Bacillati; phylum Actinomycetota; class Actinomycetes; order Actinomycetales; family Actinomycetaceae; genus Actinomyces; species Actinomyces sp. 2119. The sequence continues at coordinate 224,534 of NZ_QYRR01000004.1, forward strand.
TCCAGCACAGGAGCCAGCACCGACTCCAGCACGATCGACTACTGGCTCTGGGACGCCAGCCAGCTGCCCGGATACCAGCAGTGCGCAGACGTCTTCGAGGAGAAGACCGGGATCAGGGTGCGCATCACCCAGCTCGGCTGGGACGACTACTGGACCAAGCTGACCGCAGGCCTCCTGGCGGGAACCGCCCCGGACGTCTTCACCGACCACATCGCCCGGTTCGCCCAGCTCGCGGACCTGGACGTCCTGGTCCCCCTGGAGGAGCAGCCCGCCTGGGCCGAGGTTGACGAGTCGGCCTTCCAGGAGGGTCTGATCGACCTGTGGAAGGGCGAGGACGGCCACCAGTACGGCTGCCCCAAGGACTGGGACACCGAGGCCGTCTTCTACAACAAGGACATGGTGGCCGAGGCCGGCCTGACCGAGGAGGACCTGGCGACCTGGGAATGGAACCCTGATGACGGGGGCACCTTCGAGAAGGTCCTGGCCAGGCTCACCGTGGACCGCAACGGCGTGCGCGGGGACGAGGAAGGCTTCGACCCTGCACATGTCGCCACCTACGGCATCGGTATCCAGGACTCCGGCGGCTCTGACGGCCAGACCCAGTGGAGCCCCTTCACCGGTTCCCTGGGGAGCTGGATGTACACCGACCAGGAGACCTGGGGCACCCGCTACCGCTATGACGACCCCGAGTTCCAGAAGACCATCGACTGGTACTTCGGCCTGGTGCGCAAGGGATACATGAATCCCAACGGCGCCTTCTCCGACGCCACTGGCACCGATGTCCAGATCGGCTCGGGAAAGGTGGCCCTGGCGATCCACGGCGCCTGGATGTTCAACACCTTCGCGGGCCTGGACGTCAGTATCGGGATCACCACGACCCCCAGGGGACCCAGCGGCACCTCCGCCTCCCTGTTCAACGGGCTGGGAGACTCGATCGTCAAGCAGTCCACGAAGATCGAGGCCGCCTCCAAGTGGGTGGCGTTCCTGGGCACCGCTGAAGCGCAGGACATTATCGCCGCCCAGGGCGTGGTCTTCCCGGCGATCGCCTCGTCCACCCAGAAGGCTGTGGCCGTGTTCGAGGAGACGGGCCTGCCCACGCAGCCCTTCACCCAGCACGTGGAGGAAGGCACCACCTTCTTCTTCCCCCTGACCTACTTTGGCTCCGACGTCACCGCGATCATGACGCCCGCGATGGAGGACGTGTGGGCCAACGGGGTCCCGGCCTCCTCCCTCACCGGGTACAACGAGCAGGTGAACCTGCTCTTCGAGACCTCCACGCACGAGGACGAGGGGTAGCCGACAGCCGGACTGCACCTGACGCCACCACTGGGCACCGCCACGGTGCTCACGCGAGAGGCAGCATGCAGCTCGCCCCGGTAGCCCCTGAAAAAGGGGCACCGGGGCGAATGCATCTCAGGGCACCCTTACGCGAGCTCCTCCTCAGAGTCGTCTCCGGCCTCCGGAACCGCCAGGGCGACGGCACGCAGGCTCAACTCGCGGCCGTACCCCTTGCGTCCCAGGTAGGCGATGAGACGCCGCCTACACACGGCAGTCGGAAGATCGGTCATGGTGGCCGCACGCCTGCGTGCCAGGCGCAGCGCTGCCGCCTCCTCGTCCTCAGGCGTGATCTGCTCCAGGGCGCAGGAGACGGCCGCCTCCTCTACACCCTTGCGCCGCAGCTCCTCGGCGACAGCCCGCCTTGCCACGCCTTTCTCTGCGAACCGCGTGCGAGCCAGGGTGGCGGCATAGGCCTGGTCGTCAACAACTCCCGCCGCCTCCAGCCGGTCCAGGACCTCTGCGGCGACAGAGGGGTCCACGTCCTTGCGCTCCAGCAGGGAGGCCAGGGCGGCCCGGGGCACCGCGCTGCGATCGAGGCGGCGCAGGACGATATCACGGGCGGCCTCGACCTCCTCGGTACGGGGGTCCGCAGTAAGCCACGGCATCAGAAGCCGCCCGCGTCCTCGCCGAAGATGGTCTCTGTGGCCTCTGCGGGGCCCGTGGAGGGCTTGGCGGCTGCTGCCGTCACAGCCTCCGTGGCCTGTCTGCCACCGCCTCTGGTGGCAGGACCCTTGGCCCGTCCTGCGGGCTCCCGCGAGGTCTTCCTGCCCCGCCCCCGCGCTCGCGCCGTCTCAGCGGGTGGGTCAGTCTGGGGCGAGACGGCTGCACCCCCGCCCGCGGCCTGAAGGGCGGCCTGTGCCTCCTCCTGGGCGGCCTCCTCACGAGCCCGGCGCCCGGGCTCGCCAATGCCCAGGGCAGCCAGGATCTTCTCCTCGATCTCCGCAGCGAGCTGGGGGTTATCCTTGAGAAAGGCTCGCGCATTCTCCTTGCCCTGCCCCAGCTGGTCTTCCCCATAGGTAAACCAGGCACCGGACTTGCGCACTACCGCGTGCTCGACCCCCAGGTCCAGCAAGCTCCCCTCCCGGGAGATCCCCTGGCCGTAGAGGATGTCGAACTCAGCCTGCTTGAAGGGCGGGGCCATCTTGTTCTTGACAACCTTGACCCGGGTCCGGTTGCCCACGGGCTGGTCACCGTCCTTGAGGGTCTGGGTACGGCGCACGTCCAGGCGCACCGAGGAGTAGAACTTCAGCGCCTTACCACCGGTGGTGGTCTCCGGGTTACCGAAGAAGACGCCGATCTTCTCCCGCAGCTGGTTGATAAAGATCGCCGTGGTGCCTGTCGAGGACAGCGCTCCGGTGATCTTGCGCAGTGCCTGGCTCATCAGCCGGGCCTGCAGACCGACGTGGGAGTCCCCCATCTCCCCCTCGATCTCAGCCTTGGGCACCAGGGCGGCCACGGAGTCGATGACAATAATGTCCAGTCCTCCCGAGCGCACCAGCATGTCGGTGATCTCCAGGGCCTGCTCACCAGTGTCAGGCTGGGAGACCAGGAGGTTGTCGATGTCCACCCCCAGGGCCTGGGCGTAGACCGGGTCCAGGGCGTGCTCGGCGTCGATGAAGGCCGCGTTGCCACCGGCAGCCTGCGCGCTGGCCACGGCGTGGAGGGCTACGGTCGTCTTCCCCGAGGACTCAGGCCCGTAGACCTCGATAATACGGCCCCGGGGAAGCCCCCCCACACCCAGTGCCACGTCCAGGGCGACCGAGCCGGTGGGAATGACGGACACCGGTGGACGCGTGTCGTCGCCCAGGCGCATGACGGAGCCTTTGCCGAAGGACTTGTCGATCTGTGCGAGTGCGGTGGCCAGGGCCTTGGAACGGTCCTGGGTCTGGGTGGCTGCTGGCATGTGCTCTACCTCGGGTAGTCGGGCGGCTCTCAGCCGCGGCGGGCATGGCTGGTCATTGCTGAGGTCCCCTCGCCGGGGCTCGCAGACGACGGTATGCCTGACCACTGACACGTAAGGCTGCCCCTGGACATCCTGTGGAGCCATGAAGCAGCAGCGTCGTCTGTGGAGAAGAGTACCCGAACACGTGTTCGACTACGAGGCGTCCCAGACCGGCGTGTCAACGCGTCACAGAGTCTCGTCATAGAAGCGGGACCGCCTCCGGGAGTCGTCACGCAGCACCCACCGTTCCGCGTCACTTCGCTGTGTCTCGTCACACAAAGCGTGCCACACCCTCCGGGGGGCGACGCCGTCAGCCAGCGCCTCCACACAGGTCGCCCCCAGACCGGGCAGGACCAGGTCCTGCGCCAGGGAACGACCGTAACTGGAGCCGAAGACCGTCTCCACCGCCTCCCAGAACTCCGAGTGCCTCACCTAGGCCTCCCGCCACCAGCACGTCCGCGAGCCCCCGGACCGCGCAGACCCTCCCGGAAGACAGCGGCAGGTCCCCGGACCGCGCTCAGCGGCTCGGGGACCTGAGAACGCACCAGCGCGCAGCGGCGGGGAGGAAGGACCCAGGACGAGGTCAGCGCAGGGAGGCACTCTGCTGACGGATCAGCTCATCAGGGACAGTGTCAGGGATGACGACGCCCTCAGTCAGGGCGATCCTGTCAGAGACCTCACGCAGCACCGTGGACAGCGGCGCCCCCAGTGCCTGGCAGATCGAGGCCAGCAGCTCAGATGAAGCCTCCTTCTGCCCCCTCTCCACCTCGGACAGGTAGCCCAGGGACACACGCGCCTGGCTGGAGACCTCACGAAGAGTGCGACCCTGGTGCTGACGCACAGAACGGAGCACCTCGCCGATCTCCCGGCGCAGGAGAACATTGTCTTGCTTGGTCGTGTCCACGGCAGCAGCATAGCCCGTTGCGGACACGCCCTGCATCGGCATCTTGCTGAGCGGACGGGTGGTGCGGGTGCGAGTCACGTTGTTCATCATCTGGCACAACCATTCGCGTCGTGGATTCATTCCCGTCTTCGTCAACACAGCCTCCGAAGACGTCACAACGATCCTCACTGCCCTTCCTGAAAGAAGTCTTAAAAACCTCTTAGCCGCACCCTTGTCGTACAGTTGTGCACCTGTGTGCGGGACACCCCCGGCAACTGGCCCCTGTCAGCCCGGACCTAGACCGTGCACCTGCGCACAGGAGGGCAGCGCTGATCGGGGACGAGCCGCGCGGGCGGCCCAGCCCCTCCGTGCGCACGCTCCCGGAAGGTCAGCCCTCCTTGGCCTGCCGACCGCCCTCACCCGGCACACCAGAGGTCAGGAGCTGCGTCACCATCTCCAGTGCCCTGAGCGTCGTCGTGCACCGCACCTGGGTCCGCCCACCCGGAAGGTGCAGCTCCTGGAGCCGCGTACCCCAGCCGGAGACCACCGCAAGGTGGACCGTACCCGCCTCGTGACCGTCGGCACCGCCCGGTCCTGCGACACCGGTTGTGGCCACACCGAGGTCGGCACCCATAAGGCGCGACACCCCCGCCGCCATCTGCTCGGCAACAACACTGTCCACCGGGCCGACCTCGGCCAGGCGCACCGGGTCAACGCCGAGGACCTGGCTCTTGACCCTCATGGCGTAGGCTACGACGGCACCGACGAGCACACGAGAGGCGCCAGGCACGTCAGCAAGAGCAGAGGCCACCATGCCTCCGGTCAGGGACTCCGCCACCGCCAGGGTCAGTCGCCGTCGGCCAGCCTCGTCCAGCAGACGCTCCGCAGCCTGTCGCAGCTCCTCAGTCATCTCCTTAGTCACGTCCTTAGTCATGTCTGTCGTCATGGCTCCGCTCACCCCTGTTCCACCTGCGCACGGGACAGGGCCACCGCCTGACGCACGTAGTCCAGACCGGTCACCACCGTGACCACCAGGGCGGCGGCAATAACCCCGTAGAAGACCTGAACAAGGAGCCCAGCCACGAAGGCGGGCAGGAACAGATCCCAGGGAGCAAGCAGCCCGATCACCCCGGCCATCTGAAGGGTCGTCTTGACCTTGCCGCCACGTGATGCCGCCATGACAGCACGACGCAGCATAAGGAAGCGCATCACTGTGATCCCCAGCTCCCGCAGCACGATCAGCGCGGTCACCCACCACCACAGAGTTCCGTCAGCACTGAGAAGGACGAAGGCCGACAGCGTCAGGGCCTTGTCCGCCACCGGGTCAGCCAGCTTCCCGAAGCTGGTTACCAAGTTCCGGGACCGGGCCAGCTGCCCGTCAAGACGGTCGGTGCCGGCCGCGACGCAGAAGACCAGGAGGGCAGCCACCCGCGCGGCACCTCCTGGAAGCAGCATGAGCCAGACGAAGACTGGGACAAGAAGCAGTCGCAGGATGGTCAGGACGTTGGCGATGTTAAGCAGGGGGACCTGCTCAGACTGCGGGTCGGGGCCCGTGGCCGGGGTAGCGCTCATCGGGGACAGCGTAGCCTCCCTCACTTCGCAACGGGGCCGAACGCCCCGGCCCGGGCAGATGAGGCAGAAGGCGACAAGGCGTCCAGCACCACACCCGCCAGCGCGCCTGCTACGGCACCCGCCGGTACCCCGTCAGTAGCTCCAGGAGCTCCGGGCCAGGGCACCTACCACGAGGGACCACGACCGGTCAGAGACCAGGCGTCCTCAGAGTCCTCCTCGACAGAGTCGTCCCACGGCTCCGCCTCAGGAGCACCCGAACCGGCCTCCAGGGGATCCGTACTGTAGCGCCGAGGAGAGGAGGACGTGGCCCCACGTCCCGCCTCCTGCACGTCCCGGGAGGCGTCCTGCCCGGAATCCTCGGCCCCCACGGCCTCCGCGGCACTGCCCGCTGACTGGGTACCACTCCCGGGAGCGGCGGCGTCGCCCTTGATCCACGCCAGGGTCTCCTCCAGCTGCTCCGGGGCCACCAGGACCTCACGGGCCTTAGAGCCCTCGGAGGGGCCGACGACCTCACGCGACTCCAACAGGTCCATGAGCCGTCCAGCCTTGGCAAAGCCCACCCGCAGCTTGCGCTGCAGCATCGACGTCGAGCCGAACTGGCTGGAGACGATGAGCTCGGTGGCCTGCAGCAGCAGGTCCATATCGTCACCGATCTCCTCGTCGATCTGCTTGCGGGCCTCTGGGACGACGACGTCCTCGCGGTAGTCGGGCGTGAGCTGGGCCTTGACGTGGTCCACGACCTGACGGATCTCAGACTCAGTGACCCAGGAGCCCTGGATACGCACCGGTGCCGAGGCCCCGGGACCCAGGTAGAGGGCGTCACCCTGCCCGGTCAGGGTCTCAGCACCGTTCTGGTCCAGGATGACGCGCGAGTCCAGCTGGGAGGCCGTGGCAAAAGCCAGTCGAGAGGGCACGTTGGACTTGATGAGGCCGGTGACCACCTGGGCCACAGGACGCTGGGTGGCCAGGATGAGATGGATGCCCGCAGCCCGGGCCAGCTGGGTGATGCGCTGGATGGAGGCCTCCACGTCCTTGGGCGCGGTCATCATGAGGTCAGCCAGCTCGTCAACGACGACCAACAGGTAGGGGTAGGCGCTGATCTCCCGCTGGGAGCCGGGCAGCGGCTGTATCTCCCCGGCCCTCACCGCCTTGTTGAAGTCGTCGATGTGCTTGTAGCCGAAGGAGGCGAGGTCGTCGTAGCGGGCGTCCATCTCCCGCACCACCCACTCCAGGGCCTCTGCCGCCTTCTTCGGGGAGGTGATGATCGGGGTGATGAGATGCGGGATACCCTCATAGATTGTCAGCTCCACCCGCTTGGGGTCCACCAGCACCATGCGCACCTCCTCAGGAGTGGCACGCATCATGATCGAGGTGATCATGGAGTTGACGAAGGAGGACTTTCCTGACCCCGTCTGGCCGGCGACCAGCAGGTGAGGGGTCTTGGCGAGGTTGGTCACCACGTAGTCGCCCTCGACGTTCTTGCCCAGGCCCACCACCAGGGGGTGGGCCTGCCTCCTGGCCGCCGAGGATCGCAGGACGTCACCGAGGTTGACCATCTCACGGTCAGAGTTGGGGATCTCGATACCGATGGCACTCTTGCCCGGGATCGGGGTGAGCAGGCGGATCTCGTCAGAGGCCACCGCGTAGGCGATGTTCTTCTCCAGGCCGGTGATACGCGAGACATTGACCCCGCGACCGCGCTGGACCTCGTAGCGAGTGACCTGGGGGCCCCGGGTGTAGCCGGTCACGGTGGCGTCAACGTTGAACTCGGCGAAGACGGCGCTCAGGGCCTCGACAATGCGGTCATTGGCCTCCGTACGGGTGGCGTGTCCCGGCCCGGCCGACAGGAGGCCCTCCTCGGGCAGGCTGTAGGTGGAGCCGTCAGGCAGCGCCATAGAGCCTAGGGCTATCTGGTCGGCCAGATCCTCCGGGGGCTCTCCCCCGGCTCCCGTGACCTCGGGGGTCTCGACCGTGACGGCGTCAAGGTCGGTCGGGCCCGGGTCCGGGGCGGCCAGCTGGCTCGCGGAGCGCACGGAGGCGCGGCCCCCACGGCCACCCCGGCCTGCACCTGTCCGGGAAGCCGCCTGTGGTGAGGTACCCACGAGCGTCGTCGCCGAAGTTTGCGACCCCGCCAGCGCGTCGTCAGCCCTGGCGATGACCTGGGTCCCGGCAGGACCGTCATCGTCAGGACCGTCATCAGGGGCGAGGGAGCCTCCCGGGGAGCCGGGTCCAGGCAGTACCGAGGTGGACCCTCTTGCCTGCTGCCCTCCCCCACGGCCGCTGCCCGGCTGGAGATCATGCTCCACCGAGCGCCGACGGCGACCGCTTCCGCGCGGGCGCTGCCTAGTCTCCCCCGGCGTCTCCCCCGGCTCCTTCTCCTCTTCCGTCTCTAGGGCGGAGCGGAAGGCCTCATCACCGTCGTAGGAGTCCAGGACCGTCGTCTCGGCCGCCCGGGCACCTGTCCTGGCACCACGACCACGTCCTGCACCGTTACGCACGCGTCCTAGGGCGCGCCGGGCCAGCGAGTCCGCCCCCGTCCCGAGGCCGCCGTCCGCGGTGTCCTGCTCACGGCGCTGCTCACGGTAGGCGGCTGCACGCTCACGCAGCTCGGCCACCGTCGTCCCGGACAGGACGAGGGCGGAGAAGGCAGCCAGGAGGACAAACAGCAGGAAGGCACCCACGGAGGAGAACAGCACCACCAGGGGGTAGCCCACCACCCAGCCCAGCAGCCCGCCAGCGTCCTCCAGCCCGGCGATACCGTCGACAAGACGGGGGTTTCCTGTTCCTACCTGGATCATGCCGGTGACGGCCACAAGGAGCCCCAGGCAGCCCACCGCTACCCTGGCGTGGACCGCTCCAAGCCGGTAGGAACGCAGCATAGCCGTACCCAGGGCCGCTAGCAGCAGCGGCACCACCAGGCTCAGGACCCCTACGGGACCGGCGGCAACGTGGTGAAGCACGCCGCCGGCGGTCCCTGACACGCCAAACCACTCGCGCAGGCCCAGCAGCACCGCCAGGCCGATAATCGCGAAGCCCCAGGCTGTGCTCCAGTAGCGGCCGCCCGCAGGACCACCAGGCTCGTTCCCGGCGGGACCAGGAGCGGAGGCACCCCGGCCTGCCCCCCGGCCCTGGGACGCGGAGGAGGACGCTGCGGAACGGGAGCTGCTCACGGTTCGACGAGTGGCCATGGTGCTCAGAAACTATCGAAAACTGGTCGGGTATCGGCCTGCCACGCCGCCAGCCACCGGTGCGACCACTCACGTCCTGACCGGCAGCCTCCGGCGGGTCAGCCCTGACGCAGCAGGGCGTCGATCTCCTCACGTCGCGGCGCTCGTGCCGGGCCGACGCGTGCCACCGCCAGCGCCGCCGCCGCGTTCGCCCGGTAGGCAGCAGCCACCGGGTCCAGCCCGTCCATAAGACCCACGACAAGAACCCCCGTGTGAGTGTCGCCCGCTCCTGTCGTGTCCACGACGTCACGCGCGAAGCCGGGGACCTCGGCACGATCCTGCCCCACCGGCCACAGCACGCAGCCGCTCCCCCCGGTGCGCCACACCAGGAGGGCATCAGGACAGGCTTCCCGGATCTCCTCGATGGCACCCATCCGGGCAGCCAGCCGCGTCATCTCCAGGTGGTTGCCGGTCAGCAGGGAGGTACGGCGCAGCAGGGGAAGAAGCACCTCGTCAGGGATGTCCGGCTGGACCGGCCCGAGGTCGACAACCAGGCTCACCCCAGGGGGCAGAGCCAGGAGCCAGTCCACCAGGACCGCGCGGCTGCTGGGGTGCACCAGGTCGTAGCCCGTGGCATGGACCCAGTCCCCACGCATCAGGTCGAGGCGCTCCAGGTCCTCCCGCTGCGGCTCGGCCTCGACCCCCTCAGTGGTGACATAGGTACGCCGCCCCGAGGGCTCGATCAGCGTGGTGCAGGTGCCGATGTCCCCGACGAGCTCCTCGACAAGGAGCTCGATACCGTCGACCCTCATGGACTCGCGCACTTGGGCGGAGTTGGGTCCGGTCCCCAAGGTAGCGGCCAGGGCGGCAAACGTCCCCTGGCGGGCCACGGCAGACACGACCGTGTAGCCACCGCCCACCATTGGCCCCGAGGAGACACCGGTGACCGCACCTCCCGGAGCAGGGAAGCGCCCCACGTGCAGAGGCAGGTCGATCAGGACCGAGCCGGTGGAGATGAAGCAGGCTGGACGGAGCCGAGTCATGGTGGACGTCACGCCTCGATGACCACGGGGACGATCATGGGCCGCCGCCTCAGCCGCCGCCCTACCCACCGGCCCAGCGTGCGCCGCATAACCTGCTGGAGCGAGTAGGCGTCAGCACGACCGCCTTCCAGGGCCTGGGCCAGGGCCTCGGTGACGTCGGGAAGGACGTCGTCGAAGACGGCGTCGTCCTCAGCCATCCCCCGAGCCTGGATGTGGGGGCCCGCGAGGATCGTCCCAGTCTTGGTCTCCACGACCGCGTAGACCGACACGAACCCCTCCTCCGCCAGGATCCGGCGGTCCTTGAGCTCGGTCTCATCAATCTCCCCCACCGAGGCGCCGTCAACGTAGACGTAGCCGCACGGGACCTGTCCCGCGATGGCGGCCCTGCCGTCAACGAGGTCGACGACGACACCGTCCTCGCACAGGACCACTCGCTCCGGGTCGATTCCCGTCTTGACCGCCAGCGCGCCGTTGGCCACCAGGTGCCGGATCTCGCCGTGGATCGGCATGACGTTGCCGGGGCCGACGATGTTGTAGACGTGGAGCAGCTCCTCGGAGGAGGCGTGGCCGGAGACATGGACCTTAGCGTTACCCTGGTGGACGACCCGGGCACCCAGACGCATCAGCTGGTTGATGACACGGAACACCGAGTTCTCGTTGCCGGGGATGAGGGAGGAGGCGAAGACCACGGTGTCACCCGGCTCGATCGTCACCGAGCGATGCTCGGAGTGAGCCATGCGCGACAAGGCCGCCATGGGCTCGCCCTGGGAGCCTGTCACCATGAGGACACGCTCGTCAGGAGGCAGCGTAGTGACGTCACGGGGGTCGATCAGCACCCCGTCGGGCACCTTGAGATAGCCGCGGGCAGAGGCGATTCCCATGTTGCGCACCATGGAGCGTCCCACCAGTGCCACCCGGCGGCCGTGGAGCGCGGCGGCGTCAAGGACCTGCTGGACGCGATGGACGTGACTAGCAAAGGAAGCAACGACGATCTGCCCCTGGGAGTCGGCGAACACCCCGTCGAGCACCGGCCCGATCTCCCCCTCGTGGCCGATCATGCCGGGGACCTCCGCGTTGGTGGAGTCCACGCAGAACAGGTCTACGCCCTCCTCCCCGAAGCGGGCGAAGGAGCGCAGGTCGGTGACACGCCCGTCGATAGGCAGGGAGTCCATCTTGAAGTCACCGGTGACCAGGGCGTTGCCTGCGCTGGTACGGATCATGACGGCCATGGCGTCGGGGATGGAGTGGTTGACGGCCACGAACTCCAGGTCAAAGGGGCCGTAGTCGGTGCGCTCGTGCTCACGGACCTGGTGCAGGACCGGACGGATGCGGTGCTCAGCCAGCTTGGCCTCCACGAAGGCCAGCGTGAGCTCGGAGCCCACCAGGGGGATGTCCTCACGCAGCCTCAGCAGGTAGGGCACCCCGCCGATGTGGTCCTCGTGACCGTGGGTGAGGACCAGGGCGACAATGTCGTCGAGCCGGTCCTCAATGGAGGAGAAGTCCGGCAGGATGAGATCGACACCGGGCTGGTCCTCCTCGGGGAAGAGCACACCGCAGTCAACCACGAGCAGCCTGTCCTCGACCTCGAAGACAGTCATGTTGCGCCCGACCTCCCCGAGTCCCCCCAGGGCGGTGACACGCAGCGCCCCCTCGGGAACCGGGTCGGGAGCCTTCAGTGCAGGAAAGTTCGTCACCTCGGAAGTGTAAGCCAGCCGGGAAGGTCCACCGAGCAGAAGAGCCCGGCACAGGTACGTGCCGTACCTGTGCCGGGCTATGAGGCAGTTTGAGCCTCCTGGGTACCCCCAGCCGGATTCGAACCGGCGCCGCCGCCGTGAGAGGGCGGTGTCCTAGGCCACTAAACGATGGGGGCAAGTCAGTATGAAACTGTGGTCGGAAGACACAACGAGTCCGCGCCCAGCACCACGGCGCATGACCGCAGTACCTCTGACTACGGCAGTTGACCGTAGTCGAGCATGTGCTCTGCCTCCGTACCCCCAGCCGGATTCGAACCGGCGCCGCCGCCGTGAGAGGGCGGTGTCCTAGGCCACTAAACGATGGGGGCAAGTCAGTATGAAACTGTGGTCAGGAGCCGAGGAGGCTCCGCTGGGGTACCAGGACTCGAACCTAGAATAACTGAACCAGAATCAGTCGTGTTGCCAATTACACCATACCCCACAGGGGAACCTCCCGAAAGCCGGTTGCTCCCGTGCAGCGGGTAGTAATGTACACGTCTGGTAACCCAGCGGCCAACTCGTCTCGGCGTGAGTGCAGCCACAGCGGGAGTGCGGCCCCTGGGCTCCTCCCGACTTCCAGGTGTCACCTAGAATCACCTCCGTCACACCCACTAGTCCCACTCCAGAGGTTCCCGTGAACACACCCACTCCCCCCTCAGGCCTGCGACGGTCCCGCCAAGCTCGTACCGCCGCGGCGTCGATGCTCCTGGCGACCACGCTGGTCCTGGGCGCCTGTGGCTCCCTGGGCGGCTCCGACAGCAGCACCCGGGCCGGCTCCGCTACCTCCGCCTCCCCGCGCTCCTCAGAGGAGACCCCAGCGGCCGAGGAGTCCCCGACCCGCTCCGGAGCGGTCGTGACCCGGCAGCCCAGCACCTCCACACCGACACCTGCTGCCACCACGCAGGCCCCCGCCGCCCCCACGCAGTGGCCCAACCCTGACGTCAAATTCTACAACGAGGACGAGTCGATCTGGTATCAGGACGACAGCGTAGCCAACTCTGAGTCCGTCGGGGACGAGGACAACATCGAGGGGTACCGCACCAACAACCACGCCTGCATCGGCTACGTCGCCCGGGAGTCGGGCGAGGAGCTCTTCTCTCCTGACGGCAACGACAACTCCCTCAGCAAGAGGCAGATCGAGACCAAGGAGGGCGCGCTGGAGGACTACTCCGCCGACGACCCCGTCGTCGTGGACCTGGTCAGGGACGACGAGGCCACGATGGAGGGCTACGAGGCCACCTTCACCGCGACCTACGGGTCCGACCCGGTCGAGGGCCACCGCTTCGCCAGGACCGTGAGCCAGCAGGGCTTCATGTTCTCCGCCATGGTGATCTGCGACTCCGGGGCCGGCCTGACCACCGAGCAGTGGCACACCATCCTGTCGGGGCTGCGACTGGAGGGCATCGACGCCACACCGATGTGAGCCTCCCGGCTCAGTCAGGCGTCCTAAGCCCTGCGCCTTAATTAGCCCCGGAAATTAGCCCCGGATGCGCCCAGGTTCAGCCCAGACGCTCCCTCAGGGAGCGCAGACGGCTCAGGCAGGGGGCGGCCCCCAGGATCTCCATCGACTCGAACAACGGCGGAGAGACCTGACGCCCGGTGACGGCCACACGCAGGGGGCCAAAGGCAAGACGAGGCTTGATGCCTTCTCCCCCCGGCATGCCCGTGCCTTCCACGATCGCCTCACGCAGCAGCTCTTCGATCCGTGCTGCCGTCCACTGCCCGGGCTCCAGGCTCGCCAGGGCGGCGATCCCTGCGTCCAGGACGGCAGGCGCGGAGTCCCTGAGCCTGGCCACGGCCCTGTCATCGGTCAGCCTGGCGGTCAGCTCCTCATCACTAACAAGCAGGAAACCAAGCATCTCCCGGCTCTCGCGCAGCAGTTGGATGCGAGTCTGGATCAGCGGCGCCGCCTGATCTAGCACGGCTTGTTCCCGCGCGGTCAGGTCGGCGTACACCGGCGCGCTGACCAGCGGGGCCTGCGCCACCTCGCCAGCAGGGTCTGGATAGACGTCAGCGAGGTAGGGCACCAGCCGGTCACGGAACTCCTGCGGCGGAAGCAGCCTGATCTGCTCAGCGTTGATCGCCTCACACTTCTTGAGGTCAAAGCGCGCCGGGTTGGGGTTGACGTCACGCACGTCGAAGGCCTCGACCAGCTCACGGGAGGAGAAGACGTCGCGGTCGGCGCTGAGCGACCATCCCAGCAGGGCAAGGTAGTTGAGCAACCCCTCGGGCACCATGCCCCTGTAGCGGTGGATAAGCAGGTTAGACTCAGGGTCACGCTTGGACAGCTTCCTGCTGCCCTCCCCCATGACGTAGGGCAGGTGGCCGAACTCGGGCACACCCGGGGCCCGGCCGATGGCCACAAGGGCACGGTAGAGAGCGATCTGGCGCGGTGTGGAGGACAGCAGGTCCTCCCCGCGCAGGACGTGGGTGATCCCCATGGCGGCGTCGTCCACAGGGTTGACCAGCGGGTACAGCGGCTCCCCTCCAGCACGGACCACGACGTAGTCAGGCACGCTTCCAGCCCTGAAGGTGATGGGACCTCGTACCAGGTCGGTGAAGGTGATGTCCTCCTCAGGCATGCGCAGACGCAGCACGGGGCGACGCCCCTGGGCACGCAGCTCGGCCTTCTGCTCCGGCGTGAGGTCCCGGTCGTAGCCGTCGTAGCCGAGCTTGGGGTCCTCCCCCCGCTCGCGGTGGCGGGCCTCGATCTCCTCCGGGGTGGAGAAGGACTCGTAGAGGTAGCCCGCCTCCAGGAGCTCAGCGGCAACCTGGCGGTAGAGGCCCATACGCTGGGACTGCCGGTAGGGCCCGTGCGGGCCGCCCCGCCCCACCCCCTCGTCCCAGTCCAGGCCCAGCCAGGTCAGGGAGTCCAGAATCGCCTGGAAGGACTCCTCGGAGTCGCGTGCGGCGTCAGTGTCCTCAATGCGCAGCACGAAGGTGCCGCCCGTGTGACGGGCGTAGGCCCAGTTGAACAGACAGGTACGCACCAGACCCACGTGCGGGACCCCTGTGGGCGAGGGGCAGAAGCGGACACGGACAGGGGCATCGTCCCCGGAGGTGGGGTTGACGGAACCAGCCATGGCGGTAGCGGCTTCCGTGTCAGTCATGTCAGTCACCTCTGGCGCGTCGGTCGTCACGCTGGTCGTCTCGGTCACGGGAGCCTAGCCTAGCGGCGCACCGGCCACCCTAGTGCACCTGTACCTCAGGAATCCTCTCCGGGCCGGTAGACAGCGGTAGAGGCGGTAGAGTCGGAGCATGTCCGGTATGTCCGAGCCAGCATCCGTCCCTGCCCCGGGCTCAGCCACGTCGCTGACGCGCTCCTTCGACGCCCTGACCCCGGAGGTCATGCGTGAACGCGGCTCCCTGAAGTGGACCTACTACCCTGGTGACATCATCGGCGCCTGGGTGGCGGAGATGGACCTGGGCACGGCCCCGGCGGTGGCAGCAGTAATCCAGCGTTGCGCGCAGGAGGGGACTATCGGCTACCTGCCTCCAGAGACCGCGCAGGCTGCCTGCCAGGAGGTGGCTCGCTACCACCGCGAGGCCTTCGGGTGGGACGTGCCCGCAGAGGAGGTCAGCCTTCTGCCGGACGTGCTGTCAGCTCTCAATGCGGTCATCGCCTTCCACACCCGGGAGGGGTCTCCCGTCATCGTCCCGACCCCGGCCTACATGCCCTTCCTCAGCATCCCGGGCCACCACGGCCGCGACTGCCTACAGGTCCCGGCGCTGGAGCGGCGCAACCATGACGGCTCCCCTCGCTGGGAACTGGACCTGGACGGGATCGAGGCCGCCATGCGGCAGGGAGCCGGGCTTCTGGTACTGTGCAACCCCTGGAACCCTGTGGGGCGGGTCCTGTCCGCCGAGGAGCTCAGCGCCGTCGCCTTCCTGTCCTCACGCTATGGCGTACCCGTGTTCGCCGACGAGGTCCACGCTCCCCTGGTCCTAGACCCCTCCCTGACCCACATCCCCTACGGCTCCCTACCAGACACGGACCCGGCCCTCACGTACACGGCCACCGCCGTGTCCAAGGGCTGGAACATCCCGGCGCTTAAGTGCGCCCAGCTGATCGCCTCAGGGCAGGCCCGGGCACGGTGGGAGGCGGACCCCCGCAGCGCGGGACTGTCGCACAGCGCGTCGCTCCTGGGGGCGCAGGCAGTCCTCGCCGCGCTTCGTGACGGCCAGGACTGGCTAGCACAGGTACGCCGCTACATCCGTACCAACGCCGAGCTGGTGCGCCAGGGGCTGGACACCGCAGACGGCCTGGAGGTCACCCTTCCGGAGGGGACCTACCTGGCGTGGCTGGACTGCCGCGGCCTGGGGACGGACAATCCGGCGCGCTTCTTCCGCCGCCGGGCGGGAGTCGCCATGAACGAGGGCGTGACCTTCGGGGACGCCTGGGACGGCTTCTGCCGCCTCAACCTGGCCACCGGCCGGGCCATTGAGGCGGAGACCGTCCGCAGGATCGTCACGGCGGCCCGGCAGCGCCCGGTCAGCGCCTGACGACCGGGTTGGAGAACGAGCCGATCCCCTCGACCTCCACCTCCACCCTCTGCCCTGCACGGATCTCACCAACCCCGGCGGGCGTGCCGGTGAGCACCACGTCGCCGGGCAGCAGCGTGAAGACAGTGGACACGTAGGAGACGAGCTCGGCGATGCTGCGGACCATGTCCCTGGTCCGTCCCTCCTGGACCAGCACACCGTCCACACGGGCGCGCACCACCGTGTCCGCCGGGTCGAAGGCAGGCTCACGCCCCGGCTCCGGGACCTCGATCCACGGCCCCAGGGGGCAGGAGGTGTCAAACCCCTTGGCCCGGACCCACTGGGGCTCGGTGCGCTGGCAGTCACGCGCAGTGACGTCGTTGGCCACCGTGTACCCCAGGACGACGTCGGGCACGTCCTGGACGGAGACGTCCTTGGCCAGGGTCCGCACCACGACCGCCAGCTCTGCCTCATAGCTGACCTCACTGGTCCACCCCGGAAGGACGACCGGTACGTCAGGACCAATGACGCTCGTGTTGGGCTTGAGGAAGACGACCGGAGTCTCCGGCGGGCCGGGCTGCCCCATCTCCAGGGCGTGCTCACGGTAGTTGCTCCCGACACCAACCACCTTGGAACGGGGGATGACCGGGGAGAGAAGACGGGCGTCGCGCAGCTCCACCACCTCCCCCGTAGCCTCCGGCAGGGAGAACAACGGGTCCCCCCTGAGGACCAGGAGGTGGCCGTCACAGTCCCCGGAGGGAGTGGTCTCAGTGTCCGGAACTCCCTGGACGATGCCGTAACGCGGCTCGTCACCGGTAGAGAAGCGCGCAATCCTCATAGGGAGAGCCTAAGGCCTGCCAGGAGGCTGCCTGCCCCATCCCACCTGGTGGTGTTGTCGGCAGGTGCCGACTGCCCCTGCCGGAGCCACGGGCAACCTGCTACGGTCACGTGGGTCAGGCCTTGTCCTCGGGCTGCGCCGTCGCCAGCGACTCCGGCACGTTGTCCGGGGTGGACCACACCTGGCCCGGAAGGACTCCGGGCAGATGGGGGTTGCTTGTGGACACGAAGCGGATCTGCCTGGCCTGCCCCTGACGTACCGCCGCGTTCTGGGCCTCCCAGTCCCGCAGCGCCCCAAAGGCCCACCGTCCCAGGAGGATGATGGCGACGATGTTGATGACGGCCATAACCCCCATGGCGATGTCCGACAGGTTCCACACAAGCTCCAGGCTGGCCACAGAGCCACTGAACGTGGCCACCACGATCATGGACCTCAGGAACAGGTGACCGGAGGTGCGCGAGCCCCGACGTAGGAAGTCGACGTTGATCTCGGCGTAGGTGTAGTTACCCAGGAGGGAGGAGTAGGCGAACACGAAGATGACGACCGCCATGAGCCCCTCGGCCCACGGGCCCAGGACGGCCGCGACCGACTGGGCTGTCAGGGTGTTGGCGTTGAGTGTGTCTGCCACCGCGGGGTCAGGGCTGTAGACCCCTGACAGCAGCACGATGAGGGCAGTAGCCGTGCACACGACCATGGTGTCCATGAACACCCCGAAGGACTGGATGAAGCCCTGGTTGACCGGATGAGGAGTCGAGGCGGTAGCAGCGGCGTTGGGTACCGACCCCTCCCCCGCCTCGTTGGAGAACAGGCCCCGCTTCACCCCGTTGATCACCGCTGCGGTAATACCACCCGCCGTGCCGTAGAAGGCCTCCTGCAGGCCGAAGGCACCCTGGAGGATCATGCTGAACGCCCCTGGAATGGCCCGGATGTTGACAAGGAGGATCACCACGGCGAGCACCGCGTACAGCAGCGCCATGACCGGGGCCACCCACTCGGTGATACGGGCCACGCGTCGAATCCCCCGGAAGACGACCGGGCCGGTGATCGCGACCAGGACCACGGCGGTCAGCCACCTGTTGACCCCGAAGGTCCCCTCCAGCGCGCCAGAGATGGCGTTGGCCTGGGTGGCCTCGTAGGCGAAGCCAAAGACGAAGGTAATGATGACGGCAAAGACCGACCCCCAGAACCTCGACCCCAGCCCCCGGGAGATGTAGTAGGCAGGACCGCCCCGGAAGGTTCCGTCGGGGCTGGCGACCTTGTACATCTGGGCCAGGGTGGACTCGACGAACCCTGTCGCCATTCCCACCAGGGCCACGACCCACATCCAGAACACCGCACCGGGACCGCCCAGCGTGATAGCGATGGCGACACCGACGATGTTGCCCGTCCCCACCCGGGAGGCCAGCCCGACGGTGAAGGCCTGGAAGGCGGAGATACCACCCGCGGTGTTGCTGCGGGATCTGGCGATGGTCGCGATCATGCGCCCGAAGAGACGCAGCTGGACACAACGCGTGCCCACGGTGAAGTAGATACCTGCAGCGAGGAGCAGCCACGCCAGGACCTGGGTGTAGAACCGGTCGCTGACATCAGCCAGGAAGGCAGTAGGCGCGTCAAGGACGCTGGCGCTGACGACGAACTGGCCACAGGGCATGGTGCCTCCAGGGGTGCCGGCACGCGCACCCGACCCACCTAGCAGCCGAGACAGCCGATCCCCGTAGGAGAAGAGGCCCTGGCACCGGGGAGGTCGGGCAGGACAGTCCCCGGTCGTCCCGGAACCAGCGAGGCGGGAGCAGGTGGAACGTGATGTGGACGAAGATCCCGGGAGGATAGAAGAGTGCCTGTTTCGTCCTCGTAACGTCTCCGTGCGGCGGTCTCGGGAAGAGACGGCAGGAGCTCGTCCCCCAGTCGGCTGCCCCCAGCACCAGGGCTCTAAGACGGTACCCCAGGCTGGCCCGCGCCCCTAGTCAGCCTGAGGTACCACCGGGCTCCTACTGCCCTGGCCCTGTGCTGCCAGGGGCCACGCACCAGTGGTGAGAGGTGCAGGCAAGTAGGGGGAGTCGGCATGGAACTCGGGCTGCGTCGGGACCGCCGGACCAGGCACGTCTTCGCTCCTCCCCGGGGACGGCCCGACAATCCGGGCGCCGCGCTGAGCCTCCCAGTCCCGCAGCGCACCGACGACCCACCGCCCCAGCAGAGCCAGGGCGGTCAGGTTGAGGATGGCACCGATCCCCAGAAGGACGTCCGCCAGTGTCCACACGGTGGTCAGAGGCTGGACCGCTCCCAGGGCGCCACAGCACACGGCGGCGACCTGAAGGCAGTAGGAGGCCAGGGGGGAGCGTGTGAGGTAGTCCAGGCAGACCTGGGCGTAGGAGAAGGCTCCGATGATCGTGGTGTAGGCCAGGACCATGACCAGGACCGCCATAGGCCACCGAGTCCACTCCCCCACCAGCCCGGCCACGGCGTCCTGTGTCAGGTGCCCAGCGGCGTCGTCACTGGTCGCTCCCGCGATGTCAACGCGCCGCCCGGCCACGAGGATGACCAGGGCGGTCGCCGTGCAGACCACGAGCGTGTCCACGACGACGCCGAAGGCCTGGATAAGACCCTGCTGGACCGGGTGGGAGACGGTTGCCGACCCTGCGGCACACGCGGAGCCTCCCAGGCCCGCCTCGTTGGAGAACAGTCCTCGGCGCACACCGTTGAGGACGGCGGCCATGATCCCGCCGGCCACTCCCGCCAGCCCGGGACGCAGGCCCAGGGCGTGGGCAAAGATCGAGCGCAGGGCCTCCCAGGCCTCACCGGGGTGCGTCAGCAGGATCACCAGGACGAGCAGGAGGTAGGACAGAGCCATAAACGGGGCCAGGTACTCAGCCACCCGGGCCATGGCACGCAGACCTCCCAGCAGGACGGGTGCCGTCAGGGCCGTGACCAGGAGCGCGCCGACCCAGGCGGGCAGGCCGCTGGCAGCACCCAGGGAGGCGGTGATGGCGTTGGCCTGCACCATGGGCATGGCCAGACCGTTGGCGACCATGAACACGACCGCGAAGATCCCGCCCATGACCGGCAGCCCCAGCCCCAGCGACATGTAGTGGGCCGGGCCTCCACGGAACGTCCCGTCGCCACGGCGCACCTTGAAGACCTGCGCCAGGGTGGACTCGGCAAAAGCGGTGGCCGTGCCGAGGACAGCTACCAGCCACATCCACAGAACCGCGCCCGGACCTCCCCAGGCCAGGGCCAGTGCCACCCCCACGATGTTGCCGGTGCCCACCCGGCAGGCCAGCCCTATGGCGAAGGCCTGGAAGGAGGAGATACCGCCTTGCGCCCCTGACCGTGATCCCGCCACAGCACCGGCGATACTGCCCGCGTGCCGCAGCTGGACCGCCCGGGTACGGACGGTGAAGTACAGGCCCACGGCCAGCAGCAGCCACACGAGCACCGTGGAGAAGAGGAGGTCGGAGGTACTGGTCAGGAACGACTGAAGAGCAGACATGATTCTCCTGGTTCTTCCGAGTGGGCTCTCCCGAAGCGGTCCCCGGGTCGTAACGGTGGCTACCAGGCCTCAGGAGCAGTGGCGCGGCTGGTGGTCCTGCGGTCCAGTCGGCAGGCCCTGCGCGCCATGAGGACCGGGGCCTACCGGAGGGGGACCTCGGCCCCCGGCTCCTCAGGCTCCCAGACACCCTCGACGACGTCACCGGGCAGGTAAGGGTTGGCGTGCCCGGAGAACACCGGGTCCCGGCCCTGCCGACGCTGGGCCTCGAAGTCGCGCAGCGCCCCCAGTGCCCAGGGCGCCAGCCACACGATAACCACCAGGTTGAGCAGGCCGAGCAGCCCCAGGGCGATGTCAGTCAGCGCCCACACCACGGGCAGTGTCAGCACGCACCCGGTAAAGGCCGCAGCAGTCAGCAGCACGCCAAAGGCCTGCTCGGCACGGTGCTGGCCGCCCAGGAAGTTGACATTGACCTGGGAGTAGGAGTAGCAGCCCAGGACGGTAGAGAAGACGAGGACGAAGATGAGCACCACCATGGGCCAGGTCGTCCACGACCCCAGGTGCTCCACCACGGCCTGCTGGGTCAGGACCGCCCCCACGAGGGAGTCGTTGCCAGGCTGGTAGGTGTCGGTGGCCAGGAGGATCAGCAGCCCGGTCGCCGTACACACCACGACCGTGTCCACGAAGACCCCGAAGCCCTGGATGAGCCCCTGCCGCACCGGGTGGGAGACCGTGGCCGTGCCGGCGGCGTTAGGCACGGTCCCCAGGCCGGCCTCGTTAGAGAACAGGCCGCGGCGCACACCGTTGACGAGCGCGGCGACCATGCCACCTGCGGTCCCGAACAGTGCCTGGTCGGCCCCGAAGGCGCCGCGCACGACAGAGACGAGCACCCCCGGGACCTCAGCGATATTGGCCACGATGACCACGAGGGCGACGACGACGTAGATCAGCGCCATGACCGGGGACAGCCACTCGGTCACCCGTGCCACGGACCTCAGCCCGCCCAGGACCACGGGACCGGTGAGCAGCACCAGGCAGACCCCGACCATCCACGGCTGGACGGAGGGCACGGTCGCGCTGACCACCCCCGCCAGGGCGTTGGTCTGGACCATGACCACGGTGCCGCCCACCGAGACGATGCACATGACCGCGAAGACGCTGCCTAGGAGCCGAGAGCCCAGGCCGTTCTTCATGTAGTAGGCGGGCCCGCCCCGGAAGGTGAAGTCGCGTCCCCTCTCCTTGAAGACCTGGGCCAGCGTGGACTCGGTGAAGCCCGTGGCCATGCCGATGACGGCCACCACCCACATCCAGAACAAGGCACCCGGCCCTCCGGCGACGACGGCGATCGCCACCCCGGCGATGTTGCCGATGCCCACCCGGGCCGCCAGTCCGACGGCGAAGGCCTGGAAGGAGGAGATCCCTCCGCGCGCACCCGTGCGCGAGCGCACCACGGAGGCCAGCATGGTGCCCCAGTGACGCACCTGGACGCCGCGGGTGCGCACGGTGAGGTAGATACCTGCCCCCACCAGGAGGACCGCCAGGACGTAGGTGTAGAAGGTGTCGCTGACCAGCTCGAGGACGGTGGCAACCTGCTCCTCCAGGTTCACCGGCTCCTCGGCCTGGGCCGCCAGGGCCGGGGCCAGGACGTTGGGAAGGGCTCGTGTCACGGTCGAGGCTCCTTTCTTCTGTCTGCTGTGTCTGCTGCGGTGGCAGGGGGCGCCTACCGGGAGTGCTGCGCAGCGTCGTCGGCTGATGCCTCGTCCCACACGTCCCCAGGGAGGGGGCCGGGCAGGTAGGGGTTGTCCCTGGCGACGAGAACGGGGACGGCTACGCCCGCGCGCTTCTGCGCCTCCCAGTCCCTCAGCGCTCCCAGGCCCCAGCCCGACAGGGCGAGGAGGGCGACGAGGTTGGTCACTGTCATGACCGCCATGGCGATGTCAACGGCGTTCCACACCACCTCCAGGGAGAGCAAAGCGCCCACCGTGGCGGACAGGACCGACAGCAGCCGCACCGCCCACGTGGCCCATCTCCTGCCCCCGGTCAGGAAGGACATGTTGGTGTCGGAGTAGACATAGGCGGCAATGATCGAGGAGTAGGCGAGCACGAAGACCAGCACAGCCATGGGCAGTACCGTCCAGGCTCCCAGCTCGTGGGCGACCGCCATCGTCGTGAGGGAGGAGGGGTCCGCTCCCGGTGCCTCCCACACCTGCGGGCCCGCGATGAGGATGACGAAGGCGGTGGCGGTGCACACCACGATCGTGTCGATGAACACGCCCAGGGACTGGATGAGGCCCTGGTGGACGGGGTGAGTGACCGTGGCCGTGGCAGCGGCGTTGGGAGCAGTGCCCTGGCCTGCCTCGTTGGAGAACAGCCCCCGCCTGGTGCCGTTGATGACTGCGGCCAGGATCCCGCCGCCCAGGCCGCCTACCAGGGGGCGGGGCGAGAAGGCGGAGGTGATGATCTCCCCGATGACGGTGAAGAACTGGCCAAGGTTGGCCAGACAGATGATGAGCACCATAACGATGTAGACCAGCGCCATGACCGGAGCCATCCACTCGGTGACACGAGCCACGGCCCGAACGCCGCCAAGCACCACCATGGCGGTGAAGACGAGGACGAGGGCGGCGATGACCAACTGGGCGGCACTGAGGCCGCCCAGGCCAGGAAGCGCCGAGCCGCCCGGCCCCACCGCTGACAGCAGCGTGCCAGCGATGGCGTTGGACTGCACCGAGGTGATGACAAAGCCACAGGTGACCACTGTGATGACCGCGTAGACGCCAGCCAGGACCCGGTTTCTCATCCCTCGGGCCATGTAGAAGGCGGGCCCGCCGCGGAAGGAGCCGTCGGGGTCGCGCACCTTGAACAGCTGGGCCAGGGTCGCCTCGAAGAAGGCGGTGGCCATGCCGACCAGGGCCACCACCCACATCCAGAACACGGCGCCCGGCCCTCCCAGCAGCAGGGCGGCGGCGACGCCGAAGATGTTGCCTACCCCGACCCGTGCGGCCAGGGAGATGGCGAAGGCCTGGAAGGAGGAGATTCCCCCGTGCGCGCCTGAGCGAGAGCCGAGGACCTGGCGCAGCATGCTGCCCAGGTGGCGGACCTGGACCACACGGGTACGCACGGTGAGAACCAGCCCGGTACCGATGAGGACCCACATGGTGACGTGAAGGGTCACCCAGTCGGCAACAGCCTGGAGGTCAGCAGCAAGAGCATCCATGAGACACGTAGGCCTTCCGGGTCGCGGCAGGGTACCGGCGCATGCTCTCACACCGGGTCAGGCCTAAGGAAACGCGACGGTCACGTCCTGGACGGGCCAGGGCCGTCACGGACCACCGCTGCTCACAAGGGCCAGTCAGGTCCCGTGAGACGATACTGGCATGACAGCCCCGGCCCTCAACGTCATGCTCGACTCCCTCATCCCGGCCGACGACCCGCAGCAGGCGCCCGAGCCCGAGGAGGTCTACCTGGCCTTTGCCGAGTGGGCCGAGTCGACAGGCCGCCCCCTCTACCCGCACCAGGATGAGGCGCTGTCCCAGATTCTTGAGGACCGCCACGTCATTGCTGCCACCCCCACGGGCTCAGGCAAGTCCGTCATCGCCCTAGCCGCCCACACCGCCTCCCTGGCCCGGGGCGGGCGCTCTTACTACACCGCCCCGCTCAAGGCCCTGGTCTCCGAGAAGTTCTTCGAGCTCGTAGGGCTGTTCGGTGCCGACAACGTCGGCATGGTCACCGGAGACACCTCCATCAACGCCGACGCGCCTGTCATCTGCTGCACCGCGGAGATCCTGGCCAACCAGGCGCTGCGCGAGGGCGAGGACATGGACGTCGACTGCGTCATCATGGACGAGTTCCACTACTACGCCGACCCGCAGCGAGGATGGGCATGGCAGGTCCCTCTCCTGGAGCTGCCCCGAGCCCAGATGGTGCTCATGTCAGCGACCCTGGGGGACGTCAGCTTCTTCGTGCGGGACCTGGAGGCGCGCACCGGCCGCCAGGTCGCTGTCGTCGACGACGCCGTGCGCCCCGTGCCCCTGGAGATGGACTACGTCGTGGAGCCGGTCGGCGAGCTCCTCCAGCGGCTCGTGGGCCAGGACAAGGCGCCGACCTACGTCGTCCACTTCTCGCAGAAGGAGGCCGTGGCGCGGGCGACCTCGCTGCTGAGCACGGACCTGGTGCCCAGGTCCCGCAAGGAGGAGACCGCCCGGGCGCTGGGCGACGTCCGCTTCGCCAAGGGATTCGGGACCACGCTGTCTCGGCTGCTGCGCAGCGGGATCGGGGTGCACCACGCCGGGATGCTTCCGCGCTACCGCAGGCTCGTCGAGCGCCTGGCCCGCGAGGGGCTGCTCGCCGTCGTCTGCGGGACCGACACCCTGGGAGTCGGCATCAACGTACCTATCCGCACCGTGGTCCTGACCTCCCTGGTGAAGTTTGACGGGTCCCGAGAGCGTCATCTCACAGCACGGGAGTTCCACCAGGTTGCTGGACGGGCCGGACGAGCAGGCTTCGACACCCGCGGCTACGTGGAGGTCCAGGCCCCGGAGCACGCCATCGACAACGCCCGGGCGCTGGCCAAAGCGGGCGACGACGAGCGCAGACGGCGCAAGGTCGTGCGCAGGAAGGCCCCTCCCGGCCGGGTGAGCTGGACGGAGGGGACCTTCGAGCGGCTGCGCGACGCTGCCCCGGAGACGCTGACCAGCCAGTTCCAGGTCACCACCACCATGGTGCTGGCCCTTATGGAGCGACCCGGCGACCCGGTAACCCACATGGCCGCACTGCTGGGGCGAGCCCACGTCACACCTGCGCAGCGGCGCGTGCACGTGCGCCGAGCACTGGACATCTACCGGTCCCTGCGCACCGCAGGGGTGGTGGAGCACGTCTCCTCCGCCCAGGCCGCCGCGGACGGGCGGCCCCGCCTGCGCCTGGCGGTGGATCTTCCCTGGGAGTTCGCCCTCAACCAGCCCCTGGCACCCTTCGCCCTAGCCGCCATGGACCTGCTGGGCGTAGACTCCCCCAGCCACACGCTGGACGTGGTCTCAGTGGTGGAGTCCACGCTGGAGGACCCCCGTCCGCTCCTGTACGCCCAGCAGAAGGCCGCCCGGGCAGAGGCAGTGGCAGCCATGAAGGCCGAGGGCCTGGACTACGAGGAGCGCATGGCGGCCCTGGAAAAGGTCACCTGGCCGCGTCCCCTGGCTGACTTGCTGACCCCTGCCCTGGAGATGTACCGGACCGCCAACCCGTGGGTAGCCGAGTACGAGCTCTCCCCGAAGTCCGTGGTGCGAGAGATGGTGGAGAACGCCATGACCTTCTCCGACCTGGTGGCCCGCTACGACCTGGGGCGCAGTGAGGGCGTCATCCTGCGTTACCTCACCGACGCCTACCGGGCGCTGCGCCAGGTCGTGCCCGAGGAGCACCGCACCCCGGAGGTGCTCGAGCTCGTCGAGTGGCTGGGCGAGCTGGTACGGGCAGTCGACTCCTCCCTTCTGGACGAGTGGGAGGCGCTGGGGGCCGCCCAGGCAGGGGCGCTGGAGACGGCGGCGCAGACGCAGGAGACGGTCATCGTGGGCCCGGGCTGGCGGCTCGGGGAACCCTCGGCGGGTGTGGAGCGACCCTTCGGCGCCGATGCTGACGGCAAAGTTGCCCTCACCCGCAACCTGCACGCCTTCCGGGTGGCGGTCCGCCGTGAGATGTTCCGCCGCGTGGAGCTAATGGCTCGTGACGACGTCGAGGCGCTGGGACGCCTGGACGCCTCCTCCGGGTGGGGTGAGGACCGGTGGGACCAGGTGCTGGGCCGCTACTGGGAGGAGTACGACTGGATCGGCACCGACACCTCCGCCCGCGCGGCCGCCCTGGCTCCTCTGGAGGAGGATCCGGACGAGGCTGCGCTGGCCGCTGCGGGTGTCAGCGAGAGGCTGCGTGAGGCCCTGGAGGTACAGGGCCGACAAGTGTGGCTGGCCACGCAGGTTGTCGACGACCCCGAGGGGGACCACGACTGGCGCCTGACGGCCCTGGTCGACCTGGCCGAGTGCGATCGCGAGGAGCGGGCCGTCGTCCACCTGCTGCGCGTGGGTCCGCAGGGCTGAGCAGGCACGCCCGGACCCAACGGGCGCCCCCG
This sequence comes from Actinomyces sp. 2119, assembly GCF_003591215.1. NCBI lineage: Bacteria > Bacillati > Actinomycetota > Actinomycetes > Actinomycetales > Actinomycetaceae > Actinomyces > Actinomyces sp. 2119. Next base: position 251,128 of record NZ_QYRR01000004.1, read on the forward strand.
GCAGGTCATCACCGGAAGATCATCACCGGAAAAGATCATCACCGAAGTCATCACTGTCCTCGGTGCTGCCCCGGGCGGCCCCGATCGCTCCGGCCAGGACCGCGGTGTCATCGGGCGTCGTACGGCAGCACCCGCCAACCAGCCGCACTCCTGCCTCGACCCACTCCGGGACCAGGGCGGTGAAGCGTCCCGTTCCCCGGACAGGCGTCCACGTCTTGGTCACCGGGTCGTAGCTGTCGCCCGAGTTGGGGTAGGCCACCAGCGGCTTGGCCGTGGAGCGACGCAGCACGGGAAGCGCCCGGGCCACGGTCTCGGGCGCCACGCAGTTGAGGCCGACGGCCACCACCGCCGGATGGGTGTCGGCCCATGCGGCAGCCTGGGCCAGAGGCGTACCGTCAGCCAGGTGGGCGCCGTCAGGCCGGACCTGGAAGGAGACCCAGCACTCGGCACCGGGAGCGGTCTGCGCCAACACCGTGGTCACGAGCCGGGCCTCGTCAAGACGGGGCATGGTCTCCAGGGCAAAGACGGTGAGCCCCTGGGCGGCAAGGGCCTCAATGCGCGGGCGGTGGACCCGCTCCAGCTGGCTCTGGCTCACCTCGTAGGCGCCGGTGTACTCCGACCCGTCAGCCAGGAACGCGCCGTAGGGGCCCAGAGCACCAGCCACGAACGGGCGCGGTCGCTCTCCAGGTGCTGGGTGGCCCGCCCCTTCGCCCTCTTCCAGGGACGTTCCTCCTCCCTGGGACCGCCCCGGTGCTGACCCGAACGTGCCCGCAGGCCCGCCACGGGCTGTCGCGGCCTGGCCCGCCGCAGCCAGGGCCAGGCGGGCCGAGGAGGCGATGAGGTCACGCGCACCGGCCTCGTCGTAGCCCACGTCAGTCAGCGCCGGGACGCTCGCTTGGTAGGAGTTCGTCTCAATGACGTCGGCTCCGGCAGCAAGGTAAGCAGCGTGGACCTCAGTGACGGCACCGGGGGCGTCCAGCAGGGCCTGGGCCGACCACAGCGTCCGGCTCGTGTCCACGCCCCTGGCCTGGAGCTCGGTACCCATGGCACCGTCGAGGACGAGGGTCCCGCTGGCGAGCGCCCCTGCCAACGAGGAGGCGACGGGCACGCGCGGCCCCGGTCCCGTGGGAGGCGTCGGACCAGCCAACCTGCCCGCGCCGGGAAAGCTGCTCATACCACGAGCATAGCGCGGCCCGTTCACCCTGTGAGAAGCCCGGGCGCCGCGTTCCGAGCAGGAATACCGTCCGCCTATGGCCTCCACCGATTCTGTCGTGACGAGCCCCCACACCGCTGCCCCGTCGACGGCCGCACCCGGCCCCGCCCACGTGACGGCCCTAGAGCGCCGCATGAGCAGGCGACATCTCATGATGATCAGCTTCGGCGGAGTCATCGGGACCGGCCTGTTCCTGTCCACCGGCTACACAATCAACCAGGCCGGCCCCTTCGGCACCGTCCTGGCCTACGCCGTCGGAGCCCTCATCGTCTACCTGGTCATGATGTGCCTGGGCGAGCTGAGCGTGGCCATGCCCTTCACCGGGGCCTTCCACGTCTACTCGCGCACCTACATCGGTCCGGCCACCGGGTTCGTCACCGCCGTCCTGTACTGGCTGACGTGGACAGTCGCCCTGGGCAGCGAGTTCACCGGCGCGGCCATGATCATGAACGGGTGGTTCCCGGCCGTGCCCGTGTGGGTGTGGGCAGCGGCCTTCATCACGCTGGTGCTGGTGCTCAATATGGTCTCGGTCAGGGTCTTCGCCGAGGCGGAGACCCTGCTGTCAGGCGTCAAGGTCATCGCAATCATTCTGTTCATCATCATTGGCGGGGCCGCCGTCGTAGGCCTGCTGCCCTACGAGGGCGCCACCTCGGCCCCACTGCTGTCCAACCTGACCTCAGGAGGGCTCTTCCCCAACGGCTTCGCGGCGGTGTTCACCACAATCCTCGCCGTCAACTTCGCCTTCTCCGGCACCGAGCTGATCGGGATCACCGCCGGGGAGGTCAAGGACCCGGCAGCCACGATCCCCCGAGCTATCCGGGCCACCCTGGCGCGGCTGGTCGTCTTCTTCATCGGCTCCGTGCTCGTCATCGCGGCGCTCATCCCCTGGAGGCAGGCAGGTGTGGAGGAGAGCCCCTTCGTCACGGTCCTGTCCCGGATCGGCGTCCCCTTCGCCGACGACCTTATGAACGTCGTCATCCTCACCGCCATCCTGTCAGCGGCAAACTCGGGCCTCTACGCCTCGACACGCATGCTGTGGTCCCTGGCGAACGAGGGAACCCTGCCTGCGCTCCTGGCCCGGACCAACCGGTACGGGGTTCCCGCCCTGGCTATGGCCCTGTCCATGGTCGGGGGCCTGGCCGCGCTGCTAACCTCCGTCTACGCCGCCTCCACCGTGTACCTGGTGCTGGTCTCGGTCTCGGGCCTGGCGGTCGTGCTGGTGTGGGTGACCATCGCGGCCTCGCACTACCAGTTCCGCCGCCGCTGGCTGGCTGAGGGTCACAGCCCTGAGGATCTGGCCTACAGGGCACCGGGCTACCCGTGGGTGTCCCTGGGTGCCCTGGTGCTGTCCGCGGCGTCGTGCCTGCTCATTGTCTTTGACCCCCTCCAGCGTCCGGCGCTGGCGATTACCGCCGTCTTCCTGGCAGTCTGCTACGCCGGGTACTGGGCAGTCTCACGCAGGATCAGCCTGTAGGCCCTGCGCACACGCTATGTCGCAGGCGGCTGGCTCTCACAGTGGTGCGGGCAGGTCCCCCGTACGGCCTCAGCGCAGCCCGAGGACGAGCACGCGCTCACAGCCCGAGGCGTAGGCGACGGGAGTCCACGACCCGCTTGCCGAAGGGGAAGCAGGTCACCGGGATGAGCTTGATGTTGCCGACAGCCAGCGGGAGGCCGATGATGGTGACGGCCTGGGCTGCCGCTGTGGTCACGTGCCCCACAGCCAGCCACAGGCCTGCGACCAGGAACCAGACCAAGTTGGCCAGCCCACTCATAGCACCCGCTCCCGGGACAGGGACCACCTCCCGCCCAAAGGGCCACAGCACGTAGCCAGCAATCCGAAAGCAGGCGATCCCAGCCGGCAAGGTGACCACCAGCAGGCAGGCGAGGAGCCCAAAGAAAAGGTAGCCCACAAAGAGCCAGAAGCCTCCGAAGGCGACCCAGATAACGTTGAGGACGGTACGCACACCCGCATGTCTAGCACGATTGCGGACGCAGGGCCTCCGTGGGCGCAGCGGTACCGGTCAGCCTCCCATGAGTGCCTGACCGGCCAGGCCACAGGCGCACGCCCAGATCAGGGAGGCCAGGGTCCCGATGATGAACCGCTCCGCGGCCCCGGGGCTTTCTTGGAGGTCCGCCCAGCGCCCCAGGCCCTTGACGGCAACGACGACAACAACCATCTCAGCGTGACCGCTCAGCAGTGCCCCGGTCGTGGCCAGCCGTTCCAGCATCCCGATCCAGGTTCCACCGCGTAGTACCAGCGGAGCCGTGCTGTCCACCCCCGCCCTGTCCAGGACGGGGACATGGTGTCCGTCCGGTGAGGCGGCACGTCCCGCAGGAGGCTCCGGAACGCGAGCCACGCGCAGCACGCCAACGACAGCACCCCACCCTCCTAGGACCGAGATGACCAACGTCACGAGCACGACCACAGCAGGCATCTCATGTACCTCCTACGTGCGCCGGCACCGGGCTGACACGCGGGTCGGCAGACCGGTCAAGGGTGTTAAGAAGTGCCAGGAGAACCGGGAGAGCCTCCTTCTCCTCCGCCAGGCCCGAGGCGATTCGCCGCTGCGAGAACGCCTGTTCCGTCACTGCCAGCCTTCGTGCCGCCTGCTGCCCGCTCACACCGCTCTCGACCAGGTCCACCGCCTCCCACTGCAGGCGGGAGCGTCGGGCCAGGAGGAGGGCCTGGAGCCGCAGGACCGCCTGCGCCCGGGCAGCCGCCTCCGGGTCCTCGCCACGCACCGCCAGCGGTACTCGGGACCTCTTGGCAGCATCGACGGCCTCACGCGCCGCCACGAAGGCCGCACCGCTCCCTGAGCGCGCGCCTCCGTCGGCACCCACGCGGCCGGCCCCTCCACCGATTCCGACGTACCAGCAGCCAGCACGTATAGCAGCGCGTACAACCGTGTACAGGGCCGCTGCGTCAGCGGGGACTCCCTGGACCTCGTCGCCTGCGGTCCGCTCAAAGGGGGCGATGACGCACACGTCGGAGACGGAGCGCAGCAGCGCAGGCACAGCGTCACCGGTAGAGCGGGAGGCCTTTTGGTCCATGGTGACGACAAGCACCTGTCAAGGGTGGCACCCCGCCCCGCACTGGTCAAGGCGCTCACCTTGATACACCTAGATCAAGGTGAGTGCCTTGACCAGGGGGCTCACGTTGACGCGGACGGCCAGGGCAGCCTCCCGAGCCTTACCAGAAGACCCGCTGGGCGATAGCGTCCGCGAAGCCGTCCAGCGCCTCCGACGAGGTCCCCAGGTAGAGGGCGGCGTCAATGAGCGAGACCTCCATGAGGTAGAAGCCGCCCCTGCCGTCACTGACGACGTCCACCCGGTTGAAGAGCAGCTGGACGTCACGCCCGGAGGTCTCCTTGATGAGGGTGTGGATGGCCTTGCGGACACGCTCCCCCCACAGCCACTCCTGCTCGCTGGGGTCACGGGCGGTGACCTCCTCTCCGTGCACCTCGTCGGTGGCGCGGAAGGACGGGTGGAGCATCGGGTCCTTCTCCACCGCGTGGGAGAGCACCCCGTTGAAGTAGACCAGGGACACCTCCCCCTGCCGGTCCACCTCCTCCAGGTAGCGCTGGACCATCACCGAGCGCCCCCGGCCCAGGTGGTGCACTGCGTCGCTGATCGCCGCCGACCGGGAGCCGGCGTCAGTGGCCGTGTAGCGGCCGGTCCCGCGACCTCCAGAGGAAATTGCGGGCTTGACCACAAAGTCCCCGTAGGCGGGAAACCTGGTGTGGACCTGGTGCTTGAAGTAGCCCGCACCCGGCTCCAGCCAGGTGGTGGGGATCGTGGGGACCCCCAGCTCCGCCAGGCGGACGAGGTAGTGCTTGTCAGAGTTCCACGCGACGACGTCAGGCTGGTTGAGCAGCCGGGGCACCGAGCGGGTCCAGGCCAGGAAGTCCGCGTAGGTGCGCGTAACCGCGTAGTCACGCACGCTACGCAGCACCACCGTGCCCGAGTCCCCCCAGTCCACCTCCGGATCGTCCCACACGGCGACCCTCGGCTCGATCCCGCGCTGACGCAAGGCGTCGGGCAGGCCGCGGTCGTCCTCGTCAAGCTCGGGGTAGTCCTTGGAGGTAGCCAGGGTCACGACGGGATCAGTCACGTGGCCCACGGTACCGCAGCAGCCAGGCTCACGACGGCGCACCACCCCGGGCAACCCGCAGTCCCTGCCAGCCTCCACCTGTCTCCCACCGAACCTCTACCACCACCTCACCAGCACTACCGCTGCGTCCAGAAACGCCCCACGCTCCCCGCTCCCGAGACCGGCCTGGGGCAGTCTCGGCCAGCACCCTCGGCCAGCATCTGCCAGCGCCCGCCCTCCGGGGTCGAACAGGAAGCCGCTACGCGGGGATCCGTGGGCAGCGGCACCACCAAAAGCGCCCCGTCACCTGAGATATCTGGCACAGTGGGGCGGTTTCAGACCTCTCTGGCTGGACTGACACCGGCCCACCTCGTAGAGTCTCCCTCTGGCACCAGGCACCGTTAGCTCAATTGGCAGAGCAACTGACTCTTAATCAGTGGGTTCAGGGTTCGAGTCCCTGACGGTGTACCAGACCCGGCCTCGGCCGGGACGCCAGCCCGTGCCTGGCTGCGCACCGCTAGCTCAATTGGCAGAGCAACTGACTCTTAATCAGTGGGTTCAGGGTTCGAGTCCCTGGCGGTGTACCACGGCGGACCACAGGGACTTCCCGCTCTCCGGGAACTCCCAGGCCCCTCATCACGAGGGGCAGGCCCCGCCCGCCTCTGGGGACGGGTGCCGCCACGCCCCAGGGCTATCAGCAGGGGCAGGGACCAGGTCGTCGGCCAGAGTCTGTCGGCAGGCACCCAGCCTGCCCGTTGGCACGGCAAGCCGCCCCGGCGTGCAGACGGTAGCGCCCGAGCTGCCGCCACTGAGGCCGTCAACCCGGCCCGGGACGAGCGCCCTCCACAGGCTCCGGCCGTGGCGCGTCGTCAGGGCGCCAGCCAGGCAGCAGCACTGCGGCGCCCTGAGAACGTCATAGCCCAGTAGTGGCAACAACGACAGTCCCGCCCGCACAGCGCGACACCGCGACGACTCAAGACAATGACAGGACGTTACAGGACGTTAAGGAGCACAGATGAGCACGCAGACAATCAGCAGCACAGCACCAGCCCGTACAGCAGGCTTGTCGGGAGCACCTGCCCGCCAGATCAAGCCACGACATGACGCCGCCTCGGCCATGACGTGCGCCTGCGCCCTCGGGACCCCTCTGTGGGTCCGACGTGAGCAGGCCGAGCGCGAGCTCGACGCCGCGCAGGCTGAGGTCGCCTCCCTGCCTGTCGGAACCTCCCCCTCCCGCCTGGAGCGCGCCCAGGAACGCCTCACAGCCGCCCGAGGAGCCCTGGAGAACCTGAGGTATCCCGAGACCGACGGCGACCGCGAGAAGAGCCCGGCGGCCCTGGCCGCCTGAGTCCCGCCGGGAGCGGTCCTCCCACATCCTCAACCATATCCTCAGCCGTCTCCTGAGAGCGAACTCCGCAGGTCCGTGCGTGGCACGCAGCCACTCAGGGCGGCTCCCGATGAGAAGATCGCCCACATTGTGTGCGCCAAAGGAGGACCAGAGGAGGACTCATGCCCCACCTGTCAGCCGGAGACGCTGCTCCGAGTTTTACCCTGCCCGACGCCACAGGACAGAATGTGACCCTCAGCGACCTGCTGTCCCGTAGCGATGCAGGGCTGGTTGTCTACTTCTACCCCAAGGCGTGTACGCCAGGGTGTACCAAGGAGGCCTGCGACTTCCGCGACTCAGTAGAGAGCCTGGGAAGTGCGGGCTACCAGGTGGTCGGCATCTCTCCTGACTCCCCTGCCACCCAGGCCAGGTTCTCTGAGCGCCACAGTCTCCCCTTCCCCCTGCTCTCCGACGTCGACCACTCGGTCATGGAGGCCTGGGGGGCCTGGGGCGAGAAGAAGAACTACGGCAGGACCTACACCGGCGTGATCCGCTCGACTGTCGTCGTGGCACCGGATGGCAGTGTCGTCCTGGCGCGGTACAACGTCAGGGCCACCGGCCACGTCGCGAGGCTGCGCGCCGAGCTGGGTCTGGACCAGCCCAGCGCGTCGGACTGAGACGGCCTTGCGCACCCCCGCCCACAGGAAGGTAGAGTGCGGGTCGAGCGCGAGTGGCGGAACTGGTAGACGCCCCAGGTTTAGGTCCTGGTGCCTTCGGGCGTGAGGGTTCGAGTCCCTTCTCGCGTACTGTGGATACGGTGTGAGGGCACTCCCCCCCCCCGCGTCCCAGCGCTGATCGTCCCAGCGGCGATGCCGACCGGGCGGTACCAGGCAGCAGGGAGGCGCAGGGTGCTGCCCGGATCGCAGAGGTCCCCTGGGAGAGGACAGCATGGTAAAAGAGCACGCACGGCGCACCGTCCTTGCCAGCACTCTGGCGTCGCTGGCCTCGTTACCCCTCTCCGTGTGCGGGTGTGCCCCGGTCTCGGACAGCGACCAGGCGGCAGGAGCGCGGACCGGCTCAGGCACCTCCCCCAGGATCATCACCAGCCCGGCGGCAACGGCCTCGCAGGGGGAACACACCCCGATCATCGTCCGCGTCAACGGGACCGCCTACCCGGCGCACCTCAACGGGACACAGACAGCACAGGCGCTGGTGGCCCGACTCCCCCTCACCGCCTCCTTCCGGGACTACTCCCCATATGTGGCAAAGAAGGTCGCGGACCTGGACGAGCCGCTCGACCACGACCAGATGCCCAACGACGACCCGGTGGCCGGTGACATCGTCTACTGGTCATACAAGCAGCAGATTGCCCTCTACTGGAGGGCGGCGTACCGGTACATCGATACTCACGTCATCGGTACCTTCGACTCCCCGGAGGGGGTGTCGGCCGTCCAGGCACTGACCCCCCAGGACGAGGTCGTCATCGCCCTGGCATAGAACAGCCCGCTGAGGGGCTCGCAGTGACCCGTCGGCCCTCCTACCCAGGTCTGTCGTGAAAAGGACCGCACATGACACACGCGTACTCTCCCCACAGCTACCCAGGCGGGGTCACTCCCTTCTCCCTCACCAACAGGGGCGAACGTGACGCAGCATGGGCACTTCTCGCAGTCGGGACTCTTGCTGCCCTCTTCGACCTGTGGTGCCTGCTCGTGATGGTCCCTGACGGCATGCCTGTCTCTCTCCTGTGCGTCGTAGCCCTTCCCGGAGTGATACTGCTGTGCGCGGGCGTGCTCGGGCTGCGAAGACGACTAGGACTGACCGCCGACGCAAGGGGACTGACCCTGCTAACCCCCCGGAGTACCCGCTACCTGGGCTGGGACCAGGTACGCGGCAACCTGCACGTCGTCGTCACAGGCAGCTCCCTAGGCAGGACAACGGTAGGTGTCGCCGTCCTTGTCGACGGCGCACCCGTGGAGCTGCCCTGCACCACCGTCAGCGGGAGCAGCCAGGAGGCTGCCAGCCAGCGTGCCCAGACCATCATCAACGAGGTCCTCGCTCGCGATCCTGGTCCAGGCTACGTCGCACGCGGGGAAAACCGCGCTCAGGACGCCCAGGCGGCCTGCAGCCACGCCTCCCGCCCCCCGAGGCTCGTCCTTGAGGAGCCGGACAGCCTGCAGGAAAAACGGGCTACGGTCAACATCGTCGGAGCGTGCACCTCAGGGACGTTCCTCGTGCTGGGCAGCGTCTTCCTCATTGAAGGAGGTACCGATGCCCTGGGCACCGTCATGGCCGCCCTCTTTGCCGCAGCCGGAGGGCTGAGTCTCGTCGCATGCCTGGCGCGCTACCAGCGGGGCAAGGCCCCGCACCGTACTGTGGTGGACTCCTCCGGAATCACCGTCTACTCCGGGAGCCGCACACAGGTGCTGTCCTGGACGGAGGCCAGAGGGCACCTGGCCGCCAGCGCGGCGGAGATACACGGAGGCAGGGTGCGGCTGGGGTGGGTCGCCACTCTGCGGTTCCAGGACGGTCACCGTACCGTGCGCCTGGTCGGTGCCAGTGTTCAAGGACACAGCAGATCCGCTGCTCTGGAGGCCGCCCGGACGCGCCTGGCACACATCGCCTCCTACGATCCGGCCAGCATCCGCTCACCCCTGTCAGCCCCGCAGCGCTGACACGCGGCCGAAGGCGGCGGCCCGGCGCACCTGTAACGACCAGCGTCGGCAGCCCGGGCCGCACCCGCCTGATCCGCCGCCCCTGCGCGTCTACTCGTCGTGCTGGACGACCTCGAAGCCCAGGACCTCAATGCTCATCCCGCGGCGCACGTCGTCACTGTGATCGGCACCAGAGCGCGCCGCCAGCCAGGCCTGGTAGTCCTCACGGGAGTCCCACCTGGTCACCACGAAGTAGCGGTCCTCCCCGACGACGGGACGCAGCAGCTCAAAGCTCTGGAACCCCTTCGAGGTGTCCACGGCCCGCTTGCGCGCCGCAAAGCGCTGCTCGATCTCAGCCTCCGCACCCTCAGGATAGGTCAGGGCGGTAATGTTGACATAGGTCATGGCTCTTCTCTCCTCACTGCGGCAGAGCCTCGGTGCTCTCGGCGCCTCCACCGCGACGACTCCGTGTGAGGCTATCCTATGCTGCCTACACCAAGGTCGGGCTGTCACCAGGCTGGGGACAGCCGCCCTGCCGCAGACCCCGCGCCCGAGTGCCCAGGTACCCTGTTCCGCGTGACCAACACCAGCACCTCCCGCTCCTTCACCCGCCGTGACGGTCGTTCCACCGACCAGCTGCGCCCCGTGACCATCACCCGCCACTGGCTGGACCACGCCGAGGGCTCCGTCCTCATCACCTTTGGTCGTACCCGGGTCCTGTGTGCCGCCTCCTTCACCGAGGGCGTGCCACGCTGGCGCAAGGGCAGCGGCGAGGGCTGGGTCACCGCCGAGTACGCGATGCTGCCACGAGCCGGTTCGGAGCGCTCGGGACGTGAGTCGGTACGAGGAAAGGTGGGGGGCCGCACCCACGAGATCTCCCGGCTGGTCGGGCGCTCTCTGCGCGGCGTCGTCGATGTCGCCGCCCTGGGTGAGAACACGATCACGCTAGACTGCGACGTCCTCCAGGCGGACGGCGGTACCCGTACCGCCGCCATCACCGGCGCTTACGTAGCCCTGGCGGACGCCGTGTCCTGGGCCACCTCCAAAGGCCTCATCAGTGCCCGCCCCGGCAGACCGGTGCTGTCCGACTCCCTGTCCGCGGTCTCGGTCGGCATTATCGACGGCGTGCCCTGCCTGGACCTCCCCTACGAGGAGGACGTGCGTGCCCACACTGATATGAACGTGGTCCAAACCGGCTCAGGACGCTTCATCGAGGTGCAGGGCACTGCCGAGCACGCAGCCTTCGACCGCTACGAGCTGGACGCGCTGCTAGACCTGGCGACCGAGGGGAACAGGACACTGGCCCGCCTCCAGAGCCAGGCGCTGGAAGGGCCTGCCGACACGCCCCGCACCGTCTCCTCCCCGACCCCCTCCTCCGCGTCAGACCACCACATCCTGACCGTCCCCGGAACCTGAGCCATGAACCTGGAAGCCTCCCTCCGGACCGAACGCGTTCCGGCCCAGGCACGCCTGGTCCTGGCCACGCACAATCCCAGCAAGCTGGCGGAGCTCCACGACATCCTGGCCCCCCTGGTACCCGGCCTGGCCCCTGGGGCGATCATCTCCGCAGCCGCCCTCAAGGCCCCCGAGCCCGTCGAGAACGGGCTCACCTTCGCGGACAACGCCCTGCTCAAGGCGCGCGCCCTGGCAGCGGCCTGCCGTCTTCCTGCCGTGGCTGACGACTCCGGACTGTGCGTGGACGTGCTCGGCGGCGCCCCTGGGGTCTTCTCCGCCCGCTGGTGCGGGCACCACGGCGACGACACCGCCAACCTCACCCTCCTGCTCAACCAGCTGCACGACATCGACGACCCACACCGCACGGCTCGCTTCACCTGCGCCGCGGTGCTGGTCGTACCCGAAGAAGCAGCGGGCGCAGCCGCCCAGGAGCGGGTCGTCACCATGGAACGCCACCTGGAGGGCAGGCTGGCGCACGAGCCTCACGGCCACAACGGCTTCGGCTACGACCCGGTCTTCGTCCCCGCCAGCGAGGACGCGCCCGGCGGCGCAGGCCGCACGACGGCACAGATGGAGCCCGCTGAGAAGAACGCCGTGTCCCACCGGGGCCAGGCCTTCCGCGCCCTCGCCCCTGTTCTGGCCACGCTGCTGGCCTGAGGGCCAGGTGCGGATCTTCGCCGTCACCCAGGCACGCCTCCCGCACGAGCGTCCTGCGTAGCACCGCGTACGTCCTGCGTAGCACCGGCCTACGACGCCATGCCGGGCTACGCCCTGTCCTCCCCCTGGTCGGCCTCCTGCTCAGAGATCCTGCGGGCCAAGGGGGCGGGAACCAGGGAGTCGTGGGCACGCACGTACCCGTAGAGCCAGCGCCACCCTCCCAGGAAGACCAGGAGGAAGGTACCGGTCATCACCGCCCAGGAGACGTGCCTGTCCAGGGGAGCGGCCCCCTGCCCAGCCACGTGCAGCACCGTCCAGACGACCCAGGTCGCACCTGCGACGACAAGCCCCTCGGGAGCAGCCATCTCCAGGTGGTCGCCACGACGGTGACAGGCGAGCCAGGACACGGCCCAGCCGACCGCCGCCCCGCAGGCTGCCTGCCACAGGGGCGCGGCAAGGGAGAGGACGGAGCCGAGCGCGTCGGTCGATGCCGCACCGAGCAGGGCCACCAGCGACACCGCCAGGAGGTCTGCCGGGACAACCAGCCACCAGCGGGTAGACCGCCCCCGGATCCACGGACAGTCCACCCCGTCAGGCAGGACCGGTGTGTAGGACAGCCGTCGCGCACTCGCGTCAGCCTCCCCAGCGACCTCCTGGTTGCTCACAGCTGCCACCAGGCCCCTGCGGTGGCTGCCTCCAGGGGGCCCGTGAACACGGCCGCCGCCTCCTGCAACGTCACTGCGGGGTCGGTCCAGGGCTGGATGTGGGTGAGCACAAGCCGCCCCGCCCCTGCGTGCGCCGCCAGCTCACCAGCCCGCCGTCCGGTCATGTGCATCCCGGTTGCCGTGTCCCGGTGCTCCACGAACGCCGCCTCCGCCAGGAGGAGGTCCACGCCCTCAGCCATGGCGTCCACGGAGGGGCACCGGTCGGTGTCACCGGTGTAGGCCAGGGTCACCCGCTGCTGCATGGAGGCCTCGCTGGGTCCCTCCACACGGAAGCCGAAGGCCTCCACCGGGTGGAGGGCGGGGAAAGGAGTGATCGTGAGAGGGCCCACCTGAACCGGGAGGCCGGGCACTGCCGTCTGGAAGACGAACTCGGTGCCGTAGGCCTCCCCCTCCCCGGTCCCGTCAACGCCTCGCAGGCGGGGCAGCAGGTCGGAGGGTCCCAGGCACAGGACAGGGCCGAGAGGGCCGGAGGGGTTCCAGCGCCGGTAGACGTGCATCCCTACCAGGTCCACCATGTGGTCGGCGTGGCAGTGGGAGATGACCACCGCGTCCAGGTCGGCAGGGTCAACGTGGTGCAGCATCTGTCCCATGGCGCCGGGGCCCAGGTCCATGACCACGGAGAAGGTGCGCACGGCTCCGTCACGACCAGGACCCTGTGCCTGAACCAGGTAGGAGGAGGCCGCCGAGTCAGGCCCTGACATGGAGCCCGTGCAGCCGATGACCGTCAGGCGCATGCGCAGTCCTCCGCAGCAGAATCACCACGACCTGCCTCGACAGCAGGCAGGTCGGCCGACAGGGCTGTCGCCGCGTCCCCGGCCTGCTGGACGTGTCCGACCTCAGGTCCCAGGAACCGCCGTGCCAGGACAGCAAAGCGTTCCGGGTCCCCTGTAGCCCTGAAGGTGTGCCGGGCAGGACCAGCCTGGGGGCTGCGCAGAAGGTCACGGGAGGCCAGGGCGCGGTAGACGTCCTTGGCGGTCTCGTCCGAGGAGGTAACCAGGGTCACATCATCTCCCATGATGTAGGAGATCGGCCCCATAAGCAAAGGATAGTGGGTACACCCCAGGACAAGGGTGTCCACGCCCGCAGCCTTAACCGGCGACAGGTACTCCTCAGCCACCTCCAGGACCTCCGAGCCCGCGGTCACGCCGCGCTCAACAAGCTCCACGAACCGTGGACACGCCTGACTGGTCAGGGTGACACCCGGGACCACCCCCATGGCGTCCCCGTAGACACCGGAGTCGACAGTGCCCTGCGTGGCGACCAGCCCGACCCGGCCGTTGCGTGTCACGTGCGCCGCAGCCCGGGCAGCGGGGTGGATCACCTCGATGACAGGCACCCCCCGGCCCTTGGTGTAGCGCTTGCGAGCCGTGTGCAGGACGGCGGCAGATGCCGTGTTACAGGCGATGACAAGGAGCTTGACCCCTGAGTCCACCAGCTCATCCATGACCCGCAGCGCCAGGCCCCGGACCTCCTCAATGTCACGGGGACCGTAAGGACCGTTCGCGGTGTCTCCGATGTAGAGGACCTGTTCTCCGGGCAGCTGGTCGAGGACGGCTCGCGCGACAGTCAGACCACCAACCCCTGAGTCAAACATGCCGATGGGAGCATCATTCACGTGGTGAGACTATTCGGGCACCGTCCCCTCAAGCAGCACGGATACCAGTGATTCCTGCCACCAGGTCAGCATGTCGTAGACGAGGGCGGTGCCTCGGTACCACCGCTGGTGGAAGGTCTCCTCCCGGGGAGGCTCCTCGTAGGCCCTCGCACGGACCTCCTCGGCGTCCTGCGCCGAGGCGATGCCCAGGCGGTGCGACAGGACCAGGCGGATGTCATTCATCGCACCCAGCCAGTCGGCCTCCTGCCCGAGCGCGACGACGACCTCACCTTGCCGGGAGGGGGCACGAAGCTCCCGGGCCACACGGGCCAGACGCCCAGCCTTGTCCTGACGAAGCCGGCCCCGGGTCAGCGCCCGGACCTCCACCGCGGTGCCGGGGTCCTCAGAGGCCTCAGGCAGGAGGACCTCCAGCAGCTCGACGACCTCAGGAGAGACACCCGTGCGCTGCGGTGAGGTCGTGGCGGGTTCAGAGGTGGCGGGCACGGCGCCTCCCCCAGGTACACCGGGCCCGCCAAGCTCACGATCTAGCGCCGCCAGCAGCTCGTGGTCACGCTCGCTCTCCCGGGGACGGGTCCCGACCTCGGTCGTCGGCTCCTGGCCGGACCCACCCGCCCCGTCCTCAGCCTCCAGAAGCGCCTCGGTCTCCAGGGCGAGACGGGCCAGCAACTCACGCTCCCAGTCCGCCATCCTGCTGGCGTAACCGCCCTCAACAGCTCTGAAGACCCGCATCACACCTCCTCCGACGCCTCGCCAAGCGCGTCGTCCCCGCCCAGGGGCTCGATGGTGGCGCGCAGGCCGTAACCGTGCATGGCAGTGACATCCACCTCCATACGCTCACGCGCACCACGCGAGACCACCGCCCGTCCGGCGGTGTGGACCTCGAGCATCCTCGCGTGCGCCAGCGACACGGGGAAGCCGAAGTAGGAGTGAAAGACCCAGGTGACATAGCTCATGGTGTTGACCGGGTCGTCATGGACCACGGTGCACCACAGGCGCTGTGAGCGGGTACGAGGCTCTCCCACTGTCTCCGGCTCGGCTACCGGCAGCGAGGCGGTCATCGAGGCGGTCATGGCGTCATGCTACCGGGCGCCCGACACGCAACGAGCCCGCTCGGCGGACAGGTCCTGCGACCCCGCACCCCAGACCAACCGCCCGCAGCGGGTGCGCACCCTGAAGGACGACCGCCCCCCAGCCTCCTCACGCCAGGATGTCGATGCCGTGAAACGCGAAAGCAGGATAGGTTGCTGCCGTGACAGCATCGCGGACCACCCACGGCAGTGCTCCCAGCACTGCTCACAGCACCTCCTTGCTGACCGACATGTACGAGCTGACCATGCTCCAGGGCGCGCTGCGCTCAGGTGTGGCAGACCGTCCCAGCGTCTTTGAGCTCTTCGGACGACGCCTGCCAGGGTCCCGTCGCTTCGGCGTCGTCGCAGGTACGGGCCGTCTGCTCGACGCTATTGAGGCGTTTACCTTCACCGACGACCAGATCAGCTTCCTCCACCGCACTGGGATCGTCGACGATGACACCCTTGACTACCTCCGCGGCTACCGCTTCTCAGGCACGATCCGGGGCTACGCCGAGGGCGAGTGCTACTTCGCGGGCTCACCGCTGCTGACCGTGGAGGGCAGCTTCGCCGAGGCCTGTATCATTGAGACACTGGCCCTGTCGATCTACAACTACGACTGCGCAGTCGCCTCGGCAGCCTCCCGCATGACTATGGCGGCGCACGGACGTCCCTGCATCGACTTCGGGGCACGACGCACCCACGAGCACGCGGCTGTCGCCGCAGCCAGGGCGGCTGTCGTGGGTGGCTTCGCGGGAACGTCAAACCTGGAGGCCGGCCTGGTCCACGGCATCCCCACCTTCGGGACGTCAGCGCACTCCTTCACGCTGGTCCACGACACCGAGCAGGAGGCCTTCGCCGCCCAGGTCGCCTCCCTGGGCACAGGGACGACCGTCCTGGTCGACACCTATGACGTGGCCGCGGGGGTGGAGCGGGCCGTGGCAGCAGCACGTGCCGCAGGCGGCGAGCTCGGAGCGGTACGACTGGACTCCGGCGACCTGGTGGCGGGCGCCTTCCAGGTCCGCTCCCAGCTGGACGCCCTAGGTGCGACCAGCACCAGGATCACTGTGACCAGCGACCTGGACGAGTACGCCATCGCGGGTCTGGGAGCCGCCCCCGTGGACTTCTACGGTGTGGGCACACAGCTGGTCACCGGGTCAGGGCACCCCACTGCCGCCCTGGTCTACAAACTCGTCGAACGTGAGGGGCGCCACGGCAGGAGGCAGGAGGTCGCCAAGCGCTCCTCCGGAGGCAAGGCAACCGTGGGAGGACGTAAGTGGGCCGGCCGGGTGCTGGACGACAGCGGTACGGCGGTGGAAGAGCTGGTGGTCTCCTGCACCGCGCATGAGCAGGGCGAGGCCGCGCTGAGGCAGGCAGGGGCACGTCCGCTACAGGTCACGCTGGTGCGCGACGGCATGATCGTGGAGGAGCACCGCGGCACCGCCGCCCTGGAGGCCGCTGCCCAGAGGCACCAGGCCTCGCGTGCCGAGCTGCCCTACGACGCGTGGCGCCTGAGCGAGGGAGAGCCGGCCCTGCCAACACGCCTGGTCAGCCTGGAGGACCTGCCCGCACAACCGGCCTCAGCCGCGCTGGGCGAGCCACCCGTACGCCCCTGAGTGGGGGCGGCCTCGCGGGACGCAGTCCGCAGCCGTCCTCTCAGGGTGCCCGCCGAGACCCTGCCGGGTCGGTCCTGCGGCCGGTACCGTCACTCTGTCGGCCGCCGGGGGACGTCAGCGCCGTCCGACGAACCACCGGCGCAAGGTCTCCACCCGCTGCTCGACCTGCTCGGTCGAGGCTGCAGCCACCTCGGGGCCGCCGCACACCCGCCTGAGCTCGGTGTGGACGACGCCGTGCGGCTGTCCGGAGCGGCGCGCCCAGGCTGAGACTAGCTGTGACAGCTCCTTGCGGGCTGCGGCCCGGCGACGCGCGTCCTCTACCCCGGAGCCCCCCGCCCTGCCGCGGTCTGCGGCAGCCTTGCGTTTCTGCGCGGCAATCTGCCTGTCCTGGCGCTGGCGCAGCAGCACAGTCACCTGCTCAGGATCCAGCAGCCCGGGCAGCCCCAGGTACTCCTGCTCCTCAGCCGAGCCCACCATGGCACCGGTCCCGAACTCGCCGCCATCAAAAAGGACCCTGTCAAACTCCGCCTGGGACCCCATAGCCTCGAAACCTGGCAGAAGGTCGGCGGAGGCGTTCTCCACCCGGTTGGCCTCGGCCAGGAGCCTGTCCTCCGGACTGAAGGCAGGGTCCTGCGACCCGGCGTCCGCCTCCGGCCGGCTCAGGACGTGGTCACGGGCTACCTCCACCTCGGCTGCCAGTGCCAGCAGGGGCGTCACCGAGGGGAGGAACACCGAGGCGGTCTCCCCCCGTGCCCGGGAGCGGACAAAGCGCCCGACCGCCTGGGCGAAGAACAGGGGCGTCGAGGTGGAGGTCGCGTAGACACCCACAGCCAGGCGCGGCACGTCCACGCCCTCGGAGACCATACGTACTGCCACCATCCAGCGGTCGGTGGAGTCGGAGAAGGCCTCGATACGGCTAGACGCCCCGTCGTCGTCAGACAGCACGACGGTGGGTGCCTCCCCGGTGACAGCCCGCAACTGCTTGGCGTAGGCACGCGCGCTGGCCTGGTCCGAGGCAATGACCAGCCCGCCCGCGTCAGGCACCTGGCGACGCACCTCGCTCAGCCGCTGGTCGGCAGCAGCAAGGACAGCGGGAACCCACTCACCGGTCGGGTCCAGGGCAGTACGCCAGGCCTGGGCCTCCATGTCCTTGGTCAGCGGCTCCCCCAGGCGGGCCGCGACCTCGTCCCCGGCCTTGGTCCGCCACCTCATCTCCCCGGAGTAGGACATGAACATCACAGGGCGTACCACCCCGTCACGCAGTGCCTCGGCGTACCCGTAGGAGTAGTCCGCCTCAGAGCGCATGGCGCCCTCAGCGTCTTGCGCGTAGCGCACGAAGGGGATGGGGGCCGTGTCGGAGCGAAACGGGGTCCCCGTCAGGGCCAGGCGGCGTCTGGCCGGGCTGAAGGCCTCCCGAATCGCGTCCCCCCAGCTCAGCGCGTCACCGCCGTGGTGGATCTCGTCGAGAACGACCAGGGTCCGGGAGCGGTCGGTCCGGGCACGGTGCAGGTTGGAGTTAGCCGCGACCTGGGCGTAGGTCAGGGCGACACCGTCAAAGTGCGCACCCAGCGCGGCCTGCGAGTTGGAGTAGGAGGGGTCGATGCGAATCCCGACCCGGGCAGCGGCCTCAGCCCACTGGAACTTGAGGTGCTCGGTGGGGCAGACCACCGTGATCTTGTGGACGTCCCCGGTGCTGAGGAGCTCCGTGGCGACGCGCAGGGCGAAGGTTGTCTTGCCAGCGCCGGGAGTGGCCACAGCCAGGAAGTCCTGAGGCATGGCGCTCATATAGCGGTCCAGCGCCGCAGCCTGCCACGCGCGCAGCGAGCCAGCGGTCCCCCACGCAGCACGGCGAGGGTAGGCCGGGGACAGGTTCTGGGCAGCAGACGTCGATGCCCGTGCAGGGACGTGGTGGGAGCCGTGACCGCGCGGGGCGGGGGTCACTGACCACCTCGCCCGAAGGGGAACCTCGGCCGCCGTGGCCCCTTGCCCCCACCAGCGTCACCGCCATCACGCATCTGCTCGTAGATGGCCTTGCACGTCGGGCACACGGGATAGTTTGACGGGTCACGGCCAGGCGTCCACACCTTGCCGCACAGGGCCACGACCGGCCGTCCCGTGACCGCAGCCGCAGTGACCTTGTCCTTACGGACGTAGTGGGCAAAGCGGTCCGCGTCGCCGTCATCAGTGGACTGGAGCTCCTCACGTTCCAGCACCGCCGTCCCTGCGCCCTGCACGGGCTCACCGGCAGGGTCGGACGGCGAACCAGGACCTGCAGGGTCCGCACTGGCGCGGGCAGCAGCAGAAGGGCTGACCAGGAGCTCACTCATGGGCCACAGTCTAGGCCGGCCCAGCACCGCCCCGGGCACGACGCCGTTGTGTTGCAACTCTCCCCAGGCTCTCACGCTGCCCCACCTGCCCCGTACCCACCTGGCCCTCCTGCCCCGGTAGCACAGGGCTGGATCCTAGCGGCTGGTGAGGAGACTAGCGGCAGCAGGGTCCACCAGGACCAGGGCGTCGTCGTGACGCTGCATCACCGTGGCAGGCCAGTCGGTGCTGACCTCCCCCTCCACGAGCTGGGCGACAGCCTTGGCTTTGCCCTCGCCGGTGGCGATGAGTACCAGCGAGCGCGCCTCCATGATGGTGGCCAGGCCCTGGGTGATGCAGTGGGTAGGCACGGCGTCGATGTCCCCGCCGAAGAAGCGGGCGTTGTCACGGCGGGTCTGCTCGGTCAGCACGTCCACGTGGGTGCGCGAGTCCAGAGGACCACCCGGCTCGTTGAAGCCGATGTGGCCGTCGGAACCGATCCCCAGGATCTGCAGGTCGCAGTAGCCGGCCGCCGCCATATCCTCCTCGTACTGCGCACAGGCCGCCTGGAGGTCCTCAGCCAGGGCGTCAGGGCCGTGGAGCGAGCCCGGACGCATGTCCACGCGGGAGCGCAGGTTGACCTCCATAAAGGTGGCGTAGCGCTCCGGGTGGCCTGCTGGCAGCCCGACGTACTCGTCCAGCATGAAGCCGGTGACCTGCGCAAAGCTGAGGCGGCCTGCGGCGCAGCGGCGGGTCAGCTCGTCGTAGAGCGGCAGCGGGCTGGAGCCCGTCGCGGTCCCCAGGACGGCGTCCGGCTTGGTGGTCAGCAGGGCCTCAATCTTGTCCGCGGCTCGCTCGGCGATGGCCTCGGCGGTGTCCAGGATGACAAGCTCCACGGTGGTGTCCTCTCTGAGGTGTCTTCTGTTCTGATCTGGGGCGTCTGTTCTGAGGGTCTGGGACATCTGGTTGTCGACGGTACCTGGCCGGGACGGGCGCGCCCGCCTGCGGGCGCGACAGCCACGACAGCACACTCACGGCAGCCATGACAGTCCATGACACGTCACTGTACTCCGCAGGGTCCTCAGGTCAGGCAGCCCCGGCAGATGTCGGCGTACCGCTCACGTCTCCTGGGAGTGCCGGGGCCAGGAGCGGATCGTCGTCAGGATCTCAGACCCGCGCCGGTCGAGTCGGCGCCCGCCCAGGGTCGTCCCTGCCGCGACAGAGCCTGCGCCCCACAGCGCCCCCACCACCAGGACCAGCCAGCCCCACCACGGGGAGGCACCGGACAGGACCGCCCCCAGGGCCACCCCGAGCACAGGGGCCGCAGCGAGGAGGATGACAAGCACCCCGAGCGTCTGGGCTAGCGCTGTGATGACGATAGTTCCCGAGGTACGTGACACCAGAGGGCTCTCACCCGGGGCGTTCGTCTCGTAGGGCATGAGGACGCTGGCCAGGCAGGACCAGCCCAGGGAGCACCCGTGCAGCGCCAGGCAGGCTCCCACCAGGGAGGCGGCCGCGTCCCAGCGGCCGGTCCACCAGCACAGCCCGACCGCAGCGACAAGGACGACCGGCGCCTGCCAGGACAGGGCACCGACGGCCCTGCCCAGAAGGTCCTGCCGACCGGGCAGACCCGCACTGAGGTGGCTCCACAGTGCCGTGGAGTCCCCACCTAGGTCGTTGTGGACCGTCCACCCCATCATCAGCGCCAGCGCGGGAGCCGCCATGAGGAACAGACCGGGGGCCTGGCCAGCAGCAAGACTGACGCTGAGGCCTTCGGCCTCGGAGATGGCCTGAGCCCACCCCATGGCCGCACCGACCACAAAGAACACCGGCAGCATCACGGCTGAGACGGCCATGACCAGGTAGCGGGGGTCTGTCCTCCAGTAGCGCATGCTGCGGGCAGCAACAGCGCAGGCCGGCCCGGGCAGGAAGCGGCTCAGCCTGCGCGACCACGGCAGGACCACGGGAGTGCTCGCCCCGGCCGACCCGGGGTCCTCTGGCGTAGGCACCGCGTAGGTACGCGACCTGCCCGACCCACGGCTGGGCGTGGTCATGACTCGAGTAACGACCCGCTCCCAGGGACGCAGCAGCAGCACCGGGACCAGCCACGCCCCCAGCGCCAGGGCCGCGCCAGCCAACGGTGCTCCCGTGGCGGCGAGCCCCGGCGCGGCAAAGGCCCAGCCCAGCGGTGACAGGGAGACAACCTGCCCGGCCGTGCGCAGGCCGACCAGGACTCCGTCTGAGGTGCTGAGGAACCTGCCCAGGACAGTGGGGACAAGACAGGCCACGAGGTACGCCACCGTAGCGACCAGGGCTACCCGCTCCTGACCGCGCCGCGAGCCGGAGATCCCTGTCCACACGACCACCACCCGCGAGACGACCACGCAGGTGGCCAGGGCTGCTGGCGCGCAGGCCAGGGCCAGCAACGCTGCCAAGAACTGACCGGACACCAGCCAGGTCAGGGTCGGCAGCAGGCACACCACAGCCGTGGCAGCACCGGAGGCCCCGCAGGCGCCAGCGACAAGCAACCCCTGCGCCAGCCTTCGGGACGGTGCGGTCCACGCGGCGACGGCACGCGGGTCGAGTGAAGAGTCAAGACCTGTGGCCAGGAGAGGCAAGAGTATCCAGCACAGGACCAGGAGCGCTCCCAGAGACCCGAGAACGACGGACACGGTCTGGGGGTCACCGAGCCTCCCCAGAGCGAGCGCTCCGACCGTGAGGGCACCCAGCCCGCCCAGGGCAGCGGCTCCCCCGAGCACGGTTCCGACTAGTGCCCAGGTGCTTCCGCGCAGGGCGTTCAGGGTCAGGACCCACCTCATCTTGACGAGGGTTGCAACCATGACAGTCCCTGCGTGCGCACCTCGCCACCGACAAGCTGGGTGAAACGCTCCTCCAAGGTGCCCCCGGCCGCGACCTCCTCGGTGGTACCAGCCACAGCCACGCGCCCCGCGTTGATGATGGCCACGTGGTCACACAAGCGCTCGACGGTGGCCATGACGTGGCTGGAGACCACCACGGTCCCGCCTGCCTCGGCAAAGTTGCGCAGGATGGTCTGGATCGTCTGGGCGGAGATCGGGTCAACCGCTTCGAAGGGCTCGTCGAGAACCAGGATCGAGGGCGAGTGGACCATGGCACAGGCGAGGTGGACCTTCTTGCGCATGCCGGCGGAGTAGTCCGCCACCATGGTGGTTCCTGCCTCCCACAGTCCCAGCACCTGGATGAGCTCAGTCGCGCGGGGTACGACAATGTCGCGGTCCAGGCCGCGCAGCAGCCCTGAGTAGGTCACCAACTCCAGCCCGTTGAGCCGGTCGAAGGTGCGCAGCCCGTCTGGCAGGACGCCAAGACGGGCCTTGGCAGCGGGCAGGTCCGCCCACACGTCCACGCCGTGGACGCGTACGCGCCCGGCGTCAGGCCGCAGCAGCCCCGTGGCCATGGACAGCATGGTGGTCTTTCCCGCCCCGTTGGGACCGACAATGCCGTAGAAGCTGCCGACCGGGACCTCCAGGTCAAGGTGGTCTACCGCGACCTTGGAGCCAAAGGTCTTGACCAGCCCCTCAGTCTGCAGCGCGGCCTGGGGCTGGCTCCTTTGCCCGCTGCGAGCGGTAGTCGCTACGGCCGCCTGGTCCTCCTGGGCGGTGCCCTGCTCACGACCGTCCCCTTCCGGCAGTGATGAGACGGCTGGCGAGGGGGCAGAGAGGGCAAGGGAGCCCGTAGGACCGACAGGCCCAGCCTCTGGGAGGGGGTCCGAGGAGGACCGGGACCTCGTCGGTGGGCGTGTATGCGATGTCATGCCGTCAGGCTATGGCGCAGCGGCAGGTTGCGCCTCCGCCGTCAAGACGATGCGCCTCCGTCCCAAGGACGACCCCTGCAGCAGCAGGCCCCGGGCAGGATGCTGGTCCGCAGTCCTGCCCGGGGCCCTCACGGATCCTCACGGGGCCTGTGCCCCGCAGGTCACTGGGAGACTGCCTTCTTCAGGGAGGAGCCGACAGTAACCTTGACGCCATAGCCAGCGGGGATCTGGATCTCCTCGCCGGTGCGGGGGTTACGACCGGTGCGTGCAGCACGCTCGACACGCTCCACGCCCATGAGACCCGTGATCTTGACGGACTCGCCCCTGGCGACGTTCTCAACCAGGACGTCCTGGAACGCTGCCAGGAACGCGTCTGCGTCAGTCTTGGTCAGACCAGCCTTCTCAGCGATGGCGGCAATGAGCTCAGTGCGGTTTACGGACATGTCTTCCCTCTCGATCGTGGGTGGGCACCCGTGTGTGGTGCCGCTGCTGGCTACGCTACGCATAGAACCTCAGTTTTGTCAGGTACAGAGCGAGTGTCGCACCGGGCGCTGAGTAACAATTCACCGCTTTCAACCACAACTGTCACACGCGCCCCACATGGACCAATCCTTGCAATAACGCCGTTTTCTTCTTAGCTCCACCTGGGTGGCCCACTCAGTACCCGGCCACGAGAACACCACGGAACGGGCACACCAAGCATCACCGGGACAGCACCCTGGACAGCGCCCAGGACAGCACCCAGGACAGCACTGCCAGGTCCTTCTGAGGCCCCTGCTGGCCACCTCCACCAGGCGCCCACCACCTCTCTGCCGACCCGCCCGCCTGTCGAACCCGGTACTACAGCGCCTGGCGTTGCGCTTGCCCCGGGGCTCTGGTAACACCTCTGTCACAGGCTCGGGACGCACGAGGCGAAGGACAGCAAAGGACGTGGATGCCATGCAGACACCACTGGGAGTACCGACCGACCTGACGCTGAGCCCGACAACCCAGTCCTCAGCCGCCATGACGGAAATCAAGGAGTATATCCTGCGGGAGAGCCTTCGGCCGGGGGACCCCCTGCCCACCGAGTCCCGCCTGTGCGCAGACCTAGGAGTATCCCGGTCCTCAGTCCGTGAGGCGGTACGCACCCTGGTCGCCCTGGACATCGTGGAGGTGCGGCACGGCCACGGGATGTTCGTAGGACGTGCTTCCGCCCGTCCTGTGGTCGAGTCCCTGGTCTTTCGCAGCCGACTCATCTCGCAGGGTGACTACAGGACCCTGCTGGACCTGGTCCAGGTGCGCTCGACGCTAGACCAGGCTGCTGCCGGGCTGGTGGTGGAGGCCTGGCGAGGCAGGGAGGACGAGGACCTTGACGAGACTGCCAGGCAGATCAGCAGCCTGGCACAGCAGGGACAGCCCTTCACCGAGCAGGACCGTCACTTCCACGTCAGGCTGCTGGAGCCACTGGCTAACCAGCTGTTCCGCCACCTGGGCGAGGCGCTGTGGGCGGCACACACCTTGAGCGCCTCCCTCCTGGGAGCCCCCTCCCCCAGCGACGTGGTCAGCGTGGCCCAGGCGCACACGCAGATGCTGGAAGCCGCCCGCACCGGCGACGTGACAGCCTACCGTGAGGCGACAGCTCGGCACTACGCCCCGCTGCTAGAGTCCCTCAGCCTTGCACGCCCTGAGTGAGCGCCCCGGTAGAGGACACAAGGGCACTCCGAAGAAGGCGGGAAGGAGCTCGGGAGGGAGAGCAACAGGGAGCAGGTGCCGGTAAGCCGTCGGCACCAGTCGTGAGGCCTGTCGAGACCAGCCAGGACCACAGGGAGGACAGGACAACAGGTAGGCCCTGGCCGCGGTACTCGGCCAGGGCCTACCCTGGGTGGAGATGCGGGGAATCGAACCCCGGTCCGACGGGCGTGCAACAGGACTTCTCCGGGTGCAGTCCGTTTCTGACTTTCTCAGCCCCGGCGTCTCACACGGACAAGGACGCCGACGGGCTCAGCCGGTCAAGAGTCCCAGGAAGCCTACCGGCACGGCTTCCTAGCAGTGGCTCCCACAATGACGCCAGGCACCGGGGCGGGAGCGCTCCCCGGACTGACGGACCTCAGGACTCGCTCAGGCGGCGAGGGTGAAGTCGGTGCGAGTGTTATCGGCACCTATTGGTTCGCACAGAGCGTTGACGAGATGACTGTGCATCCTCGACCCGCTTCCCCTGAACCCACGACCGTCGTCGAAACCGATCATCCCCTGTGTAGTTGTGCCTGCTCAAAGCCATGCACCCATGAGCAAGACCCCTTGGACGTAGCATGGCAGGTAGTGGAAGGATACCAAGGCTTGGTCCTGCTTGTCCATGCGCAGCAGGACCATCTCTTCCTACCCATGCTTGCTACCCAATGCTTCTGCCGCTCCGCTGCCTTCTACCCTGTGCCTACCCGCCCCCGCGCCGCCGGACCTCAGCCACCGCCCGGGCAGCCTCACGTCGGTCCTGGGCCTCACGCAGGGCATGGCGCTTGTCCCAGTCCTGCTTGCCCCGGGCCAGAGCGATCTCGATCTTGGCCCGGCCACGGACAAAGTACAGCTCCAGCGGAACCACGGTGTACCCCTTGGCCTGGACCCTGGAGGCAAGGCGCTCCAGCTCGCCACGGTGCAGCAGGAGCTTGCGCTTACGCCGCGGGGAGTGGTTGTTCCACGTCCCCTGGAGGTACTCCGGGATGTGCGCGCCCTGCAGCCAGGCCTCCCCACGGCGGTCGATCTCGATCCAGGCCTCCGCCAGGGAGGCCCGCCCCATGCGCAGAGCCTTGACCTCGGTCCCAGTCAGCACCAGTCCCGCCTCATAGCGGTCCTCAATGAAGTAGTCGTGGGCTGCCCTCCTATTACGGGCAACGGTCTGGTGGGCGTCAGCAGCAGCCTTGGCCTTCTGCGCCACAGTGGGCTTGCGCCCCTTCTGTCCGACGGCGGGCCGCGCGGACCGAGCAGTCCTGGGCGTCATGGGGACCTCCTCTGACAGACTCCGGCCGGACGACGTGACAGGCCGCTACGGCAGACGCAGGCAGGATTCTACGCACCGAGTCAACCCACGGAGCCTTCCGTGGAGCTGCCCCGGCAGCGCCCGCTGCCTGCCTGCTCCGCGCTGCCTCCGCGAGACCGCACAGGGACAGACCGCTGTCGGCGGCCAGCGAGTCTCTCAGAAGCCGGCCAGGGTCATCGGGTCTACAGAGGCTCCATTGAGGTAGACCTCAAAGTGCACGTGGGGGCCCGTGGCCCCTCCGGTCATCCCTGTCAGACCGATGGTGTCCCCCTTGGAGACAGTGGCCCCGTTACCGACGGAGTAGGCAGACAGGTGGCAGTAGGCCACCACTACTGACTGACCATCCACCATGCCACCGTTGACGAACATCCCGTTGCCGCACGAGCTGTTCTGGTTGTAGGTCACGGTTCCTGACACCGCCGCGTACTGTGGAGTACCTTGAGAGGCGACCAGGTCCACGCCCGCGTGGAGACGGCTCGTCCCCGTGATCGGGTGCACCCGGTAGCCGTAGGGCGAGGCGACCACCAGACTTCCGGAAATCGGATGGGCTATGGTGCCGCTACCGAGGTCCGTGCTGCTGGACGAGCTCGGTGCCGGTGCGGAGGTACCTCGGTTCTCCTCGTCAATCCTGGCGATGGTCGCGGCAGCCTCCTCCTCGTCGGCCCGGGCCTGGGCCTGCTGGTCCTCCAGGTCAGCCTTCTGGTCCTCAAGAGTGGTCGTCGCCTCCCGGGCGCTGGCCTCCAGGGAGGCCACCTCGTCCCGCTTGGTCTGGGCTGCGTCCCTGGCTGTCTGCGCAGCCGCCTCAGCGGCGTCGGCATCGGCCTTGAGAGTGGCGACACGCTCGGTCGCCGCGTTCTGGCGGGTCTCCCGGTTGGCGTCCTGGGCACGCTCGGCCTCGGCGGCCGCGAGCACCGCCTCCTGCACCCCGGAGCCGATCTCCATCGCCGCGGCACGCCTGGACAGCTGGTCCACGTCCTGGGAGGCCAGCACGTAGGTCCACGCGGTTACGGAGTTGTCGCCCTCATACGTGGCAGCGACGATCTCTGCCACGGAGGTCGAGGCTTCGGAGGCGACCTCCTGGGAGGCCTCCGCCTCCTCCTGGATGGAGGCCAGGCTCGTCTGCGCCGTGTCCAGGCGGTCGGCCGCGATCTGCTGCTCGCGCTCCTTCTCCGTCAGGGTGGTCTGCGCGTCGCTCAGCTCGGTCTCGGCCGTGCTCAGGGCAGCCTGCGCGTTCTGCAGGTCCAGGTAGGCCTGACCGAGCTCAGTGCTGACTCCCTCCAGCGAGGCGACGAGCTCGTCCTGCTTGCGCTGGGCCTCCTCCTGGCTGGCGACCGCGTCATCACGCTCGTCCGCCAGGACCGGGACGCTCACCACCATGGCCAGAGCCAGGGTGACTGCCACGCAGGCCGCGACAAGCAGTCTCCTCAGGGGCAGTGCGCCCGTACCAGTCGCCAGAACAGGGAAGGACAGCATGACAGATCAGATCCTCGTGTACTTGGACAGGGAGTATGCGGAGGACAACGCCGCTAGGACGACAGCCGCCAGGACCAGCCACGGCGCCAGTGTCAGGACGGCACCTGTCCCGATAAAGGCGCTAGTGAAGGTCATCGAACTAGCGAGCCATCCCTCGACGACGTAGTGCACACCCGCCCACAAGGCACCCACTGCCAGCAGAGCGCCGACCAGGGCGGCAATGACTCCCTCAAGGATGAAGGGCAGTTGGATAAAGAGGTTGGAGGCGCCAACCAGCCGCATGATGCCGGTCTCACGGGAGCGAGACATGGCGGACAGCCGAATCGTGGTGGAGATCAGCAGGACAGCCGCCACCGCCATAATGGCCGCCAGTCCCCCGGTGATCCAGGAGGCCCGGTTCATGACCAGGAACAGGGGCTCCAGGGTGGCACCCTGGTCGATAACACGCTCGACGCCGTCCTGGCCGGTGAACTGCTCGGCGACGACCTCGTAGTTCTCCGGGTCCACCAGCTTGATGCGGAAGGAGACCGGCATCATCTCCTCGGTAGCGTTACGCCCCACCGCGGAGTCCCCGTAGGCGTCCATGAAGTTCTCGTAGGCCTCAGCCTTGCTCTCGATGTGGTAGTTGTCCACGTAGGAGTCCAGGGTCCCGTTGATACGTTCCTCGACAGCGTCAATCTGGTCCTGGGTGGCCTCACCGTTGACGCACCCGGGGAAGGCCGAGGCCTGGGGGCACATGTAGACCGAGACCTCGACCTCGTCGTACCACTCCCCCCTCATGGTGGAGATCTGGGCCTGGAGCAGCCCGGAGGCACCGACAAATAGCAGCGACACAAAGGCCACCAGGATGACCGAGACAGTCATGGCCAGGTGACGCGCCAGTCCCTTGACGGTCTCAGAGAGGATGAAACGAAGTCGCATGCGCTGTCTCCTTCAGCGGTCCGAGCCGTAGACGCCACGAGCCTGGTCACGCACGACCTGGCCACCCTTGAGCTCAATAACACGTTTACGCATCTGGTCCACGATCTCGTCGTCGTGGGTCGCCATGACGACAGTGGTTCCCTGGCGGTTGATCCGGTCGAAGAGCCGCATGATACCGACCGAGGTGGACGGGTCGAGGTTACCGGTAGGCTCGTCGGCAAGAAGCAGCTTGGGGCGGTTGACCATGGCACGGGCCACCGCCACCCGCTGCTGCTCACCGCCGCTGAGCTCGTGAGGAAGCCTCTTCTCCTTGCCCGACAGGCCGACGAGCTCCAGGGCCTCAGGGACTGCGGACAGGATGTAGTGGCGTGGCTTGCCGATGACCTGGGAGGCCAGGGCGACGTTCTCCAGGACGGTCTTGTTCTCCAGGAGCCGGAAGTCCTGGAAGACGAACCCCATCTCCCGGCGCAGCTGGGGCACCTTCCAGGTAGAGACCTGGGAGAGGTCCCGCCCCAGAACATGGATCCTGCCGGAGGTCGGCCTCTCCTCACGAAGCACCAGGCGCAGGAAGGTGGACTTGCCCGACCCCGAGGCGCCGACAAGGAACACGAACTCATCGCGCCCAACCTCGATGTCGACCTCGTCAAGCGCAGGACGCGCACCTCGTTTGTAGACCTTGGAGACGTGGTCAAAGCGGATCATCAGTTGGCTGCTCCCGTGGCTGCGACTCGGGCACTGCGCCCAGGCTCGTAGCCACCGTATGCGTCGGAGTCGTCTTTCACTGTTGTGACACGCCAGCAGCAGATGTGGGCTGTGGCGGCAGCAGGGCCAGGCCCGCGGGCCCCGGCGGGCCTAGCCCGGGCTATCCTGGCCCCATGGAGGATCGCGGCGTCAGGGGCCAAGGGGACAGCATCCCTACCACCCAGGTGGACGTAGGCAGCTGGGCCCGGTTCATCTCCTCCCTCCCTGCCTTCCTGGACACCTTGCCGCGCGCCTGCCCGGACAGCCCACGAGCAAGCAGCCACCCGCTCGGCAGCCACGAGTCCCGCAGCACGTCACAGGGCCGAGCCGCGCCACCGCCACCGGAGGCGCTGGTGCTGACAGCCCCACCACCACAGCACGACACCGAGGAGCAGCTTTCCCGTCCTTTGTCGCGGGTATCTCGGGTGCTGCCCCACCGGCGGCGTCGATCACCGTCGCCAGAGCCGCCAACAGTAGTGCTGACACCCTGCCGGGAGGGGACCGAGGTAACCGTGCTGCTTCTCGACGCCTCAGGTCGTACGCTGATGGGCCACCAGGAGCGCCGGAGCCTGGGGGCTCTTGGCTGGCGCGTGGACTCAGCCGCAGCGTCACGGCTCCTGCCTGACAGTGCGGCGGCCGCGGAGATGACCGCGCGCATCCTGATCGAGATCCTGCACGTCGCGCACCCGGCAGACCTCAGCTGCCACCTAGAGGTGCTCAGCGCGCCCTGAGCAGAGCCGCCCGGGCTCTACCTCGGCAGAGGTCTCTCCCTCAGAGTCCCAGGGCTGTCTCAGCATCCCAGGACGCTGCGGTGTCGGCCACCACGTAGTCGGGGGAGGACAGCACGGTGTGGCCAGAGCGGACAGGGCCAGCCACCTCTGTGGCGACGACACCTCGGCTATCGGGGAAAGTGGAGCGGCTGGAGCAGTCCGCCTCGCCCGCCTCCTCCTCAAGGTGCCCAGGAGAGCTCTCAGAGGCTCCAGCAGTCCCGCCACCTGGCGAGCGCCCCTCCCCGCGGATGCCTGGCGCCGAGGGCACGTCCGCAGCCCGGACACGGGCGAACCGGCTCTCACCACGCGTCAGGTCGTGCCCCACCGACCAGAGCATAATCACGTTGGAGCTGTGAGTACCCTCCGACGTGCTCCAGGTCTCCTCGGACAGGCGGCCCGTCAGCAGCACCGGGTCGCCCTTGCGCAGGGAGAGGCTGAGGTTCTCCGCGAGACGGCCCCAGGCCTTGGCTGTGAACCATATGGTCCCGGCGTCCTGCCACCCCTGCTCCGTCCGGTAGGACGGGGTGACCGCGACCCGGAAGCGACAATAGGCACGTCCCCCTTCAGTGCGGGACAGCACAGGATTTGTTCCGAGAACACCCTGGACAGTGAGGTCAGGCTGACGAGTCATAGCGTGCTCCTTGGCTGCCAGGCGGCCCCGTGCCGCCTTCCGTGCCCCTACCCTGCAACGATGTGCGGTACCTGCGGCAGGGTAGAGTGCCCTGCCTGTGGACCAGCCCCGTAGCCAGGCGCCTGTGGTGCCCTCCCCCGGTCGTACCGCCGACCGACGCATCGCCCCGTCTCGGGCTCCTGGGCTGACAACCCCAGCAGTCTCACAGCCCCAGCGCGGACTGGAGCATCCCGTGGAGGTCCAGGACCTTGGAGGCGGGCAGAGTCAGGTCACGCTCCACGACAGCACCGATGCGCGAGCGCACCTGCCGGGTGTAGCGATCTGCCTCCTGGCGGGCACGACGGCGCCGACAAACCATAGCGACCAGCGCTGCGACGAGGCCCGCCACCAGCAGCACAGCCGCAGGAAGAAGGTCCTCCCGGCCCCGCAAGACCGCTGCGGCCGCCCAGACCACGGCACCCAGCACCAGAATCACCCCCGCCCACCAGAGCAGGTCGACCACAGGCTTGCGGTGTCCTGGCAGGGACACCGAGCTGACTGCCTCAGCCGCTCGCCCCGCCAGGGTCTCAGGGGCAACGACAGCCCGGTCCAGGCTACGTCCCCAGACCCCGGGCAGCCCTTCGCAAGCACGGTGCACCCACGTAGCCCGCGCTGCCCTCACCGCGCTCAGGGCCGGCGGCTCCGGGCGGGCCAGCGCCCGCGGAAACACCCGGCCCAGGCCGCTACGTATCGAGTCCTCGACAGCACGTGCTCCGGAGGCCTGTAGCAGAGCCGCCTCAACAGCACGCGTGGCCTGCGGGTCAAGCTCGATCCGGTGCTCAGCCACCGTAGGCCGCAGCCTCTGAGCAATGGCGTCAAGCTCGGCCGAGGCGGTCCTGGCCGCGTTGGACTCCCGGGCAACCCGGTGACGCAGCAGGTCACGAACTGCCTCCAGGTTGTCCCCCCTCACCGCAGAGACGGGCAGGACCTGCACCTGGGTCAGCCCGTCCTGCCTCAGCAGGGAGCGGACGTCCTTCAGAAGTGTCTCCAGCCCGCCCTCCGGAAGAGTGTCCACCTGGTTGACCAGGACCAGCATGTCCTCCTGACGGGCACCTAGCCCGCGCAGGTACCCCTCGTGCAGGGCGGCATCAGCGTACTTCTGGGGATCCACGACCCACACCAGGATGTCGGCGAGCGGCACCAGACGGTCAACCTGGAGAGAGTGCTCAATGGTCACCGAGTCGTAGTCAGGAACATCAAGGAGCACCAGCCCGCTCATCCTGTCCTGGTCAGCCGCGTCCAGGATGGAGTCACGGCGGATACGCCTCTCGGGGGAGACACCCAGAAAGTCCAGGAGGGCGGCTGCCTCATCTCCCCAGGAGCAGGCCGCGGCACGCGAGGTCGTGGGACGGCGGGCACCGACGTCGGCGAAGTCCAGCTCGGTCAGCGCGTTGAACAAGGAGGACTTCCCAGAGCCGGTACCTCCGAAAAGAGCCACGACCGTGTGGTCCACACCCAGGTCGAGCCGCTCGGCCACGGCGTCCAGACCCTCGTGCGCCGACAGGGCGAGAGCAGCGGGGACCTCCGTCGGGCAGGCTTCCAGCCCTTGACGAATCCTGGTGAGCCGGTCCTCCAGGTAGGCGGCGTCCAGGGCAGGAACCGGCTTGGCGGGAGCGGGCTCGGCGTGACGAACTGGGTGACTCATGTCGCGGCTCCGGGACGGGTAAAGGGCTTGAGCTCGCCGGACCTCAGCCGCAGCGCGGCCGCGAAGCCGGAGGGCGGGGCCAGGGAGGCAGCAGCTCCTCGGGGAAGTGTAGCGGTCAGCGCCTCGACGACCGCCTCGACCAGGAGGCTCCTGGTCGTCTGCACCTGCTCGCCAGCCCCGAGGTGACGAACCGACTGGGCAGCGCCCTCGACACCGCTGGCCGCCGCGACCAGGAGGTCGACAAAGGCGTGAGGAGCCAGCCCCCGAGGCGACTCGGTGAGATTCGCCCTCAGGTAGCCGCTCCACGACTCGATCGTCACCTCAGCGGGATCCCCATGGCCCAGGGCACGAGCGGCACGGTCCCCGGCACCTGCCTCCCGCCACGCCTGCTCCGCCTGGCTCCTCAAAGAGATCACGGCAGCCTCCAGCTGTGCGGCAAGCGCCTGCCTGGCGTCCTCAGCCAGGACCGCCAGCCCTCGCGTCCGCGCCTTCTCTGCCCTGCCCAGAAAGCCCCGGCGCAGACGCCTGCCCTGCGCCAGTGAAGCCAGTGGAGCCCCTGAGGACGCCAGCGTGAGCCACCGGGTAGCGGTAGCACCCTCCCCTGCCGCCCCCCGGTCGATATCAGCGCGGATCCGACCGATCGCCTCCTCCCGCAGCGAGGTGTCCACCGCCTCCAGCTCCTGGGCAGCGGCCTCCTGGGCGTCAACGGCCTCAGCCAGGTCGGACAGGTCGTTGCGCAGAGCGGCCCACAGGCCCCGGCCCGTACGACGCACCAGCCCGGCCGCACGGTGCCGTCCAGCCAGCAGCCGCAGCCAGTCGCGCACCTCTGCCACCGCAGAGTCCTCCAGCATCCCCTCGTGCGGCCCGGCGTCAGGCACCACGAAGAACGGCGCCTCAGACAGGCCCAGGTCCTCAAGACGTGTTGTGAGGTCACGACGCACCTCAGACAGGATCTTCGCCGGGGCACGGTTGAGGACGACGGCAATGGGCGTGTCCCGGGACGCGGCCTCCTCCAGGGTGGCCCAGGGGGTCTGATCGCCGTAGCGCGCCGCAGTCGTGACGAAGAGCCACAAGTCGGCGGCGTCCAGTAGACGGCCTGCCAGCACCCGGTTGGCCTCGTGCACGGAGTCCAGGTCCGAGGCGTCGATGAGGGCCAGCCCAGGAGGTATGGCGTCGGAGACCACCTCCTCGCACGCTTCCCTCAGAGGATGGTCCGCAAGCGGCTCACGGTCCTCCGGGTTGACCACGAGGACAGGGACACGGGTGGTGGGACGCAGGACGCCGGCGTCAGAGACCTCCCGGCCGAGGACGGAGTTGACCAGCGTGGACTTGCCTGCCCCGGTAGAGCCTCCCACGACGACGACCGACGGGATGTCAGCGTCCTGCAGGCGAGGCAGGACCTGGTCACGGACCTGGCCGACCAGGCTGTCACGAAGCCTGCGAGCCTCCTCGACACCGGGCGTCCTCAGCGGCAGGTCAAGCCTCTCCAGGTCCCGGAGAAGGTCGGCAAGGACCTCAAGCAGCTGAGCACGGGACAGCGCAGAGACAGGGAGCTCGTCCTCGGCACGGTGCGGGGAGACTGGAACGGGCATGAAGCAACCCTAGGAGCAGTGGGTAACAGAATCGACGATTGAGACCACGCGTTTGGGTCACGGTTACTGTAGCTCGCCGATGGGATATCCCTGGCGGCCACACGCGGGGACCCGGCCTCGGGTGGTTCACAGCCCCGACTGGCGCCTCCGTCGACCACGCGCAGCCTCACCACAAGGACGACTCCCGGTTCCGCCCGGCCTGCGCT
The DNA here is from genome assembly GCF_003591215.1 of Actinomyces sp. 2119. Classification (NCBI taxonomy): domain Bacteria; kingdom Bacillati; phylum Actinomycetota; class Actinomycetes; order Actinomycetales; family Actinomycetaceae; genus Actinomyces; species Actinomyces sp. 2119. Next base: position 284,669 of record NZ_QYRR01000004.1, read on the forward strand.
GGGGCTCAAGACGTCCCCAGGCTGGCACTCCGGCACGACGCACGCACAGGCTCCGTCCCGACCCGGCATCCCGCAAGTCCTGCCAGAGTTCTCACCACTATCCTCAGGCACCGTGTGGAATCCCTGGCAGGCCCTGGCCGAGCAGTACCCTGACGTCGTCGTCGTCCACACACGGCTGATGCCTCCGAGGACCCTGGGCCTGACCGACGGCAGGACGATCTGGCTGAGCACCGACCAGACCGTAGCGGAAAGACGCTGCACCCTCACGCACGAGCTCATCCACCTCGAGCGCGGTCACCATAGCTGCCAGCCTCCCCGTGTCGAGCGCTCGGTAGAGGCCGAGGCTGCCCGCAGGCTCATACCCACAGAACGTCTCCTGGCGACGCTCTCCTGGGCACGCTCCGAGACCGAGGCTGCCGAACATCTGTGGGTCGACACCGCCACCTTGCGCGCACGCCTGGCCTGCCTCACCGAGGCCGAGCGGAAGCGGATCCGTGAAGAGGACGCATCGCAGGGGTGATAGCCACAGGCCTGATAGAGACGGTGCTGGACGCGCTCGCCCCGGGCGCGGCGTGAAAGCGGGGCGTAAGCGAGGCGTCACACCACCCCGCGCGTGTGACACGGCAGGGGTAGGTGACGTAAAACCGCGGTATCATGCAGTTCTTGGTGCCCCCGCCCGGACTCGAACCGGGAACCTGCGGATTAGAAGGCCGATGCTCTATCCATTGAGCTACGGAGGCCCGTACCGACACGGTCGGCACAGTCCAAGCCTACGCCATGATGAGCAGCCGTCCCACCGACCCAGCCCTCGCGGCGATCGTGCAGTGGCCGCACGGCGTCCTCGCAGCAACGCCCCTACGACCCGGCCACCGAGACCACGGCAAGATCCACCCGGGAGGAGCCGGTCTGCGCCACTAGCAGCCTGCCGTCAGCCTCCCCGCTGCGAGGCGCAGCAAGACCCACCATGGTGCCGCGGACCTGCCACAGCGCGGCACCGTCAGACAGGGAGTAGGCGACCACAGCGTCTCCCGTTGCAGTGGTACTGGTCGAGGGCTGTCCCACCTGCACCAGGAGGGCCTCTCCCCGTAGGGCCCCGAGCACGCTGATAAAGCAGGCCTCACCCGGGGAACGGTCAGGGATCTCCAGCTGGGTCCTGTTGGCGGTGACACTGCAGTCACTGGTGCTGACAACCGTCTCGACGGGCTCGTCAGGACCGAAGGCGTAGCGTACCGAGGAACTGTGGGCAGATGCGGCGTAGGCCTCTGCCAGGGACTGTGCGTCCAGGGGCGCGGAGAGGACGGAGACCGCCTGCGGGGAGTAGGTCCCCTCCAGGGTCTGGGCCTCGGTCCCGTCAGACTCGTAGATGGTCACGCCGCTCTCGGTGACACGGGAGAAGGCCTCCTCCCCGGTAGTGATGTTGAACCCGCCGGGGTACCGGGAGGCAAGGTCCGCCTGGCCCGTCGGGGACGTGGGAGGCAGATCCGTGTCCTCCTCGGGAAAGTCAGGCTCCTCCTCGCGCACGGAGGCCAGGACCGTGCCGGAGGACACAGAGACGACCTGTGTCTCCCCGAGGCCGCTGTCGTGGGTCAGGACGTAGCCGTTCCTGACGACTCCCTCGCGGTAGTCGCCGCGCAGCCGCCACGCCACGCTGCCTTCTGGCGTCATCGCGACCAGGTCTCCCCGGCCCTTCTCCTCGACAAGGACCGTGCGCGTGCTGGTCGCCCCCACCCACTCAAAGGAGGAGGGGCCCGGAGGTTGCGACGTCGTACCGTCTCTGTGGACCAGGATGCTGCTCGACGGGGTCTGGCACAGCAGGGAGTCGTCGTTCCAGAAGACTGCCGTCGTACTGCACCTGCCGCTCCACACCGCCGCGCCGCCGGAGCCGGTGAGGTCGTAGAGGGACCACGCGCCGTCAGACCTGGCGGCGTAGAGGCCGCCCCCTGGGGAGCTGATCCCTTCCGAGACCCCGGAGACGCGCAGGTCCTCACGGACGTCATCTCCCGCTGGTACCGAGAGCAGCCAGCCCGGGTCGGCGACGGTGGCCTCACGGGCTCGCCACCACCACGTCGTCACCGTTGCCGCCGCAGCCACGGCGACGACCAGGGCGACCACGACGACAGGCACGAGCCTCCGCCCAGGGCGTCCGGAGGACCTGGAGGTCGAGGACCGCCCGCTCCCGGGAGCTGTGGCCACGGCAGGACCGGCCGGGCAACCGTCCACGTAGCCGTAGACCGACAGGCTAGCGGCACTGTCAGCCCCGTCAGGCCCGCCAGCACTACGGTCCGGGGTGCCACCCGTGCTGCTGCTCCTGATGCCCGCACCATCCGGCTCGGGCGGGACCGCTCCCGAGGGTCCGGCTGGCGGCAGGGTAAGCGCCCTCTCAGGAGCGCCGCCGGGCTGCCTCCCGCCGGAGCCGGGAGAGGGAGCAGGCAGGCCAGAAGAGGTTCCCGGGGGCTGCACCTGCCGCGCCAGGGGCAGGGTGGGACTAGCAGTCACGGCAACCGTGGTCTCCTGGGCAGGCCCGGCCTTCCCGACGCTCTGCTCTACCTGACGACCGACGCCGTGCTCCGCGTCCCACTCGTAGGGCTCAGGCGAGAGGCTCGACCGTGGGGGCTGGGCAAGAACCGGTGCGGCAGGCAGGTCCGCCAGCTGGCTGCGCATCAGCGTAAGCCGACGGGCAACCTCCCTGGCATCGGGACGCGCAGCGGGGTGCTTGCTCAGCATCGAGACGATCAGGTCCCAGAGGGGGTCCGCGACGCCCTGAGGACGTCCTGGGTCGTGCCGGGCGTGCTGCGCCAGCAGCTGGGGAGCCTGCCCGACGAAGGGAGGGGTTCCGCAGGCCATCTGGTAGAGCACGACTCCCAACGAGTACACGTCCGCCGCCGGCGTCGGAGGCTGCGAGGAGAGGATCTCGGGAGCCATGTACAGCGGAGTCCCGACCGCACCCGTGGCATGAGCGGCGGCAAAGGTGTCGCAGATACGAGCCACGCCGAAGTCGGCGACCCGGGGCCTGACCCAGGCCCCGCCCGGCAGGCGCACCGGGGAGGCAGGGGCAGATCCTGGCCCTCCTCGCAGCGCTCCCACCGGCTCCAGTAGGATATTGGCGGGCTTGACGTCACGGTGTACCACTCCCGCTTCGTGCACGGCAGTCAGTCCCTGAGCGACACCTGCACCCAGTCCGGCCAGGTCCGCGGGCCTCAGCGAGCCCTCCTGCCGGACAAGGGCGCGCAGGTCACCTCCCCCCACGTAGTCCATGACGATCGCGAAGGTGGACCCCTCGATGACGACGTCACGGATCGTCACCACAAAGGGACTGCGCACCCGCATCAAGGTGGATCGCTCCTTGATGAAGCCCTCAACCACACCGGGAGCTTCCACCAGCTCCGCACGCAGCACCTTGAAGGCCAGGACCTCGCCCGATTCCACGCGGCGCCCGCTCCACACCTCCCCCTGCGCCCCGGAGCCGACGCGGCGGTCCAGCACGTAGGAGCTGCCCAGGCTACGGGGAGCTGGTACATCGGTCATCACGGCTCCAGGAGGTCATCAGGCGTCGACTGGCAGGGGGCTGCACCCGTGACCCTACCGTCACCTCCCCTATGCTGTCCCGCAGCACCCGCAGCCCGGGCCGGACTGCGAGAAGGCACGCCCTCCCCGCCCCCTGTGACCTGGTCCTGCGACGCCGTCGAGGGTCCCTCGGCACGACAATCGACGGGACAACAGACAGGGCGGCTATGGTAGGGGCCTGTGAGCCGACAGATGACGACCTCCGACCCGCTCGTGTGGGTCGACTGCGAGATGACTGGCCTGGACCTGGGCACCGACGCGCTCCTTGAAGTTGCCGTCGTCGTGACTGACTACGACCTCAGCCCCCTGGCCGAGGGCATCGACGTCCTCATCCGCCCCCCTGAGGAGGCGCTGCGGACCATGAGCGACCACGTACGCACCATGCACACCTCCTCCGGGCTGCTGGAGGAGCTGCGCAGCGGACTCAGCCTCGACCAGGCCCGCAGCACGGTCATGGGCTACATCAGGACCCTGGTCCCCGACCCGGGGACCGCTCAGCTGGCCGGCAACTCTGTCGGCACCGACAAGTCATTCCTGGCACGTGACATGCCTGAGCTCGTCAACCACCTGCACTACCGGATCGTCGACGTCTCCTCCATCAAGGAGCTGGCCAAGCGCTGGTACCCGCGCACCTTCTTCCACGCCCCGGACAAGGTCGGCGGGCACCGCGCCCTGGCTGACGTGCTGGAGTCCATCGACGAGCTGCGCTACTACCGCTCCATCCTCTTCCCCCAGGGCGAGGGTCCCTCCTCCGAGGAGTGCAAAGCGGCGGCGGCAGCTGTGACGGCCAGCCCCACCTCCCGGGTCCGCCGCGCCCCATCCCCCTCCTGACCCTGCGCCCCGGCCCCGTCGGCTGGCGGCCTCGCAGGCACCTCTCCGCCCAGGCCTGACCGCGTCGCCCGGACGCTGCGTGAGGATCCCGACCCGCCGACGTGACACAGCGCACCGGAGCCTCGTTTGGCCCCGGCGTCAGCAAGCCGATAAAGTACCGACTCGTTGCGAGTGCGCTCGCACACGGTGGCTGTAGCTCAGTCGGCAGAGCGCCTGGTTGTGGTCCAGGAGGTCGCGGGTTCAAACCCCGTCAGCCACCCCAGAGCCAGGATCCCGCCATGGGCGCGATCCACAGCTCCTCGGGGCCGCCCGCCCTGGCTGCGGCCGCCACGCCGGGACAAGGACGTTCCTCGCGCCACCTCCCTGACCCTACGTCACCGCCGCGTCCCTCTGACAGCCTTCCCTACCCACCCTTGTCTGCCCACTGCCCTCGCCGGACAGGCACGTGGTCGGCCCTGGTGCCGACAGCGGTCACTCCCCGCACCAACGGAGCCCCGGAGCAGACGCAGGAGTCGCTCCCGACGCACCTGGGCACGACACACCGGGACGTCGGCCTCCTGCCCCTGAGCCCGCTCCAGATTTCTCCGTGTACACTCGCAATGAATTATCACGAACCGGTCACCTCTGTGGCACAAGGGGCACGCGGTGCCCCAGGCCACGGCCGGAGCAGCGGGGACTCCCCTACGAACGGGACCAGCACAAGAGAGGCAGGCGACGTGACCACCAGCGACACAAGGGACGTGCTGTCACGACCGAGCGGCACCGGCACCACCTGGACAGAGTCAGGCTCCTTCTACGCCCGCTACGGAAAGCGCGCCGTGGACCTGGCGGCGGCTGTGGCCACCCTGCCTGCTCTTGGCGTACTCACCATCGGCGTCGGTCTTGCCGTCGCGCTGGACGACCGCGGGCCGGTCTTCTTTCGGCAGGAGCGGTGGGGTCGACGGGGCACGCCCTTCAGGATCGTCAAGTTCCGCTCCATGTCCGTGGGTGCACGCGACGTACGCAACGCGGACTCCTCTACGCTGGCCAGCCGTCACGACTCGAGAGTCACGCGCGTGGGCAGGGTGCTGCGCCTGACCTCTGTCGATGAGGTGCCGCAGATCATCAACGTCCTCAGGGGGGAGATGAGCCTCATCGGCCCCCGCCCCAACCTCGCCACCAAGCCCCTGGAGAGCATGGGACCTGACGAACGACGGCGGCTGTCCGTGAGACCGGGGATCACCGGCTACAACCAGGCCTTCTACCGCAACTCCTCCTCCCTGGAGGAACGCTACGCAGCCGACTGCTACTACGTGGACCACCTGTCCCTGGGCCTGGACCTGAGGATTCTAGCGCGCACACTGCGCACTGTCTTGGCACGGGAGCAGGTCTACACCGAGGAGAACCGATGACCACCGCCCCTGGCAGCCTGCCCGGCAGCCCGCCTCCGCCTGCCGCAGACCACCACGGGCAGCGGGTCCTGATCCTGGGCGCCTCGCTGCTGCAGGTTCCTATGATTCGCCGCGCCCGCGACCTCGGCATGCGGCCTGTTGTCGTGGACATGGATCCTGCGGCGCCAGGGGTCTGCCTGGCGGAGGAGTTCCACGCCGTCAGCACCAACGACATCGACACCGTCCTCGACGTCGCACGTGCCCACGACATCCACGGCGTCGCGACCGTGGGTACCGACATGCCGGTACGCACCATTGCCGCTGTAGCACAGGCACTGGGGCTGCCTGGCGTCTCCCCGACCACGGCACTGACCTGTACTGACAAGGCGGTCATGGCCCAGGCCTTCGCCGACGCCTCCCTACCCCACCCCGCGTTCAGGACCGTCTCCGGGATGGCAGAGCTGGAGGAGGCGGTTGCCCAGATCGGCCTGCCCTGCATCCTCAAGCCCCTGGACTCCTCCGGCAGCAGAGGAGTCATCCAGGTCAGCTCCGCTGACCAGCTGCCCACTGCCCTTGACTACACCAGGAGAGTCACCAGGGACGTCTCGCCATCGGGACAGGTCCTAGTCGAGGAGCTCCTCACCGGCCCCGAGATCAGCTGCGAGGTCCTGTGCATCGCTGGCACCGCCCATGTCGTCGCCCTCACTGACAAGGCTACGACCGGCGCACCGCACTTCATTGAGACCGGGCACACACAGCCCGCTGTCCTGGACGCCCCGACCACCGCAGCTGTCACCAGCCTTGTCCAGGACACGGTCGAGGCGACAGGAATCACGGACGGACCGGCTCACATCGAGATGATCCTGACCTCGACCGGACCTCGGCTCGTCGAGCTGGGCGCACGAATGGCCGGGGACTTCGTTGCCTCCCACCTGGTCCCGCTGACCACCGGGGTGGACTTTATCGGCCTGGTGCTGCGCCAGGCCTGCGGGGAGCCCATCGATCCCCCCATGCCGCGACCGCAGGGCGGGGCGGTGCGCTTCCTTGACGCCCCCCAGGGGACGCTCGTCGGCTTCCGTGGCCTCACCCAGGCACATGGGCTACCTGGTGTGCGAGAGGTACTTCCCCTCGCCCGGGCGGGACAGCGCATCGGTGGCCTGCACTCAAGCACCGACCGCGTCGGTGTGGTCATCGCCCAGGGGAAGGACCACGACGACGCAGCGCGTATCTGCGAGGCGGCCAGGAATCTCATCACCGTGGAGGTACAGCCATGAGCACCCCAGAACAGCACCGCCAGGGAGCACGCCAGGGCCCGGCCTCAGGGCGCCGCGTCCTTGTCATCGGCGCGGGACGCGGGCAGACCGGCCTCATTCGCGCCGTCAGGCGCCTGGGAGCCACCGCGGTCGTCGCCACCCGCGTCGAGCCGCACCTGCCCGGGATCGCCGAGGCCGACGAGGTCCTGGCCGCTGACATCCTCGCTGTCGACGACGTCGTGGATGCCGCCCGGCAGGCCGGGGTCGACGCGGTCGCCACCAGCTGCCTGGACACCGGGCTGGAGGCTCTGGGCGCGGTGGCGGACACCCTGGGACTGCGAGGCCTGAGCCGCCAGGCCGCACGCCTGTGCTCCGACAAGCTGGCGATGAAGAAGCGGCTGGCGCAGGCGGGTGTCCCGACAGCAGCCTACGTGGCGGTCTCCTCCTGTGAGCAGGTTGGTCCCGCGCTGGAACGCACTGGCCTGCCCGCAGTAGTCAAGGCCACCGACCTTCAGGGCTCCAGCGGAGTCTTCATGGTGGACACGCCTCAGGAGGCGGCACAGGCCTGGAGCACAGCCGCCAGCCTCAGCAGAAGCGGACGCGTCATCATCGAGCGTCTCCTGACAGGACGCGAGTTCGGCGCACAGGCCTTCGTCCACGACGACCAGGTGCTCCACGTCACCGTCCACGGTGACGACCTCGCTCCGGGAGAGGTGCCCGTACCTGTGGGCCACCACGTCCCCATGGAGGCCGACCCTGGGCTGCTGGAGCAGGCCGACCGAGTCGTCCGGCAGGCCGTCAGCGCTCTAGGTCTGCGTAACTGCGCGGTCAACGTCGACCTCATGGAATGCGACGGCGTCGTGCACCTCATCGAGCTGACTGGACGTGCCGGCGCCAACGGCCTGCCCGAGCTCATGTCGACGGTCTACGGCCTGGACTACTACGAGATGGTCGCTCGCGAGGCGCTGGACCTTGACGTGCTGGAGACGTGGCGGGGCCGCTCCCCCTGGGACGGCGCTGCGCTGGCCATCATGCTCATCGACGCCGATGCCCGGGGCACCGTCACCGGCATCCACCGTCCCGACAGGCTGCCCGGGTGGGTCACCGACCTGCAGGTCTTCACGAACGTGGGCGACGTCCTGGAGGGGTTCACCTCCTCCAACGACTGTCTGGGCCAGGTGGTGGTTCGAGGATCCACCCTGGCAGAGTGCCGCGAGCGTGCCGCCTACATTGACGCGCAGGTGGTCCTGGCCACGGACAACGCGGGAACAGGTGCACGGACAGGTGAGACAGTCTCCACGCCGGGGACACGGTCATGAGGCGCCTGGTCCTTCTTGCCAACGCCTTCCCCTTCGGCACCTGGGAGACCTTCCTGGAGACCGAGCTGGAGTACATGGACAGCTTCGACGCGGTCGAGGTCATGTCCCTGTCGGTGCGTGCGGACCAGCGGCTGCGCAGGCGCTCGCTGCCCTACGCCAGCATGCGGGCACACCCGATCGCCTTCCGGTCCCGGGTCTTCTACCTGCTGGCCTCCATTCGCGTCCTGCCAGACGTCAACCTCTACAAGGAGCTGCGTCATCTGCGCCGCACCGGGCGCCTCAGCGCCGCACGGGTGGTGACCCTGTTCGTGTTCCTCAGCCGCGCCCACCACGAGGCCCGGGTCTGCCGTCGTCTCCTGAGGCAGGCAGGCGCCCGTGACGACGAGATCGTGTTCTACTCCTACCGCTTCAACTACCAGCCCTACCTCGCCTGGCTGCTGCGTCGCCACTTCCCGCAATCAGTCTCGGTAGCACGGGCGCACCGCGCCGACCTGTACGAGGAGCTGGCACCTACGGAGTACCTGCCACTGCGTGAGCACACTGTCACCCACCTGGGAAAGATCTACTGCATCGCCGACCACGGCAGGAACTACCTCGTCAGCAGGTTCCCCTGGGCCAGGGACAGGACCGTCGTTGCGCGACTGGGCACCACCGACCACGGCACCGCGTCGCAGTGGCCGTCACGGTCCCCCCTGAGGGTTGTCAGCTGCTCCACCATCACCCCGGTCAAGCGTCTCGAGCTCCTCCTCGAGGCCCTAGCGGGATCCCGGCACCCTGTCGAGTGGGAGCACTTCGGCGAGGGGCCGCTACGGAACAGCCTCGAGCACAGGGCGCGCTCTCTCCTTCCCCCGCACGTGTCGCTCAGGCTGCACGGGTTCGTAAGCAACACCCAGCTCGTCAAGAGCTACGTCGCCCAGGCGCGCCACGTCCTGGTCAACGTCAGCTCCTCGGAGGGCGTCCCCGTCTCAATCATGGAGGCCATGTCCACCGGGATACCAGTCATCGCCACGGACGTCGGCGGCACCGGGGAGATCGTCCTCGACGGGGTCAACGGCATCCTGCTTCCCGCCGACCCCTCCCCCGAGCAGGTCCGACAGGCCGTGGAGCGCATAGCCACCATGGATGACGGTGACTACACGCGGCTGCGCCAGGCGGCCCGCCGTACCTGGCAGGAGCGTTGCGACGCTCGGCACCTGTACACGACCTTCGCGGCGGAGCTCACGGGGCTCAGCCACCGGTAGCACCCCAGGGTGGCGGCTGTCCCCACCCACCACCGGGGGTCGGTGGTGGGTGGGGACAGCCGCCACCCGGCTTGTAGCAGCAGCACCTGCACAACGCCCGCGGATTCCACCACCACAACCAGGGCACAGCTGTCAGATCCTTCCAGATACGGTGCCCGCTAAACAACCCGCACAAGCAAAGACAGGCATCACACCGCATTCTTTTCATCGACACTTGATCAGCAGGAGAGCGGACCAGGCAACCGCCACATTTAGAGGTTTCCTCAACCAGAAATGCGACCAGTGGGGCATGAAACACAATTCCGTGACCGCCCACTGAAATAACGCTCAAAATTTCCAGAGAGAACACTCGACCATTGAACTGCTGATAGGGTCAGCTCCGGCGACAGGAGCAGGTGCACCCGTTTTAGTCTGGCGCGACACGCCGACAGGAGCCCGGCGGGCACAGCCCGAACGACAGCACCAGACGTAGGGGCGCCAAGGCGGGAGTAACAGCGGCAGAAGGAGCCGACCTGCCGAAACCGAGAGCCAGGAGACCCTCGCGGCACAACGGTGTGGCAAAAAACACCACGGACATCACCGCGAGAGAAGCGCCGTGAATGAATCCAGGTACCAGCAGGACGTTCTTCACGCAGATCAGCCGGTCAAGGGCCGCATAGAACACCGCTGTCGGACTTCTCCCAGACAGATACATTGCCCCACCCAGAAAGTGTGACATAGTTATGGTGATGTTACTGCCCCCTTCCTGGCGCTGCCCGGCCGCCCCGACCGGACCCTGCCGGTCGTCGGCACGCTATGCACCCGGAGCGCAGCAGCACACAGCGCAGGTCGCCACCAGGCGACCCGGGACCCGAAAGCGAGTATTCAGCAGATGAGGATCAGCAACAGGCAGGCCGTCATCGCCCCGACGACCGACACACTGGGCTGGATCGTGTCGGGGCTCATGGTGCACGGCCTCAATACCACCCCAGCAGCCCTCCCTACCGTCGCCATCATCGTGTTCCTGCTCACCGCAGCGGCAACAAACCTGCTGCTGGGGAGACTGGTCCTGCTCACCTACCGGAGGCGGTTCCGCACCGCCTCCTTCGAGGAGGCCACCGCGCTTGCCTGCCAGTACGCCGTCGCCACGCTGGCAGGCGCACTAGCCGTCACCGTGTGGTCAGCCGCCACCAACCAGACAGTCTCTGTGCTCGCCATCGTGGCGATCCCCTGGGCCAGCCTGGCTATCGCCCTGCTGGCACGCTTCACCGTGCGGGTGAGCCGTACCTACGCCAGGGCACAGGCCTACCAGCGCGCCGCGCACAACCGGGACCGGGTCATCATCCTGGGAGCCGGGGAGGTCGGCGGGCAGATCGTCCGCCTGACCAAGAACGACGCCGCATCCCCCTTCGTCCCTGTCGGTCTGGTCGACGACGACACGACGAAGAAGTACCTGCGTCTGCACGGCGTGCCTGTCCTGGGCACCATCGACTCGCTGGTCTCCTGCTGCCAGCAGAAGGACGTACGCACCGTGATCATCGCGATCGCCGACCTTCCCACCGAGCGGCTCAAGCAGGTCACGCAGGAGTGCGCCCGCAACGGGATCAAGACGATGACCATCGTGCCGGTGCGCGAGATCGCCCGACGCCGGATCCAGTTCTCAGACATCAAGGACATCGACCTGACTGACGTGCTGGGCAGGCGCGAGGTCCACATCGACCTGTCAAGGATCAGCGACTACGTCGCGGGCAGGTCGGTGCTGGTCACCGGCGCAGGGGGCTCGATCGGGTCCGAGATCGCCCGCCAGCTGCACCGTATCGGCCCACGGGACCTTGTGCTGCTCGACCGTGACGAGTCCGCTCTCCACACGATCCAGCTGGACATCTACAACAAGGGCCTGCTGGACACGCGGGACATCGTCCTGTGCGACATCCGTGACAAGGAGGCCCTGCGCCAGGTGTTCCAGGAGCACCGTCCCGAGGTGGTCTTCCACGCCGCGGCCCTCAAGCACCTGCCGCTGCTGGAGCAGTACCCTGACGAGGGGTGGAAGACCAACGTGCTTGGCACGAAGAACGTCCTGGAGCTCTCCGAGGAGACAGCCGTGACGACCCTGGTCAACATCTCCACTGACAAAGCGGCCGACCCAACCTCGGTCCTGGGGCGCACGAAGCACGTCGCCGAGCAGATGACCACCTCTATCGCCCTGGAGAACGGGCTGCGCTTCGTCTCGGTCCGGTTCGGCAACGTCCTGGGCTCACGCGGCTCGATGCTGTGGACCTTCAAGCACCAGATCGACAGCGGCGGCCCCGTCACGGTGACCGACCCGCGGGTGGAGAGGTACTTCATGACTATCCCCGAGGCGTGCCAGCTGGTCCTCCACGCCGGAGCCATCGGCCGCCCTGGGGACACGATGGTCCTGGACATGGGGGAGCCCGTCCGGATCCTTGACGTCGCCCAGAGGCTCATCGCCCAGTCGGGCAACGACGTGGAGGTCGAGTTCACCGGCCTGCGACCGGGCGAGAAGCTGTCTGAGGACCTCATCGCCACCGACGAGGACGGCATCCGCCCCTTCCACCCTCTTATCAGCCACGTACGGGTGGAGCCGGTCGCCCCGCACAGGCTCGACACAGTCCGGGAGTGGGCCTACGGCGCTGCGGCCGACGCCAGGCACGTCGAGAAGGACGCCAAGGACATCACCGCCGCACAGCAGGAGGAGCAGGCCCAGCCTGTCGCCATGTCGCACGAGGCAGTCTCGCACTAACTCCGCCCCGTTGCCCCGCCACCTGCACCTCCACGACACGGACCCACAGAACAGGACCTGACCTCGACCATGGAACTCTGGGATCTTCTCGCGCTGGCACGGCGACGCATCGGCACAGTCCTCCTGCTGCCCGTGCTAGGCGTCCTCGTGGCAGCCGGGCTCCTCTACCTCACGCCCACCACCTACACCGCCAGCTCAAGCGCCTACGTGTCCGTCGCCGTCAGTGACGAGGACACCATGACGACGAGGTACTCCGACGCAGCCGACCTCGCGGAGAAGAAGGCAACCGCTGTCGTCCCGATCTTCACCTCGACACGGCTGGCCCAGGCAGTCATCAACGACCTGGGTCTCGACGAGACACCGGAGCAGCTGGCCTCCAACATCACGGCCACCAACGTCACCGGTACGGTAACAATCAACGTGACGGTGACAGCCTCCTCCCGGGAGGACGCCCTGCAGATCGCCGACGCCGTGATTACTCACTCAGCGGAGGAGATCAGGGGGCTGGAGGGCGAGGTGTCACCCGTGACAGTCGTCCCCCTGGCGTCGGCGGAGCTCTCGGGCGTGTCCGTCAGCCCCTCACCGGGGCGCTACATCGGCCTCGGAGCCGTCGGGGGCCTTCTGGTGGGCTTCCTCCTCGTGTTCGGGGCCTCGGTCATGGACAACCGCCTTCAGAGCATCGGAGAGGCTTCACGCGCTGCTGAGTCTCCTGCACTAGGTGCCCTTCCTGTCAAGCTGACACGGGACACGGACCGCCTGCTGGCCAGGATCCGAGAGCTGGTGCTCTACACAGGCTCGGGACGCCTGCCTGCTCGCACGGTGCTAGTAGCCTCGGCTGCCGGAGACTGCGGTGCCTGGAAAGTTGCCCTGGAGCTGGCACGAGCCACGGCGCTGGCCGGCCAGCCCACCGTCCTGGTCGATGCCAGGATGCGCAGCACAGAGACGGGACGCCCCCTGACAGAACCGGGCCTGTCGGAGGTGCTCCAGGGCAAGAGCCGCCTGAGTGACGCCGTAGCAGGCTCCGAGGTGCCAGGTCTTCTGGTGATGAAGGCTGGAGCCGCCGCCTCGGACCCGACAGCACTGCTGGCATCCCCTCGTATGGAGGAGGCCTTGTCGGTGCTGTCCCGGGACCGCTGCGTCATTGTCGCCGGACCCGCCCTCTACCCAGGTGCCGAGGGCCTTCTCGTCTCCCGGCTGGTCGACCGCATCGTCGTCGTCGCCCGCTTCAAGCAGACCACGACCGACCAGCTGGAGCACGCCACCGAGGCCCTGCGACGCGAGAGCCACGAGATAAGCGGGGTCGTGCTCAACGACGTGCCCTCGTCGTTCCTGTCGCGGGTACGGTACGGAGAGTTCAACGAGGCGGCATGAAGAACGATCGCGACACGGTCGGGACGGTCGACCGGGGGCTACCCCGCAGGGGTGACTCCGGTCCCTCCTGCCAGCCACCGCAGGGCAAGGCTGTCGGGCTCCCCGGGCTGGCAGCACACGACGGTCCTACCGGAGTCCTGGACCGCCCCGATCCACGCACTGACCTGCGCGGCACTGGCAGCCCCGTCGGGGCGGGCCTGCTGCAGGAGGACACTGTCGGCCCACTGCAGGCAGGCGCTGTCGACGCCGGGGAGGCCACGCGCCCTGACACGCACGTCGACACCGAGCCGACGCAGGACCTGAGCCGCCTCGGCAGCTGTCTCCAGGAGCGGGCCACAGTCGCCCTGTGCGACAACAAGCACGTGAAAGGTCCGCTCCGCACGGCGCGCGGGCCTGCCTGGTACCGACGCGGGCGCCGCCACCACGCCGCCTCTGACTCCGCTGTGTCCTGGCGATACTGCCTGTGGTGGCTGTGCCGACGGTGTCACGCTCATCCCCGTGTCCCGTCCCAGATGTCCTGGCTGTCGCTGCAGCCTGCCGCGGCAGGCTGCAGCCCAACCACCGCGAGCGCCCGTCTACCCATAGTGCAGAGCTTCCTTCGTACACGTCATACATGGTGCGGCCAAGACCTATGGCCAAACCGAGAAGATGCTATAGCACCGGCTCCGCAGCAACCACCGCAACATGAACGGAGACATCCGATCGAGATCAGCACAGTCAGACAACGTCGTCACCGCTCCGTGCCAGCACTGAGGCGTCCCCGCAGCCGTGCCCGTCCTGGGCCGCCCATGGTGAGGACACCCACGAGGCAGCATCCAGCACCGACACCGACTGAGGAGTGACGTCATGATCCCATTCTCCCCACCTACCCTGACCGAGGACGACATTGAGGCTGTCGTCTCGGTACTGCGCTCCGGCTGGATCACGACAGGCCCCGTCGGGCGCGAGTTCGAGGCCGCCCTGACGGCCTACACCGGCTGCGCAGGCACCGTGACCCTCAGCTCGGCGACGGCCGCTCTCGAGCTGGCCCTGAGACTGTGCGACGTCGGCCCCGGCGACGAGGTTATCGTCCCCGCCTACACCTACACAGCCACCGCCGCCGTGGTCCACCACGTGGGTGCGTCCATCGTCGTGGTGGACACCGAGCCAGGCTCCTGCACCCCCTCGCCCGAGCGAGTTCTCGCTGCTGTATCACCCAGGACCAAGGCCGTCATCACCGTCGACCTGGCCGGTGTCCCCTTCGACACCAGGCCCCTGGCTGAAGCCCTCACCGGGCAGGGCAGCCGTGCCGGGGGCCTGCAGCAGCGGCTGGATCGTCCAGTCCTCATTGCCGACGCCGCCCACTCCCTGGGAGCGCGCCTGGACCACGCTGCCGTGGGCGAGGTGGCAGATCTTACTGCCTTTTCCTTTCACGCCGTCAAGAACCTGACCACCGCCGAGGGCGGGGCGCTGCAGTGGCGCACCGGGCTGCCCGCCGACCATGACGACATCGAGCGCTCGCTGCGCCTGCTGTCCCTTCACGGTCAGTCCAAGGACGCACTAGCCAAGACCACGGGGACGTCGTGGGAGTACGACATCGAGGTCCTGGGCTGGAAGGCCAACATGCCCGACGTCCTGGCCGCGCTGGGGCTGTCCCAGCTGGCACGCTATGACAGTATTGTCGAGCGTCGGCTGAAGATGGTGTCGCTGTACCAGGAAGGGCTCAGCGACACCGGTATCACCCTGCTCCCCCACCAGCAGCCCGGACTGCGATCCAGCGCCCACCTTGCGATCGCTACGCTTCCCGTGCCTGGCGTCGAGGAGCGCAACGCCTTCATCGACCAGATGCGGCACTGTGGTGTCGCGACAAACGTCCACTACAAGCCACTGCCCATGCTGACTGCCTACAAGAGGCTCGGCCTCGACATCAGCCGGTACCCGCACGCGGCCTCCTTCTACGCCACGGAGGTGACCCTGCCCCTGCACATGGCACTGACCGACGACGACATCGCCCGGGTGTGCCACGCAGCACGTACGGCACTGCCAGGATCACGATGAGCCTGCTCGCGCCTAGGTCCTCCCTGGTACCACGCAGCACCACCGCAGCTCCGTCAGCCAGTAGGCAGGCGCCCCCGGGCCAGCGGGCGCTCAGGGTCCTGACCGCGAACCTGGCCCTGACCTTTATGATCTTGTGGGGGCAGTGCGACTGGCGGTGGGGCGGCCTGCTGTTCCTGTGGCTCAACCTGCTCTTGTACAGCCTGAGCCCTCGACGGCGCTCCGTGTTCTTCAGCGGGTTCCTTGTCTCCTTCTTCCTGCTGCTTCTCAGCCAGGCGACCTTGGAGCGAGTCTTTCACTACTCCTCCTCGCGCGCCGAGCCCGCCGCGCTTCCGACGACCGTCACTATTCTTCTGGTTGGTCTGGCAGCATCCGCAGCAGGGTACTTCCTTGCCGGCCTCCCCGGGATGCCACGCTACGTCGCCGCCGCACGCAGCAGCAGCCAGCGCGGCAGGGCAGCCGTCATACGTGCCCGGTCGTGGGCTGCCCAGGCGCTGCACGACCGGGCACACGTCAGGTCCGCCTCCTTGGCCGTCATTGTCCTCAGCTTTCCGATCAGCACGTTCTGGCTGGTCTCCACGATCGCCAGGACCGGCATCTCGGGGTACCTCAGCCTCTACACCACCGACTACATCGACCAGAACTCGGGGATCCTCAACCTGCTCGGGGAGTACTCCTCCGACTTCGCGTTTATCGCCTACCTCATCTACCTGGCCACGATGCCGTCGCGCAACGAGATGATCCTGCCCACGTCCCTGCTGGCCGTCATCAAGAGCCTGTACCTCATGGTGGGTGTGCGCCGGGAGTTCACCGTGTTCGCAATCATCGTCGTGTGCTACGTCGTTCTGCGCAACCGGATAGACCCGGGTAAGGGATGGTTTACCCGGCGCACGGCCCTGACCGCTTCCCTGAGCGCCGCGGCCCTGATGCTCCTGTTCACGGCTATGGAGAGCCTCCGTGGCAACGGCAGCTCCTCTTCCATCGTGGAGTTCCTCTACAACCAGGGGGTCTCCGTGCGGGTAATCGACAACGTCGTGGTGTTCGGCGACCGCCTCCCCGAGCAGTTCTACCTGGCCTACTTCGCCCACTACGGCCTGGTCGGACGTCTCCTCGGCCTACCCTCCCTGCAAGGAAACTCCTTCGAGCGGGCAGAGATAGGAGGGTCGCTGTCGCACTCACTGTCCCGCATCGCCCTGGGCGACCATGCCTACCTGACCGGGGTGAGCACCGGGACGTCCTACCTTGCCGAGGGCTACGTCCAGTACGGGATGGCTGGCGTCCTCGGCCTCGCCCTCGTCGTCGGTGCCGTGCTGCGCTACGTCGACGGGCTGGCCAGCACCTCCTACATCTCCAACTCCCTGCGCATGCTCATGCTTCCGTCACTGATATGGCTGCCCCGCGGCCCGGCCGCTGACTTCATCGGCGTCCTGGTGGCCCCGACCACGATCATGGCGCTGGCCACCATAGTCGGGGTCGTGTGGATATCCCGCGGCATGGAGACCCTCAGAAGCAGGAGACAGATCGGCTACCGGCCCCGCAGGCGGCTCCTCAGGCAACGTGGCAGGACAGCGTAGGACGCAGCAGCACAGCAGCTCCCACCACGTCCGCACGTCTGGCTTCCGCAGAGCGCCCAGAGGGTACACCTTCCAGTTCCAGCCTCGACAAGTCCCCAGAAAGCTCCAGAAAGAAGGTACGCCACGTGGCTCAGGCCTCGTCATCTAGCTCACCAGACCGTCTCCGGGTGCTTGTCGGCGGCATGACCGAGAACGCCGGAGGCAAGGAGGCGTTTATCCTCTCCGCGTTCCGCCTGCTCAAGGACAGCTACAGCTTTACCTTCCTGGTGGACCGTGACGACGTGGCACACCAGGAGGAGCTCCTGGCGCTCGGCGCCAGGATAGCCAGGGTCCCCGCAAGGCGGCAGCACCCCATAGGCTACGTGCGCGCAGTATCCCGGCTGGTGCGCACAGGAGGCTTTCACGCCGTGTGGCTCCACCAGACGGTTATCAGCAGTATCGAGCCTCTTGTCGCCGCCAGGGCAGTCGGAGTACCAGTGCGAGTACTTCACTCCCACTCGTCGGCAAATATGTCGGGGAGGGTGTCAGGTATACTTCACCACCTCCAGCGCCCACTCACCGGTCTGTACGCAAATCGCCGCTACGCCTGCTCGGCGGAGGCGGCACAGTGGCTCTTCGGCGACACGGCGTGGACGTTCGTTCCCAACATCTTCGACCCAGACCCCTTCTCCTTCGACGCGGACCGGCGTGCCCGCGTGCGCAGGCAACTGGGGCTGCACCCTCAGGAGAGAGCCGTTGTCCACGTCGCACGACTGGGGCCGGCAAAGAACCACGCCTTCGACCTTCGCATTATGGAGGAGCTACGAGCCATGGGGGTACGCGCCCAGCTGCTCCTGTGCGGTGACGGGCCCTACCGTGAGAACCTCGCTGCTGACGTCCAGAGGATGTCCCTCGACCACATGGTCACTTTTCTAGGCCCCCGCAAGGACGTACCTGACCTCCTGCAGGCTGCGGACGTCATGATTCTTCCCTCGACCTTTGAGGGCCTGCCCTACACAGCGCTTGAGGCCCAGGCGGCCGGGCTGCCGCTGCTCCTGTCACAAGCAGTCAGCACCAGCGCACAGGTCGGCGGACAGGTCACGGTACTGGACCTGGCAAGGGGGCCTGCGCCGTGGGCTCAGGCTATCGCAGCCGTGGATCCCGGCGCGTCACCCAGGCGACCAAATGCCGTCAAGGGCTCACCGTTCGACGCCGGAACCGCACTTCCCCGGTTTCAGGAGCTTCTCGCAGCAGATACACCGAAGGAGTCGTGATGGGGACGCTATGGCGGTTCCTGAGGAACTCAGGAATCTTTGTACTGGGAACAGTCCTGTCAAAGCTGATCGCCTTCATCATGCTCCCGCTGTACACGGCGGTCGTCCCTCCCGCCGACTTCGGCTACTACGATCTCAGCATCACCTACCTGACCGTTATATGTGAAGGGCTCTTCCTGAACATATGGGTGGTCATCCTGAGACAGATGTACAAGAGCAGGAAGGAGGAGGTCCGGGCGCTGCAGGCGGGGTCGCTTGTATTCCTCGGCTCGACAGCCGCCTATATACTGCTTCTTGTCGCCACGACGCTGCTGCTCGACATCAGGTACATCGGCCTGATCGCACTCCTTGGCATCGTCCAGAACATCGAGTACGTGTACAAGCACGCCTGCCGCGGTATGAGGCGCAACTGGGACTACGCCATCTCCGGGGTGATCGCCTCCCTAGTCATGATGGCCATGAACGTCCTTCTTCTGGTCGGTCTCTCCTGGGACTTCCGAGCCCTCTACGTGTCCACGATCGTCGCCTTTTTGTGCGAGATCGCCTATATCGAACTCCGCGCGGGGGTCCTGAGAAAGATGCTGACCAGCGACTGGGGGTGGGGAGTGGTGCCCTCAGCCAGGTCCATGCTGGTCCTGGCCGTACCGGTTGGGCTCAACGCCCTCGTCTACTGGACCATCAACTCCATGAACCGTGCCGTGGTTGGCGCGGTCCTTGACCTGTCCCAGAACGGCCTGTTCGCCATTGCCATGCGCTTCGGCTCAGTCATGATGCTCGTCATCATGGCCATGACCTACGCCTGGCAGGACCTCGCCTTTGAGAGGTCGCGGGCACATAGCGAGTTCTTCGGGCGCGCCACGGCTGTCTACGGAACGGCGCTGTTCCTAGGCCTGGCCCTGCTTGTCCCTGCTATGAAGATCGTGTTCCCGCTGGTCACTGACCCCCAGTACTCGCAGGCGATGACGGTCGTCCCGTTTGCTCTCGCTGTGTCAACGCTCAGCGGGTACTCCAACTTCATGGTGAACATCTTCTACGCGATCGAGAAGAACAGGGAGACCCTGTGGGCCATCGGGATTGCGGGGGCGGTCAACATGGTGTGTGTCGTACCCATGGTCCAGTTGGGAGGCCTCGTCGGTGCCTGCCTGTCCACCGTTGTCGGCTACAGCTCAGGTATCGCCTACATGCTCTACCGTCTTCGCAGAGAGATCGGCATGCGAGTGGACTACCGGGGACCTTCTGCCGCCATTGGCGTGGTCTTAACCTCCATGCTGGTCTTCCAGCTCGGCGGCACCTATGCCAATGTCCTTATGGGCGTCGTCGTCCTGGCCGCCTGCGGGTACGCCCTGGTGCGCATGACCCGCAACGAGCGAGATGGACGGAGAACAAGTCTGTGACAGACAGCTGCAGCGCTCCCCCCAGACGGGCCACCCGCAGAGCAGAGAGCGTAAAGGCAGATCAGACCAGCCGGTACATCCAGCCATGAGTGTCCTCGCGTGTGCCGTACTGGATTCCCGTCAGGCGCTCGTATACCTGCCGCGACACCTGACTCCCGGCAATCGTGACCTCGAAGTCCTCACCTGCCAGCCGACCGATCGGCACTACTACCGCAGCCGTTCCGCAGGCAAAGACCTCCGACACCTGCCCATCACGGATGTCCTCCAGCAGCCCGGCCAGGGTGATGGTCTCCTCGACTACGGGGCGCCCCTCCTCCCGAAGCAGCGTCATGATAGCCGATCGGGTCGAGCCTTCAAGGATGGTGCCGGTAAGTCGCGGAGTACGTACTGTGCCGTCAGCATTGACGACCATGATGTTCATGCCCCCCAGCTCCTCGACGCTGCTCCGGGTCACGTCGTCAAGGAAGCAGACCTGGTCGCAGCCCTGGGAGTAGGCCTCCTGCTGGGGCAGCAGCGAGGACGCGTAGTTCCCTCCCGTCTTGGCCGCCCCGGTTCCACCCCGTCCCGCCCGGTGGTACCCCGTCGTGACCCAGATGCTGAGCGGTTCCAGCCCGTGCGGGAAGTAGCTGCCCGCCGGAGAAGCGATGACGTAGTAGTCCACCACCTCGGAGGCCCGTACTCCCAGGAAGGGCTCGGAGGCAAAAGCAAAGGGGCGCAGGTACAAGGACTCCCCAGCGCCCTCAGGGACCCAGAGGTGCTCCACGCGGACCAGGTCCACCAAGGAGGCGATGAAGTCCTCCTCGGGTAGCTCAGGAAGGGCCATGCGGCGTGCCGAGGCGTTCATGCGTACCGCGTTGTACCGGGGCCGAAACGTCCACACCGTCCCGTCGGCATGGCGGTAAGCCTTGATACCTTCAAAAACCTCCTGGGCATAGTGCAAGACCGCCGCCGCCGGGGAGAGGGTCACAGGAGCGTAGGGGATGACCGCGTGGTCCTGCCACCCAGCCGCACGAGTCCACCGGGCGTGCACCATGTGGTCCGTAAAGGCCGAGCCGAAGTGCAGGTCCTGAAGCGCCTGCGCCCGCTCGGCAGCCGAGGCAGGACTGGCACTACGATTCAGCACGAAACGACCCGCCAGGGAGTCAGCATCTGGCACCGGGGCGGCCGCAGCATGCTCCAGAGGCGTGGACGGACGGTCGTAGGCGGAGCCAGCAGTCTCGGTCATGAGATACACTCTACCGCCGCGAGCCTCCGCGTAGCAGCGCTTCTCGGATTCTGGCGCCGTCGGCCTACCTCATCATCAGCGGCCACCGGCCGCGGCCCTGATCCCTACCAGGTCCAAGGGCAGTTCTCACTGCGCTGTGCATAGAGCAATTCTTTGTGCCCCGACTTCTTGTACTCACTCCGGCCTAGCGACCTACCGCCTCAGCGATAGCGTCACCAATATCGCTGGTGGAGCGGCTCACAGTGCCGACACGCGTCCTCATATCCTGCTCGACAGCAGCCTCCACCCGTTGCGCCGCCTTCTGGTGACCGAGGTGGTCCAGCATGAGTGCTACAGCCAGGACTGTAGCAGTGGGATCCGCGATCCCCTGTCCTGCAATGTCCGGAGCAGACCCGTGCACCGGCTCAAACATTGACGGGAAGTCGCCTGTCGGGTTGATGTTGCCCGATGCCGCCAGCCCGATGCCGCCAGTAACCGCACCTGCCTCGTCGGTGAGGATGTCCCCGAACAGGTTGTCGGTGACGATGACGTCAAAACGTCCCGGGTCGGTGACCATGTAAATTGTGGCAGCGTCCACGTGGGCATAGTCAACCTGGACCTCAGGATAGTCCACAGAGACCGCCTCTACGGTGCGACGCCACAGGTCGCCAGCATAGACGAGGACGTTGTGCTTGTGGACCAGGGTCAGATGCCGCGCAGGCCGGACCGCGGCCTTGGCGAAGGCGTACCGCACCACACGCTCCACCCCGAAGGCCGTGTTGACACTCACCTCTGTCGCAATCTCCTGAGGGGTTTCCGCACGGACTGTCCCACCATTACCGCAGTACAGTCCTTCTGTTCCCTCCCTGACCACGACAAAGTCGATCTCACCAGGATCAGCCAGCGGTGTCGGAACACCCGGGTAGTACCGGGACGGACGCAGGTTGACGTAGTGGTCCAAGGCAAATCGCAGGCGCAGCAGCAGCCCGCGCTCCAGAATCCCCGAAGGCACAGACGGGTCCCCCACAGAACCAAGGAGGATCGCGTCATGCTGCTTGATGGACTCCAGGTCGTCGTCCGTGAGCGTCTCACCGGTACGGTGCCAGCGCTCGGCGCCTAGGTCGTAGTACGAGGTCACCAGGTCCACACCTGCACCTTTGAGGACGGCGTCCAGAACCTTCATGCCCTCAGGGACGACCTCCTTGCCGATGCCGTCACCAGGAATAACTGCCAGGCTGATCGTCGTCATGTCGGAAGCCTACGCTGCGGGAACGGCAGGTGGGCAGCGGTCTCAGATGGTGGGTTGAAGGGTAGCGGGGTCACGTTCAGCAGTCCTCAGTGCTGCATCTCGGGGACGCCGCTGCACGTATCGGGACGGTAGGAGCACCGGGACACCGCCTCGCCTCTGTCCAGCACCGGCCTTGTTCTGGCAGAACCAGACCAGAAGCGAGGCGGCCGTGACCGGTCTCAGCGCGCGACAGAACCCTCTGTGTAGTCCTTGTCCACGTCCGCCCGCCAGGCGAACATGGAACGCACCTCGCGTCCTGTCGCCTCAATGGGATGCGACTCGCCAGCAGCCCGCAGCTTCTTGAACTCCGGGGCACCCGCGGCCTGGTCATCCATGAAACGCTTGGCAAAGGTCCCGTCCTGGATATCGGAGAGAACCTCCTTCATGTGCTCCTTCACGTCTGGGGTGATGACCCGCGGCCCCGAAATGTAGTCACCATACTCCGCCGTGTCGGAGCAGGACCAGCGCTGCTTGGAGATGCCACCCTCGACAATAAGATCCACAATGAGCTTCAGCTCGTGGCAGACCTCAAAGTAGGCCATCTCAGGCTGGTAGCCAGCCTCCGTGAGGGTCTCGAAGCCGTACTGGATCAGCTGGGAGACGCCTCCGCACAGAACTGCCTGCTCACCAAAGAGGTCCGTCTCGGTCTCCTCACGGAACGTCGTCCTGATCGCACCCGCCCGGGTCCCACCCACAGCCTTGGCATAGGACAGCACCAGGTCCCAGGCCGAGCCGGAGGAGTCCTGCTCCACACAGACCAGGACCGGCACGCCGCGACCAGCCTCGAACTCACGACGTACCGTGTGCCCTGGGCCCTTGGGAGCGACCATGACGACGTCGATGTCATCCGACGGCTTGATGTAGCCGAAGTGGATATTGAAGCCGTGGGAGAACAGAAGAGCCGAGCCGGGCCTGATGTGAGGCTCGATCTCAGTGGAGTACAGCGTGGCCTGCACCTGGTCCGGCGCCAGGACGACAACGACGTCAGCCCACGCTGTTGCCTCTGCCACAGTCTTGACAGGAAGCCCCGCCTCCTGGGCCTTGGCCACAGAGGACGACCCTTCTCTCAGCCCCACAGCCACCTCGACCCCGGAGTCGCGCAGGTTCAGGGCGTGGGCGTGCCCCTGGGAACCGTAGCCGATAACGGCGACCTTCTTGGACTGGATGACGGAGAGGTCGGCATCATCCTCGTAGAACTTCTCAGCTGCCATGGTTGATTCTCACTTCTCCTTGAGCTGGTCGGTGATGGAACGCGGACCACGCGTAATGGCTACGGTACCGGACTGGACAATCTCCTTGACACCATACGGCTCCAGCGCCGTCAGCAGCGCCCTGACCTTGGACTCTGAGCCGACAGTCTCAATAACGACCGACGACGGGGCCACGTCAACGACGTGCGCTCGGAACAGGTCAACGACCTGCAGGACCGCCGTCCGGTTGGAGTCGTCAGCTCGCACCTTAACCAGGTAGAGCTCACGCGCTACCGACGTATCGGGCTCAAGCTCGACGATCTTGAGGACATTCACAAGCTTGTTCAACTGCTTGATGACCTGCTCCATGGCAAGTCCTTCGGTGTCAGCGATCACCGTAATGCGCGACACGTCCTCGTGCTCAGTAGGTCCGACAGCCAGGGAGTGAATGTTGAAGCCGCGGCGCGTGAACAGGGCTGAGACACGCGTGAGGACGCCGGGCTTGTTCTCCACTAGGACGGACAGCGTGTGCTTCTGGCTCACGTACCTCACTCCTCTTCCCACTGGGGGCTCATGCCCCGAGCGTGCTGGATCTCGTCGTTGGACACACCAGCAGCCACCATCGGCCATACCTGGGCATCTGCTGACACGATGAAGTCAATGACAACCGGTCTGTCGTTGATGGAGTTGGCCTGTGCGATAACGTCGTCAACGTCTTCCAGCCGATCACAGCGCAGCCCCACCGCACCATATGCCTCAGCCAGCCTGACGAAGTCAGGAACACGCACCGTGTCCGCACCAGTGTGAAGGTCGGTGCTGGAGTAGCGCTCACCATAGAACAGGGTCTGCCACTGCCGGACCATACCTAGTGAGGAGTTGTTGATGACCGCGACCTTGATCGGGATGTCGTTGAGGGCGCAGGTAGCCAACTCCTGGTTCGTCATCTGGAAGCAGCCGTCGCCGTCAATCAGCCACACAGGACGGTCCGGGCAGGCCCGCTTGGCCCCCATAGCAGCAGGAACGCCGTAGCCCATCGTCCCGGCTCCTGCCGAGGTCAGCCACGTGTGCTGCCGATTGAAGCGCAGGTAGTGAGCGGCCCACATCTGGTGCTGGCCGACACCCGTGACCCAGATCGTGTCCTCGGCTGCGGCTCCGACCAGGTGGTTGATCACCTCCTGAGGCTGGAGAAGACCGTCATCGGTATCCGTCCAGTCAGTGGGATAGGTGGCGACGATACGCTCCACCTCAGTGCGCCACGGACCTATGTCAACACGACCCTCCCTGCCAAACAGATCCCGGACCTCCGCGGTCAGGGCCGGTACGACGTCAGTCAGGTCACCGACGATAGGGACGTCCGCTGCTCGTATCTTCGATATCTCCGCAGGATCGATATCCACATGGACGACCGCAGCGCGAGGGGCGAAGCTGGCAGGTCTACCCGTGACCCTGTCGTCGAAGCGCGCCCCCAGAGAGACGATAAGATCAGCACGCTGCAGGGAGCCCACAGCCGCTACCGTCCCGTGCATCCCGGGCATCCTGAGGTTGAGCGGGTGGTCCGAGGGCATCACGTCCAGCGCCGTGAGCGTGGTTACAAAAGGCGCGCCGATGAGGTCGATGAGCTCAGTCAGCTGCTCAGCGGGCACGCCAGCTCGGTTGAGACCCCCGCCCAGGTAGAGAACAGGGCGCTCCGAGTGCGCCACAGCCTCGGCAGCCTGGATAACACGCCTCTGGTTCGGCCTGCCGGGGAGATGGTAGCCGGGAAGGTCAGTCTCAGGAGGCCAGGAGAACTCCGTCATCCCCTCCTGCGCGTCCTTAGCGACATCGACAAGAACAGGTCCGGGACGTCCTGTTGCAGCCAGGTGGAAGGCCTCAGCGACACGAGGCACGACGTCCTCTGGCCGCGTGACAAGGAATGAGTGCTTGACAAAGGGCATGGTGGCACCGACGATGTCGGCCTCCTGGAATGCGTCAGTGCCGATGTTACGACTGCCGACCTGCCCGGTAATAGCGACTAGCGGCACGGAGTCCATGTGCGCGTCCCCGATTGCCGTGACCAGGTTGGTCGCACCCGGCCCAGAGGTGACGACACATACACCCGGCTTTCCGGTCACCATGGCGTATCCCTCTGCCGCGTGGCCAGCGCCCTGCTCGTGGCGCACAAGAACGTGCCGGATCCGGTCACTGGTGAGCAGAGGGTCGTAGAAAGGCAGAATAGCGCCGCCCGGCATGCCGAAGATGTCGGTGACACCCAGCTCCTCGAGAGCCCTGACAAGCGCCTGAGCACCTGTCATCATCTGTCGGCCCTTCTCCAGTGGAACCTTGTGGCGTGTCATCGCTCGCACTCCTGTTCCTCGTGATTCACCGCGTCGACGAGACGTCAGAGGGACAGAGACTAGATCACGCCGAGACTGAAGGCCATATCCACCTCCGCTTAGTCTCACTATATGGGACCACGCCTCATGCGACGCCGACGATCAGCCTCCTGGCGGAGGCATGCCCCCCGTGGTGGAGGGTCGCCAGCCCCTGCCCACGCCGCTCTAGACAGCCCTTCCGAGGCAGTATCGGAGAAGTCGGCAACGGAGAAACAGGGACAAGGGAAATACGAGACACCTCCGCCCTGGACCCGTCCACCTCCGTGCGGGCCCCACCTAGGACGGTCCCGCCCCTGACCGCACAAGCCACCGCCGTAGCCGACACGGCGGGTCAGGGCAGGGTCAGGGCAGCAGGGTAGGCCCCACCTTCACACCTCGCATCTCGGACCACTGCATCACGGCCCTTGGTCCGAGAGCCAGGACAAGTTCGGTGCCACAATAACCCACGTCCGATGCACACGACCGCTGCGCCCCGTGCGCCCACGACCTGAGAGGCGGCTCTCCACTGTGGTTACAGACGTCCTGACACACCTGGCCGAGGCCCCGGTGCTGGTCCTGTTCCTGCTCATCGGCGTAGGCATGCTCGTCGGCCACCTGAAGGTGCGAGGAGTCAGCCTTGGAGCCGCAGCCGTCCTCTTCTGCGGTATCGCCCTGGCGGCGTGTGGTACCGCAGTGAACGTGGAGATGAATATCCCTATCGAGTTGAGCACACTCGGCCTCACAATCTTTACGTTCGCCATCGGGGTCCAGTCAGGCCCTAACTTTTTTCATGTGCTGCGCACGGCGGCAGGCCCCCTTGCGCTGCTGCTGGTCATACTAACGGCAAGCGCAGCAGCAGGCGTAGCAGTCGGCCGAGCACTCGGGATGGACTCCGCTCTGATAGCCGGAACCTTTGCTGGCGCGCTCACCAACACTCCAGCGCTTGCCGCCGCAGGCAACGCGGCGACGGCGGCAGGCAACCCGGACGGGACCGCTGTCGCTACGATTGGTTATGCCGTCTCATACCTTTACGGGGTTATCGGCATGCTGTTCTTCTGCCTCCTCGCCCTGCGCTATCGACGCAGCGACCGAGACGCCCCCTCCCCTCTCATCAACCGCACCATCCGAGTGGAACGCGAGGATGGCCCGGTCGTCGCCGACATCGGAGAGCGAATCTCCGGAGAGCTCAAGTTCTCCCGCCTACGCCGCGGGGAGACAGGCCCCATCATGAGACCAGTTAACAGCGATCGTCTGTTCAAGGACGACCTGGTCACAGTCGTCGGCACCCAGGACGCGGTCAACCAGGCCATCAAGGCTGTTGGGCATGGCTCGTCTCACTCGCTTATCGAGGACCGACGCTACCTGGACTTCCGGCGCATTACCGTGTCTGACCCCAAGCTTGCCGGGCGCACAATCGCCGATCTGGACATCGACCACCGTTTCGAGGCGACAATCTCGCGTGTCCGCCGAGGCGACGTGGACATGGTCGGAACGCCCGACCTCGTTCTCCAGCAAGGTGACAGGGTCCGCGTGGTCGGCCCTACCGGAAGGATGAAAGAGATCTCCCAATACTTTGGCGACTCTTCTCGCGGGTTATCAGCCATCAATCCGGTTGCCCTGGGCATCGGGATGGCGCTGGGTATATTCATAGGTGAACTTCAGATTCCCATGGGTGGAGGCGCTACCTTTTCCATAGGCTCGGCAGCAGGAACCCTCCTCGTGGGCCTAGTCTTTGGCCGCATTGGTCGCATAGGCAGCTTTGTCACTGCAATTCCTTTTACCACGACCGCAGTTCTGTCCGAAATCGGCCTGCTCATCTTCCTCGCGCGGGCGGGCGTCACAGCGGGAGGACAAATTGCGGAAGCGTTCTCAGGCGGCGACTGGTGGAGGATCCTGGTAACAGGGTTTATCATGACCACGATAGCGGGAGGCGGCCTGTACACCTCAATGCGCTGGCTCGTCAGGATGGGCGGCACGCGTCTGTCCGGACTGTTAGGAGGAGCGCAGACTCAGCCTGCTGTGCTCGCCTTCGCGAACGAGCGCACTGGTGCTGACCCACGCGTCGCGCTGGGTTATGCCATGGTCTACCCCGTCGCCATGATTCTCAAGATCTTTATTGCGCAACTACTCGGAGGAATGTAACTGGGCGGGCCGGTCTGTGCGGAGGCGCACAGACCGGCCCGTTCGTCCTCGTCTGCCGTGAGACAGACTGCATGCTCTTCCCCCAGGTTTTATGCCACCGGAACTCACAACGGGTGACGCGCCACGCATACCCAAAGAAGATGAGTGGTGGTGTGTGTGGACTGGGACGACGGTGTCCTACGAGGTGTGGCGGTGGCACATGCTGCTGGGGTCGTGGATCTGAGGGGGACCCGCAGGGGGGCGCGTGCGGGGGCGTGTCGCCGCCGGGGGGTGCTCCTCCGGCTCGCGGTCCGTGTGGTGGCACGGGCGGGCCGCCCCCCCCTTCCTTGCCCCACAAAAAAAGGGGGGGGGGAGGGGGCGGGTCCCTCCCCGCAAGGGGGGGGGCGGGGGGTGCGTGCCTCGTGGGGGACCAGCTCCTGGACGACAACGAGAAGAGTCGGGGTCGGGGTGGGGGTGGCTGCCCGTGCGGGTGGTTCCTGCGGCTCACGGCCGCGCCCTCGTCAACCGCGTCGCCGACAGGGGCGGCCGGGGGGTGGCCGGGGGGGTGGTGTCGGCGCCCCCCCTTTTTTTCTTTTGCTCCCCCGCCCCGCCCCCCCCGGGGGGGGCGGGGCGGGGGGTGGTGTGTGCTCGGTGGTGTCCTGCTCTCCCGTCCCCTGGCGGGGACAGTACCATCGGCGCTGGCAGGCTTAGCTTCCGGGT